>NZ_JAWJZZ010000004.1:0-7500 GCF_036452135.1 Sorlinia euscelidii | reverse complement strand
CAACGCCCGGTTGCACTACAATCCCGATCACGCGCGCCCAGGCCTGAGGGATTTGCGCCTGAAAAGACGCTTTATGGACGCGGTACGTCGCCTGCACCGATTCCGGCGTCGTCGGGGCGAGATGGTCAAGCGCTTCCGTCGCGCCGCCCGGCGTCGGGATCTCCGTCCCGATAATATAGACGGGCGGGATTTTCGCATGGGCCTCCGCCCGCGCCGCCATCATGACAGCCCGTTCAGCGACGATATCATCGGGCAAATGGGCGGCCTCACCCGCGCAACCCATACTGGCATCAAGGTGGAGTTTCACGAAACCGGCCTCAGCGTAAGCGGCGATCATGTCGCAGGCTTTCTGCATGGCCTCGTCAGGCGGCAGATTTTTCCATGGATTGGGGCCGAGATGGTCTCCACCCAGTATCACGCGGTCATGTGGAAGCCCCACGCGGTCGGCGATGTCGAGGACATAGCGCCGGAAATCGGCTGGCGTCATGCCCGTATAGCCACCATCCTGGTTCACCTGGTTACAGGTCGCTTCAATCAACGCCATGGTTCGTCGTCGCGCCGCGCGGGCCAGGGCCGCTTCAATGACGATCGGATGCGCGGAACAGACGGAAACGATGCCCTGAGCCTTACCGGCATCATAGGATGCGCGAAGATTTGTCAGAGGATTGTCAGTCATACGCTTACCCCTTTTTCTCCAATAAAAGCGTCCAGCGCCGCGAAATCAGCGCGCCCTTCCATCGGTCCGAGCACGGACACGGCGAGGGCACCGCTGGCGGAAGCATAACGCAGGCTCGTTTCAACTGACTTGCCGAGATAGCGGCAGGCGACATAAGTCGCGCCGAAACAATCGCCAGCGCCGGTCGGGTCTATTTCCGCAACCGGAAAGGCCGGGACGGCAATGCGCTGGTCACGGCTGAAGAAAACGCAGCCCTCTCCCCCTTTTTTGAGGATGACCTCCGACACGCCGAGGCGGAAGATTTCTTCAATAGCGCCTTCCTCATCCGTGGCGTCGGTGAGGGCCACCAGCTCATTGCCGCTGGGGAGGAAAAGATCGCAGCATTTCAGGATATTCAGCATGGCGCCGCGCATTCCGGGGGCGCATAGCATCTCCTTACGTATATTCGGATCAAAGGAAACCTTGCCGCCTTTCTCCCGCACTTTCTGCACGGCAATCATCGCTTCCTCAATCATGATCGGGGAAAAGAGTGACGAGCCCATGAGGTGGAAATGCGCGGTCTGATCAAGCAGGTGATGCGCTGCCGCTGTCAGTCGCGTTTCCGAACAGGCGCCGCCACGAATATTATAGACGAAATCCCGCGATCCATCGGGACGATAACGGACGAAAGCACTGCCTGTCGTGAGATTGGGGGAAAATGCGATGGCAGAGACATCGACACCGTCGCGCTCGAGGCGCGCGATATTTAATCGCCCGAAATCATCGTCCCCGACGCAGGAGATAATGCCGCAGGGCACTTCGAGATGCGCCACCTGATCAATAAAAATCGCGGGTGCACCGGAAGGGAATGGCCCACGCAAACCCATCGTTTCCTGGAAGCCGACACCCACCGTGTCCGCGACAATTTCGACGAGGATCTCGCCGAATGTGATGATCTTCCCCCGCGTGCTCATACCGCCATATCTCCGTAACGCATCAGCCCGAAATACTAAGCCTGTTTTAACGGCAAACGAAGAGTACGACCGCGAAAATCGCGATATCGTCAAGGGAAAAACGAGATTTATACCGAAATAGGTGGTTCTCTCCCCTTAACCGACGCGCAGAAACGCTTGTGAACCGGATAAACACTGTCGCAAGCGTGAACGCCGAAACGTTACAGTACGGTTTAACGCGCGAATCACGAAACGTGACAAGGCGCGACACGGCCGCACGTCCCGACAGCTCAAAAGGCGAGTGGCGTCAGTAAAGGGCGCGCAGCGAATTGCGCGTCGAGGTTTCGGAAAACGAGCGCCGCCATCTCAGCCCGTGTCTCCCGCGTGGCGGAGGCGATATGCGGTTGCAGAACAACGTTGTCACATGATTTCAGAGTCGGCGGCACATGCGGCTCATCGGCGAAGACGTCCAGCCCTGCCCCTTTGATCCGCCGTTCCTGAAGCGCCGAGATCAAGGCGGGCTCATCGATCACGGAGCCACGCGCTACATTGATGAGAAACCCGTCAGGCCCCAGCGCATCCAGCACGTCCTTATTGACCACGTGCCGTGTCGCGTCTCCCCCGGGAAGGCACAGGACAAGCACGTCAGACCAGCGGGCAATCGAGATCAGGTCGGGGTGGTAGGAAAAAGGGCTGTCCTCTTTGATGCGACGATTATGGTAGCCGACTTCCATCCTGAAAGCCTGCGCACGCCGCGCGATTTCAATGCCGATATCGCCCATCCCGACAATGCCCATGCGCTTGCCTTTCAGTGACGTGGAAAGCGGGAAATGATGCGTCGGGCGCCAATCGCCCGCGCGGACGAAGCGATCAGCAGCGACGACGCGTCGTAAAACGCCCAATGTCAGGGCAAGGGCCATATCCGCAACGTCGGCCGAAAGCACCCCACGTGCCGTCGTGACGTTGATCTGTCGACGGCGACATGTTTCCAGATCAATCCGATCATAGCCCACGCCGCAGACACTGATGATTTCAAGATTCGGTAGAGCCTCAAGAAGTTCTCGCGGCGCGCCGCGCGCACCATCTGTGATGAGCCCCCTTATCCTGTGCGCTGCCGCGCCGATAGCCTCAATGGATTCATAATCATGCAGGATATATTCATGCGTCCTGGGCGCCTGAGCATGGGCAAATTGTGGCGCCAGGATAAGAATATCGATGGGTTCCGCGTTCATCCTGTTATAATCCTCTCACGATGCATCGACGGGTCGCAGCGATCGACCTGGACGCGGACGGGATTAACCCGACTCAAATTTATGAATATCGGCACGCAGTCGCACAAAGCGGCCCTGAGAATCAAGCCGGGTTACGCCAGTGGATGTCGTTTCAGGAAGGCGGTTTATCGCGTTCCCGCGCGGAGATAAGACCCCCTAATCGTTGCAATACATCCTGGATCGGCTGATGATGACCTTCTTCAATCGTGATCGGCTCCGCCGGTATGCGCGCTGGACGTTCAGTAACCTCTTCCAGAACCGCATCATGAATGATTCGCACCCGGGTCACGATCGAGGATTGGTCCCTGAAAAGTAGCGGGGATTGACGACCTCCGCGTGCAGACGCCCCACCCGCCAAGCCATTGATGCGTTCCAGGAGTTGGGGAATCAGATATTGCATCTCAACCGCGACAGGCCCGGCACAGGCGATTGTCAATGTGCCGCCTGACAATTTCCTTGGCGTTGACATTCGCGCCAAGGAAGGCCCGACAATATGTGGCCAATCGAGGATAATCTGCACAGCGAGGCTGGGCCGGCGTTTCAGGGCAGGGCGGGCGACAGGATCAATCAAGGCGCCGAGCGCCCTCATGCCGAAAACACGCCGCGCCTCTTTTTCCACCGGGCCGGGCGCGGGACGGGTCGTCCTGGGCTTGCGCGCTGTGTCGGATTTCTTCATATCGCTCGTGTGACCTTCTCTGCTGCCTCACTGCTGCTCTGGTATGATCATCACCGCCGCATCATGCCGTGGCGCGCCTTGCCGGGGCAGAAATCGGACCCCTATCACGTCTGGCTGAGCGAAATAATGCTGCAGCAAACAACGGTTGTGACGGTACATGATTATTTTTTGAGGTTTATCGCGCGTTTCCCTTCGGTTCAAGCTTTGGCCGCGGCACCGCAGCATGACGTCATGGCGGCCTGGGCCGGGCTGGGCTATTACAGCAGGGCGCGCAACCTGCATCTTTGCGCGCAAGAACTGGCGGCGCGCGGCGCTTTCCCCCAAACCGTCCCGGCTCTGGAAGCCCTGCCGGGCATTGGCCCCTACACGGCGCGGGCCATTGCCTCCATCGCCTTCAATGTGCCGGTCATCCCGGTTGACGGCAATGTCGAGCGCGTTACGGCGCGGCTCTTTGCAGCCGGGACGCCGCTCCCCGCCGGGAAGAAGCACCTTGCCACTCTCGCCGCGACATTGAATGACGACGCGCCTGCGCAGGCGCGGGCGTCCGATTTCGCGCAGGCTTTGTTCGATCTAGGTGCCACAATCTGCACGCCGCGACGGCCGAAATGCATGTTATGTCCGTGGCAGCAGGATTGTGCCGCGCATCGACAGGGAAAAGCTGAATCTTACCCGGTTAAAGCGCCTAAAAAACAGCGTCCCGACAGCCATGGCACGGCGTTGATCATCCGCGGACCGGGCCCCTCTGTTTTATTGCGAAAACGGCCGGATAAGGGGCTCCTCGCGGCGATGATGGCGCTCCCCGGAAGTGACTGGATTTCCGTTTCCGCGCCGCCTGATAGCCTGCAGAAAGGTGCGTCCGCCGGACCATGGCTGTATCTCGGGCGGGTCAAACATGTATTTACGCACCTGACCCTTTATCTTGACGTATATGAGGTAGAAGTCACTTCATGGAACGCCGCGAGGACATCGTGCCTCGCCCCCCTCATGACGCCGGAGATGATTGTCGATGCGGTGCCGTGCGCGATGGAGGATCTCCCCGATCAGGCCCTCCCGAGCCTGATGCGGAAATGCCTCGCTTTGGCCAAACTGCCAGCTTGAGCCGGAAGATGGTTTGCGTTATCCAAAACAACATCAAGAATTGAATCGCCGATATTGTCTGGACCGCCCGCCGGGCCGACGTGACCGCCTGTTATCAGGTGGATGGTAAAAGGACGATCATGCAGAATCTCGGCTTTTCCCTCCGACGTTACTGGTTGCTCGATTATTTTGGCCGTTTTGTTGATCTCGATCTTTTGCGGGATCATCTCAACACGATCAACCCCGCGCCCGGGCGCGTTCCGGGCATTTTTCTGCGCGCGCCAAACCCATTGCCCGAGAGATTTGAGGCCATGCTTGAAAAAGCCGTGTCCCTGCCCATGCCGCTACCGAAAATGAAAGTCGAGATCTCCGCCGGTAATCTCGCAACATTCCTGTCGTACGATGGCGCGCACCCGCGATATATGCGGAGCACGCCGAATTTCCACATCCACATGGATGCAGAGCACCCGAGTGAATGGGAACATTTCTCGCTTTTGACGGACGGCTTCCTGCGCGCCTGCGCCACTCTGATGCATGGTGATAGGATTACCATCGCTTCCGAGGCCGGGGAGGAACTTGGCCCCATGCGCCTGACAGAGGGGCATCAGATTCTGATCGGGCCACATGCCTACCCGATACGCGATAATATGGAAGTCATCGAATCGTTCGACGCGTCCCTTCCCCTCAGAGAGCCGATCCCACTTGACCTCGTCTCAGGCGAGGCGACGCATACTGTCACCGTTTCCGCAAAACAGGCCGTTCAGAGCGCGACGCCCTGACGTTAGAGAGCTTCAAAGGCTTTCATGGCGCGGGCACGCCCTTCCTTGATGTCGATGCACGGATTCGGGTAATCCTTCCCCAGAGTGATCTGCGCTTTTTTGAGGACATCCTCCGGCGCATCCCAGGGATGCTGGATGTAAGCGTCCGGAAGTTTCGCGATCTCAGGTATAAAATGGCGGACATAATCACCCTGACCATCAAATTTTTCACCCTGAAGGACAGGATTGAGGATACGGAAATAAGGCGCCGCGTCGATCCCGGAACCCGCGACCCATTGCCAGTTCATGGCATTGGAGGCCGCGTCCGCATCGACCAGCGTATCCCAGAACCATGCCTCCCCCTCCTGCCATTTTGTCAGCAGATGTTTGGTAAGGAAGGAGCCGACAATCATGCGCACGCGATTATGCATCCAGCCTGTTTGCCATAATTGACGCATCCCGGCATCGACGATTGGTATCCCCGTCTGGCCCTTCTGCCAGAGGCGGATCATGTTCGGCTCATGCCGCCACGCCATATGGTTGAATTGAGGCCGCAAATTTTTCGTCGTCATATCGGGGCTGTGAAGCAGATTGTAAATCGCGAAGTCTCGCCAGGCAATTTCTGACTGGAAGCGCGCCTTCCCCCGACTACGTTTATCCGCAATGGCGTGGAATATCTGTTTCGGGGACACATGCCCGAAGCGCAGATAGGGCGACAGGCGTGAGGTCGCCTCGAATGACGGGAAATTTCGTTTGGCGTTGTAGTCGGCGAGGCCATTTTCTGTAAAATCGCGCAGGATTTCCAACCCTGCCTCTTCCCCCGGTGTCCAGACTTCCGCAATCGATTTGGCCCAATCGGGTCGGGTCGGCAATAAGGCGCTTTCATCAAAAGCCGTGACGTCACCCGGCAATTCCGCGTCAGCGATAAAAGAAATATGGGCCGGTGGCGGCAGGGGCGGATGAATCGGCGGCCCCGCCTGCATGGCGCGCCAGAAAGCCGAAAACACTTTAAAAGCCTGCCCCGCGCCGTTCTTGATCGTTTCAGGGGGACAGAGAACCGCGGCGTGATATTGGTGAAACCCTATATTGTCCTGCTCAAGTGCCTTACCGATGGTCGCGTCAACATCGCGCTCCGCCGACCCGTAACGATAATGGGCGTAGACGTCCGAAACCGCAAAATGACGCGCGAGGTGCGGCACAATGTCCCGCGCATCCCCTTCGACAACCAGCAATTCGCCACCGCGCTTGCGGAGCGCGGCGCGCAGGGACGCGATCGCACCATGCAGCCACCAGCGCGCCGCGCCACCCATCGGGCGGATTTTCGGGCCTTTATCCAGCATGAGGAGGCAAATAATGTCGCGTTTATCTTTACAGGCTTCACTGAGCGCCGGGTGGTCAGCGAGACGAAGATCATCCCGGAAAAGCACCATGGGTCTGGCCAAATTCGCGTTCCTCCAAGGGGATGAGTGACAGAGCGAAGACGCTTGATGAACTTCCACGTCCCTGCAACGCCCCTACCAGTCGCATTATGACCAGTGGGCGCAGATTTTTGAACATGAAAAAGTAACTCCTGACATCATAAAACGTTTTTTATCTCTGGTTATTTACGGAGAAACTCTATGCAGAAACCATCTACTTCAGATATCGGTCGCGGCCTTGTCGCGGCGACCATGATTCTTGCACTTGCTGCTTGCAACACGATCGGCGGCGCGGGACGTGATGTCAGCGCGACCGGCAATGCCGTGACAAGCGGGGCAAGCGCGGCCACACCGCGTTGACCCGACCAAAGGTGACGATCATGTCCAACTTGTTTAATGCTAAACCCGTCTGGCGTTTCGCTTGCGCCGTCGCTTTTCTCGGCGGCCTCGCTGCCTGTCACACGATTGGCGGTGCCGGGCGCGATGTCAGCGCGGTTGGCAATTCTGTCTCAAGCGGTGCCAACGCCGCGAAACCCTGATCTCTGGCCCTCGGCTTTTGCTTAAGGGCTGAAGACCGGCGGACAGGATTCATCACGGCCCGAAAGCATCTTCCGTGTTCGGGTTGGTTCGCGTCGATAGTCTATCCCGCCCCAGGGCGGCAATTTTCTTCCGATGCGAAAAGGGCGGGGCGC
>NZ_JAWJZZ010000003.1:0-493769 GCF_036452135.1 Sorlinia euscelidii | reverse complement strand
GATCGCATCACGTTATAGAAATTTGGTGTCTGTCGGACCTCGTAAACGTAAAGCGGCGTCCCAGGGTTAGCGTTGGCTATTTGCTCGGCGCGTTCCATCACGACATAAAGATGGTCGAAAAGAGGAATGAAGCGGGCGCGTCCCTCCCTTACTGACGAACCGGCGACGAAATGGAGGAAGTCACTGTCATCACCCGCAATTGGAAAGCCTTCGGCGAAAACTTTCTCCTTCGGATCGAAAGATATTTTATAGAGTTTTTTTTGCGTATCTTCAGCGTGGCCTATCGAAACGAACAACGATGAGATGACAAAAAGCGAGGCGGCTAGAACTCTCATGTTAACCTCCATTATTATATTTATAAGGTGAAGAAAAAGCCAGATTGATGGATTATTTGAAAAGATTTTTCTCAGAAAATAAAGGTATGGTTCGACGCGTCTTTGGCAGTCGTTTGTACAATATCCCGACTTCATCGTCCTCTGTTCGTGATCGGCCATGTCGTCGGGATTGTGATGCGCGGTTTAAAGCTCATCATGTCCGGGTACGACGAGCAGTTGCCCTGAGGTCGAACCCATAAGGATGCCGGCCGCGATCAATTTCGCGACCGTCTTGCCGTAAAGCGCGTCGAAAGAAAGCTTATTTACCTGCAGGGGGCAGCTATCGGTCTGGGATGCGCCCAGACGTTGGGGTTTCGCGTTACATACCATAGAGGCGATCGGCCCGGGTATAAAGCCGGCCCCTTCCGGGTCTTCCGCCACTGCGGCGGCTTCAACTGTCGCATTTCTTATTGGCAGCGGATTAGGGTTTACCTGTGGTTCATCGAACATGTAATTCGGGTTACGTGTGAGGTCGCCCGGTACGAACCTGCCATTCACCAGACGCAGCTCTCTCACGCCGATAATCTGCTCGACGGGAATCATTCTGGTGGATGCCCACATAGAGGATGTCCACGTGCGCGATGAAAGCCATGCTGTGCGCATCTGGGTTCTCGCCTCACCTGCCGGCAGCACACTCATGGCAAATTGTAGCGATTCCTCGACGCTATAAACATTTTCTGTCGGGCGGACTTCATAGACGTAAAGCGGATCAAAGTGAAAATGTTCCGCGATCTGACTTAAGATACCCGTCAATCTATCCATTTCTCCCATTAATGAGATGTAATGTTGGTTTGTGCCAAATTGCCAACCCGCTGCCGCCCAATATTGCATTCTCTCATCAGGCAGGCTTATCCCGCGACCCTGATCAATAACCTCTGCGGGCGGCTGAAAGGAGAAGGTGTAGACTTTATCGGGCGGGCTTACGGCGTAACTTGCCGTGGAAAAAATTGACGAGGCTATAAAGAGCGTGGTTGCCAGAAATTTCATGATGAATTCCATTCTTATTATGATGATGCGATAGTCAAACCAGAGTGATGCGCTGCGACATCGGCGTGCTTCGGCGTCGCGCGACGCGACCCCTCAATGAGGATGCGCCTTCAGACGGTCGTCACTCAAAGCTCGTCATGACCGGGCTCTTTCCAGAGTTGACCTGATGTTGTCCCCATAAGGATGTCGGCAGCGATCATTTTCGCGATTGTCTTGCTGTAAAGCGTATTAAGGGACACACGTTTAAGGGGCAGGCATGGGGTGGACGGGGTTGCGCCGAGGCGTCTCGGTTGCGCGTTGCACCCGTCAGGGATAATCGCGCCCGGGATGAAGCCGACACCGTGCGGGTCTTCAGCAACAACCGCTTCTTCAACCGTTTCATTCCGCACAGGCATCGGGCGGTGGCTTGCTTCTGGCAATGCGTAGAGGAAATTCGGATTGTAAATAAAGGTTTGCCTTCTCAGCTCCCCATTGACCCAATGATACGGCGCTGCACCAAAAATCTGCGCGCCGGAAATTTCGCCGTCGGCCGTCCATATCCCTTGCGCCCAATGAGCCGTCGCGAGCCATGTTTGATACAGTGTCTGTCTTGCCTCGCCAAGCGGAAGAGCATCACGTGCAAAACGCACTGACTCTTGCAAATTGTGAAAATTGTTGGTCGGGCGAATTAAGTAAATATAAGCGGTCCGATTAGGATAGTTCCGAGCGAAGTTTTCGACGAGAGGTTCTACATTGGACAGATGTTCATTTGTGGAGATGTAATACGTGTTGTCTTCCTGCCCGGAATTCCAAGTCAGAAAGTGAAGGAGATCCCTGTCCTGCCCCGGCGAAACCCATCCTTGAGAAAAGATTTGCGCCGGCTCCGACATGGAGGTTCTATAAACCCAGTCCGGCGGGTTTACTGCGTAACAGACTGTCGTAAAAAATGACGAAGTGAAGAATAGAGAGGCTGCCAAGACCTTCATAATGACCTCCATTACTGTATTATTTTTTTTAAAATGGAGCGTTAGCCATCAATTGCGTTCATTAAACGCAATTGACGAATCAATGGTATGGCAAAGTCGGCCGACATATTCGATGCATTATAACACTGACCTATCGTTCGATGATATTTCCTTTCTCTAATCGAAAAGTTTGTTTAAAGCGCGGAATTCATAGTTCATCATGACCTGGCTCTCTCCAGAGTTGACCTGATGTTGTCCCCATAAGGATGTCGGCAGCGATCATTTTCGCGATTGTCTTGCTGTAAAGCGTATTAAGGGACACACGTTTAAGGGGCAGGCATGAGGTGGACGGGGTTGCGCCGAGGCGTCTCGGCTGGGCGTTGCATCCGTCAGGGACAATCGCGCCCGGGATGAAGCCGATACCGTGCGGGTCTTCAGCAATAACGGCCTCTTCAACCGTCGCATTCCGCACGGGCATCGGGCCGTTGCTAACCTCCGGCAGTGCGTAAAGATAATCCGGGTTCGGGATGAAGCGGCCTATCCTCAGCCGACCATTGACCCAGTTATACGGCGTTGCGCCAAAAATCTGCGCGCCGGAAATTGCGGCGCCGGCTGGCCATGACCCGTGCGCCCAATACCGCGTTGCAAGCCATGCCTGATGTAATTCCTCTCTGGCTTCACCAGGCGGGAGGACATCCCTGGCAAATCGCACCGACTCTTCCAGATTTTGAAAATTATCCGTCGGGCGAATTTGATAGATATAGACGGTCCGGTCGGGATGGTTGCGCGCGATGTCTTCAGCAACAGGCTCTACATCATATAAAAATTCATTTGAACTAATATAGTATGTGCTCTCATCCCGCACGGAGGTCCAGGTCAGGTAGCGGAGAAGATCCCGGTCGTTGCCCTGCCTCACCCAACCTTCAGAGAATTTATGCGTCGGATCCTGCAGGTCGACTTTATAAACCCATCTTGGCGGGTTGATGGCGTAGCTCACTGAAGTAAAAAATGACGAAGTAATAAAAAGAGAAGCTATCAGTAACTTCATAATGATCTCCGTTCTTGTCTTTTTTGTAAAAATCGAGCGTGGTCCATGTCCCATTTTTATCAAACGTCATTAAATGTTGATAATGTGGCGTCGTCAGACGTTATGCACGTCGCATGATAATATTAACCTGCCGTACGCTGCTCTTTCCCTCCTTGATCGAAAAGAGTTGGTTTCGGGCGAAAAATCACAATTCGTCATGTCCTGGGACCGCACGAAGCTGGCCGGAGACCGAACCCATCAGAATGCCTGGGGCAATCAGCCTCGCGATCGTCCGCGCGTGGAGCGTGCTGAAGGGGAGATGTTCATAAGGTGGGCAGAGGCGCCTCTTCGCGTTAACGCGAACCTGAGGTTGCGCATCGCATGCCATATTGGCAATCGCAGCGGGCACAAATCCGACGCCGTGAGCCTCCTCCGCGACGTCGGCGGCGTCTACCGTTGCATTTCGCACGGGCATCGGGCCGCGGCTTACCCCTGGTGGCAGGAAGTAGTAATTCGGGTTTGCCTCAAAGGGGCCGAAATAGGGTCGATTATTATTCCAGAAATATCTCCGCACGCCGGAAATCTGATCACCCGCAATCGCGGCAGTGGCAGCCCAGGCCCCTTCCGTCCAATGCCGCGTCGCGAGCCATAAATCATTGACCTGCTCCCTGGCCGCGCCAGGTGGCAGAAGATCCCGGGCTAATAAAAGGGACTCTTCCACATTGAAGAAATTTTCCGTCGGGCGAATTTCATAGACGTAAATCGGGCGCTCAGGGTTTCTTCTTGCGGCCTCCTCACTGATCAGTGACACATCATACCAAAGATCTATCGTTGAGACGTAAGCGGTGCTGTCATCCTCCGTTGATGCGCCCGACACGTAGCGGATGAGATCCCTGTCGTGACCGACCGTGACGAAGCCGCTACTGAAAGTGGTTTCCGGCGGTTGGAAGGAGACCTTGTAAACCTTCTCAGGCGGGGGCGCTGCGTGGCTTTGAGTAGTCAAAAACCCTGAAGCAACGAGAAGGGCGGCTAATAAGCGTTTCATGGTCATCTCTGATTTTGCAGTCATTGCGTGAAAACACGGCCGCGGTGACGATCTGCCTGTGCGGCGTGCCAGGAATACATTGTCGCGCAGGGGCTTTTTCATGGCGCCAGCAGTGCATCCGGGTGCCTGCGCAGAGGGCGATGGTGTTTTCCCGAACTGGCGGCGTGGTTGGGGAAAGGGGGGCGGTCAAAGCTCATCATGGCCAGGCACACTCAGGAGTTGACCGGACGTACTACCCATAAGAATGCCGTTAGCGATCAACTTCGCGATCGTCCGCGAGTGGAGCGTGCTAAAGGAGAGGCTCTCAACCGGTGGGCAAAGGGGCGTCTGGGATGCGGCGAGGCGCCTGGGCTGCGCATTACACGCCATATCGACAACCGCGGCGGGCACAAATCCGGCGTTATGGGCATCATCAGCGACCTCTGCGGCGTCGACCGTCGCATTTCGCACGGGCATCGGGCCGCGGCTTGATTCTGGCGGCAGATAATAATAATTCGGGTTAACGATGCGGGGCCCGAAATGAGGTTGACCGTTATTCCAGTAATATCTTCGTGCGCCGTAAATCTGATCGCCCGCGATCGCGGCGGAAGCTGCCCACGTCGTCCGCGACCAATGTCGGGTTGCGAGGTAGAGATCATTGACCTGCTCCCTGGCCGCACCAGGCGGCAATACGCGCCAGGCCTGTAAGATCGATTGCCCGACATTGAAGAAGTTTTCCGTCGGGCGAATTTCATAGATATATATCGGGCGCTCAGGATTGCGTC
Source organism: Sorlinia euscelidii (assembly GCF_036452135.1). NCBI lineage: Bacteria > Pseudomonadati > Pseudomonadota > Alphaproteobacteria > Acetobacterales > Acetobacteraceae > Sorlinia > Sorlinia euscelidii. The sequence goes on along the minus strand of NZ_JAWJZZ010000003.1, from coordinate 488,628 downwards.
GCGCGGTGGCTTCGCTGATCGATGTCGCATCGACTATCCACTCCAACGTTGAGATGTAGCCAGAGTGCTCATCACCGGTCGATACTCCGGATACGTAGCGGATCAAATCTCTATCATGACCTGGAGATACAAAGCCCGCGTTGAACACCGTCTCTGGCGGTTGGAAAGACACCTTATAGACCTGCATGGGAGTATCTATCGCGTAGCTCGCCGAAGCAAATAGAGTTGAAGCCGTAAGGAGGGCGGCCGTTAGGAGTTTCATCGTCATCTCTTGATTTGTATTGATGGAAGGGAAGCGAAATTTTGGTTATGACGGGTCTGGTCAGAATAAGACCGGGAACTCGTCGGGATGTCGCCTATCAGCGAGGTCACCGGGCCATCCCGGGGGACGCGCGTCGTTTGAAAGTCTCGTTCCCGATCTGGAGGGGTTGTTTGGGAAAAGGGGGCGGTCATAGTTCATCATGCCCGGGTACGCTCCAAAGCTGACCGGATTTTGATCCAAGGAGAATGCCGGAGACAATCAGCCTGGCGATAATCTTCGCGCGCAGTTCCGGGAAGGTCATGCGTTGAAGCGTTCGGCATTGCGGCGATTTGAAAGATGCGCGTCGTTGATATTGTGGGCCGTGAAGCATGTCCACGATCGCGGCAGCTTCAAAACCGACGCCATGCGGCTCGGGTACGACGAAGGCGGCCTCAACCGTCGCATTCTGGATCGGCATCGGATAGGCGCTGACCCTGGGCACGTCATAGACGTAATTTGGGTTGCGCTCCAGCGCACCCAAAGTCGGATGACCATTATTCCAGTCAAACCGCCGTACACCCATGATCTGGTCTGCCGAGATGGCGGCGCGGGCGGCCCAATAATAAATCATCTCCCCCGCTGTCGCCCGCCAGATCGTGTCGATTTCTCGTCTGACGTCAGGACTGGGGAGGACCGTCTGCGCAAATCGAATGGAGTCCGAAACACTGTAAAAATTTTCGGTCGGGCGGATGTAATAAATATATAAAGGCCCTGTGAGAACCTCCTCGTCACATTCTGAACAAATGTCCATGGCATTGGGCAAAGAGCTTGTTGTCGCGACATAAGCCTCATTATTCTGGGCGAGGGACATTCCTGACACGTAATGTAAGAGGTCCCTGTCATTTCCCACGGCGGTGAAACCTTCCCTGAAGATGGTTTCTGGCGGGGAGAGATTGACTCGGAAAACGACATCAGGCGTGTCTTCAGCGAAACTCGCTGTCGCGAGCCATGTCGACGCCAATGCAATAATCGCTTTACGGAATTTCATGGCCGTTTCTTTCTTATGTTCTGACCAGGTAAACGAAATCAGAAGATGAGCTTCAGGTTGGAATCTGTCGTTTTCGAGCAGATAGGCGATGATCAGGATTTCCGCGGGACGGGAAGCGCGCTCTCATAATTCATCATGCCCCAGCACGCTCAGGAGCTGACCCGATATCGAGCCTGAAAGGATGCCCGTTGCATTGAGCCGGCTCATCAACCTTGCTCGGAGCTCATTGAAAGACAGCCGGATGAGGGGCGGGCAAACGTCCGTTCTTGCGGCGTTGAAATGCTGCGAAGGCTTGTGGCATCCCATATCATTTATGGAGGCCGGCAGGAAAACAACGCTTTGCGCCTCCTCCGCAACATTCGCTGCCGCGACACTGGCATTGTGCACGGGCATCGGGTCGGGGTTTGTCACTGGGGGAAGGTAAAGATAGTTGAGATTAACCGTATACTCGCCTGTCACCACCGTGCCGTGATCGAGAAAAACATGTCGCGCACTCATAATCTGTTCCCCCCGAATATTGCCGCGTGCGGCCCACTCATGTGTCCGGGGGGTTGCAAGCAGAAGGTCGGCCGCCTGCTCCCGCGCCTCCGGGTTTGGCAGGTGGTCCCGCGCATATTGCAGTGAGGTTTCCACGCTGTAGAAATTGTTGGTCGGTCTTATCGCGTAAATATAAACTGGAAAGCCGGGGGCAAATTGCAAAGTTCGCCGGGCGGCTTGCAGCGCGGCTTCATAGGAATCCAGTGTCCCCAGATAGGCTGTTGGTTGGCCAGGTGCCGGAGTTCCCGCTGCGTAGCGTAAGAGGTCAGCATCGTTTCCGTCCGCTTCAAAACCGAATTCGAACATGATTGCCGGAGGCAAGCCGGCAAGACGATAGACGACCAAAGGTGTCTCGACGGCGCGTGCCAGACGCGCTTGCGCCATGAGCAACGCAACGAAAATGGAGATGCAGACGATGATACGGGTCGACTTGCCCGAAAAAGCTTGACGTTTCATCAAATTCAACTCCGGTCGTAAGGTAGGTCCACTGGCGTGACCGCTCAAACGGCCTTAGAGCAAATGTTGGGCCAGGCGAGCTTTCACAGGCAATCAGTGAAGTTCAGGAAAAATGAAGAAAATAGTTTCAACAATAAAATCACCCGGAACAGACGTTTGGGGACAGAGAGAGACCCGTAAAACGACCAACGGCGTTGTTATCGAACGAATAACATCCTGGCGTTTTACTCTGGCGCAATTTTGAAGTAGATTGCGCCAGAGAAAGGGGAGAGCAGGGTTAATTCTGTCGTTCAGAAATTGACGGCTGTTACCCAGTAACCATCAGCTGTATCAATGCTGACCTTTTGGTCGAGCAGGAAAGCTTTTTTGGCCAAAGCGACAATATTTGCATTGCCACTGGTCGTTTGTCTAATGCAATAAAGTTTATGATCTGATTCATTTCTAAAGCGGAAATGGACATAGTCCTGGGACCAACTTTGTTTTACCATAATACTTTCTATAATACCTGTGTAGGACCCGGCAGGCAGGCTTCTTTCTTGATCCGAGCATTCAATCGGGTCGTCAGCTCTTGCAGAGGGCGCCGCGAGCATGATTGCGAGAGCTGTTAAAGCGAGAGGAACGAAACGCATCAAACTAGTCCTTTTGTTATTATTATCTAATTCCAACAATTATTATTTCGAAAAGTCGCTATGCGAGTGAACATGACAAACAGTTTCATTGGATATATAAACAAATGGAAAAACTACAATTTGAGTTTCATGCTCATTTCATCAATGACAGATTAGCTGTCGAAATTTCCAAATCGGGCATCTGACATTTATAATTGAAGGGTGACATGTGCGTTCTGGCTTCGATCATGTTCGACTGGACGTTGCACGGCGTACTGGCCTTGCGTCAGAAGACGTGCTTTTTCCACGAGGCGCTTCATCATGACAAAGAGCAATAAATTGTCTTTATTCTGTCGCGCCGAAAGAAACGGCCGTCATCCAATAACCGTCAACCGTAACGATGTCGACCTTACGATTTAACAAAGTTGCTTCTTCAGCCAGAGCTACGATATTTGCATTGCCATCAGTCGTTTGTCTGACACAGTATAATTGATGGTCATTGTCATCCTGAAAAAGAAAATGAACGTAATTCTGATTCCAACTTTGTTTAACCCGTGAGCTGACGAAGCGACCTGTGTGATTCCCGGAAGATAGGGTTTTTTGTTGAGCCGTGCATTCAATCGGGTCATCGGCTTTCGCAGAGGGGGCAGCGAGCGTGATTGTGAGGGCTGTTAAAGCGAGAGGAACAAAACGCATTAGACTTCTCCTTTTATTATTGTTAAATATTTTCAACAGATATTATTTTGATAAACTGTCATAACTCATAAAAATTTTAAAAATGTTTTTTGTTTATCAAAGACGAATGGAGAAAACACTATTTAGATCATATGTTAACGTCATCGACTACCGTTAACCTGTCGCAATCCGTCAAATCAGGCGTTTGACCCGAATATCGCAGCCCGAATTGCGACTTGAGACTGTCAGGTCACGCGCGCTCCGGCTTCGATTATGTTGAGTTGAATATCACACGGCCTACGCGCTTTGCGACAGACGACGTGCATTCTCCAGGATGCGTTTCATCAGGTCAAAGCGAAATGCTGGCCTTAATCTAACGCCTTGAAACGAATGCCTGTCATCCAATAATTAGGCGTCGTTATGATGGTAACCGTGTGATTCAGCAGAAACGCTTTTTCCGCCAAAGCGACAAGATTCGCGTTATTTTCCGTCGACTGCCTGACACAGTATAATTGATTATCAGTATCGTTTTTGAAAAGAAAATGAACGTAATTTTGAGGCCATTTTTCTCTGAGCCGCATATCGACGAAGTGACCAGTGTGCGTTCCGGCAGATAAACTTTTTTCTTGATCCGTGCAATCGATCTCGTCATCGGCTTTCACGGAGGGAGCCGCGAGCATAATCGCGAGGGCTGATAAAGCGAGAGGAATAAAACGCATCAAACGTGTCCTTTATTGTTATTATTTAGTCTTGACGGCTATAATTCTAACAGATCATGATCACAGATAGACATTAGAAAAAGTTTTAAAGCAATCAGAGCGCAAATTAAGAAATGGTTTACTAAAGTATTTTCGAAGAGGATGGTTCCATTCACACGGATCTGGCTCAAAACGTGTTTTCCATTAAAATAACTGTCATTACAGTTTTTATTATTATGTGCTGGCAGAATTGGTCTTAATTCGGCTTCGATTTTGTTCACCCAGCGACCCGCGCCCCCGATAGCGATCGGTCGGCAACATACCTTGCAACGTCGGGCGAAAAGGTTGCCGCTTCTCAAGCGAGTAATCAATCCGAACGCGCAGATGCTGTTGAAAACTTCCGTGCGAAGCATTTTCCTGATCGCATATGGCTTTCGACAAGGTTCGTTTCAAATCTATTAATATTTCTGATTGTAGAATGAAAAAGGCTCTTCTGATGATTGGCCATCGAATAATGTATATGAGAGGCAAAATGATTGACGACTTCAAACAAAACTTCATCGATTTTGCGATCAGGATGGTCGGTGTTGCTTCCCGGTGCGCTAATGAAGAGGGCACTAAAATGTTTCTCGTTTTGCCGTTTCTATCCTTTATCGGCTATGACATATCAAATCCTGACGAAGTATGCCCTGAACATAATGCGGACTTTTCCGAAAAATATAAAAATCGGGTTGATTACGCCATCCTGAAAGATTCATCGCCGGTCATTGCTATTGAGTGCAAATCGACGGGCGCGGCGCTCAGGGACGATCGGGGGCAATTGCGGTCTTATTTCAATGCGGCGCCAACCGTTAAGATGGGCGTCATCACGGACGGGCTTCTCTACGAATTTTATGCGGATTCTGACGAGCCGAATATGATGGACGCAAATGCCTTCCTCTCATTTGACCTGACGCAGGTCGCTGAAGGCAAAATCGAAGATTCGGTTGTGGAGGGTCTGAAAAGTCTCGAACGGAAATCATTTGACCCGGAAAATATCGGCGCTGAGGCCAAAAGAAAGCTTATCTTCCAGAGCCTGGTTCAAAGAATCAATGAGCTCGCAGCACGTCCGACCAAAGCATTTGTTCGCCTCATTCTGCAGGAAATCGGGATCTCGGGCGTGAGGTCAAAATCTTTGCCGGATTACGTCAATCTCACGCAACGTGCATTTGAAGAATTCATCAATATCAAAATTCTCAAGAGGCTCGATCTCAGCAATAAAGCGACCCAGCAGGAAGAGCCCGTCGTGTCACTTGAAGCAAACGCCAATGAATCTGCGATCAACCCGTTGGAAACGGACCAACTCGCGGAGGAGGAAGCGGCTTTTCTTAACAATGTGAAGCAACGACTGGCATTTCTCTCTGAGACAGACACGCTATTTGAAGCGATCAATGACGTTGATTTCAAGGCTTACCGGGATTGTGTGGTTGTCTTTTACAAAAAGGAGCGGCTGGGGCGTCTTTTCCGGATCAAAAGAGACCGAAACGCCGTCCGTGCTGTGGAATTCGATCAGGAATATGGTGGACGTATTCCCATTGAGGACACGGCACTTATCCATCAGAGCTTGAAAAAGGTATTTCAGGACAAGGTGGGCGCTTTTGTGGATGGTGGGAAAGTCGCGAAAAAAGAAGTCGAGACTGCTGACCTCTGAAGAACGCGCTATACCGCAAATCCTTAAGGGGAAGGGTAACGGGTCGGGAGAGCATTTCGACCCGCCTCATGCGGTCGAAGAAAGCGCTGCAACGCGCCGCGTGCCAATCCCCCGGCCGGGACGATTAGAAAGCAACCTCTTCACGGTCCGGGAAGGCAATTCTGAGTTCAAGCTCCTTATGACGGGAGAGATTTGAGAGATGGGTGAGGGGGATGATGCCTTTCCCGCTCGTCCAGCGGGATCGACCATCCTCGACATTATTCCAGCCACCCAGTTGCCTATCATTAAGATGCGCGTCGATCATGACGCTATGGCTCTTATCTGACACGTGGACAGCGCCCACACGCACGCCGAGACGGCGTCGATCATCCCAATAAGGGCCATGAAGCTGGTCAGGTCGGGACGCATCGCTTTCGATAATGACGTATTTCGTCCCAGCAGGGACCGAAAAAACCGCATGCCGGTCGTCAACGTCCTTCAATAGGGCGATGTCACCACGGTCTGTCCTGAGTTGCACCAATTTGCGACTCAATACAGGATTGTTCGACGTGACCGGCATACCCAAATTGTTCGAACGTTCTGCCAGGCGCTGCCAGAACTGGTTCGCCTCCTCGATCTCGGTGACGAGCGGGTAGGCGAGGGTCGTGTCAATTTCTTCCCCCGAACTTTCGACCGCGCCGAACTCCCGCTTATTCTGACCGATCAGATAGCTTTCGGACGGGAGAGATTCTGAAAAAACAACCGCGTGTTTTTCAAAAGCGAAGTGATAATAAGTATAACGGCGACGCTTGAGGTCATAAGCAATTGAGGCGCCATTAACGAGGCGGCGCACGGGTATCAGTTTTTCATTGATGAGAATGCAATGTTCGGGCGTGACCCACAGATCGCGCTTTGGCTGACCCGTAGCGAAAGCATCGGCCTTGATACGCACGAGGAAATTATCCAGCTCCGTCGCGCCACGAAGATCCACCTCTTTTTTGCCCAGCCACCTGATCGGCTGCGGCCCGAGATGCGTCGAGACGAGGTCACCCAGCTTCAGCGTTTCAACCAGTCTGTCACCGTCAGGCGTCCGAATAAGCGTGCCCTCGGCGAAGCATGATGAAATAATGGTGCCGCCCTTATTATCCGGCGCGAACTTGTAATTCTGGAGATTTCCATTGATGGTCACATCGCCTTTTGTCGTATGAATGACAAACTTATTGGTCGATTGTGTGACGCCGGTTATTGTCGATGGGTCGAGATCAGTGATATCGAGTGAATAATCCGTTCCGCTTGAATTGACCGTCAGGTTTTTCAATGCTGTTTTTGTTACGGAGACATTCGCACTTCGGGCAAGGTTCAGCGTGGCGGGTCCGATCTGGTCGATCGACACATTGCCTGAAGAGACGTTCAATATCGGCTTGTTTGTCGTGCTCGTTGAGACCAGACCGTTACCGCCGATCGACACATTGCCCGAACCGCTGATGTCGAACTTACCCTCCATCGTCGTCCCTGCGCCGATCGTGACGTTACCACCCGTCATCGTGACAGAGTTAAGCGTGCCGCCACCCGTGCGGACATTACCCCATTTGATTGTTGAATTTGCAACATAGCCGCCCGGGTCAAGGTAGACATTGCCACCATTGACAGTATTGCTGTCGCCATAGCCACCATTTTTGAAGATGACGCCCTGACTGGACATTAGGGTCTGGCTTCTGATTGCCGACGTGGAGGCATCAGCGATTAAGCAGTTAATGCCGTCAATCCACCAGTAAGCCATGACCTACCCTCCATCTGCCCGTTGCAAAAGGCCGCTTCCATCATGGCGTCGTTATGTATCGTCACAATGCCAAACGAGAGACGCGAAAATTCAGTGATAAATGACAGTATCGTTCCGGATTAAGAATTAATATTAAAATTTTAATCCTTCAGGCTCAATGCGCTCTCAATGGGTCATCGTTGGATGCGCCCAACAACATCCGCTTTTCCAGAAAATGAAATGGTGACTGCCATATTGTCAAACCTTGTCCGCTCGGTTGAGGCGGTTCCCATCTGGATGACGGCGCGCCCTGCCTGACGCACGCAAGCCCCCCCCGCCGGCGGCGATAAATATCCGAAATACATGACGCCCTACCATTTTGACACCCGGCGTCCGTTCCAATTCAGATCGTCAAGCATGTCACCAATGTGATATCAACAATGAGCCCAGAATCGCCATGGATATTCAGATATGTATTGGACAGCACTCAACGCACTTATTTTCCAACTGTGACCATTGACGGCAATCTTATGAGGCTGTATTGCACAATAAATTCATCATCTTTTAACGAATTAAATAAAAAAATGCCTCGAGACCTCAGAATAGACGCTTGCCGCGGTTTTGCTCTTGTGATGATTCTGATCGATCACATCGCTGGGAATGCACTTGGACATTACACGATGTGGAATTATGGGTTTTGCGACGCAGCAGATCTTTTTGTCTTCCTTTCCGGCTATTCTGTATGGCTTGCTTACGGGCGCACGATTGAGAAGCATGGGCCTGATGGCGGCTGGCGCCGAGGATTGAACAAAATTTCGCGTAGATGGGTGACGATCTACATTTATCAACTCCTGACCGTTTTTTCAGGCGTTCTGATCGCGCGCTTATGGATCCATTTTTTCAACGCGCCTAAGGATTTCATCGAGCCCATACTGACCGATTCCTGGCGGTGGGTAAGATCGTTCCTGATTTTCCGGACTTTGCCTGAGAAATTCAATATCCTACCGCTTTATTCCGTTCTTCTGGCGCTTTCTCCGATCATTATTGGACTTTACCGGGTGAAACCGCTCCTGCTTATCATGGTGAGCGCGGGGTTCTGGATAGGTGCCAATTTCTTCCCGTCTTTTAATCTCCACAATAATCTCAATCCTGCGGGATGGTTCTTCAATCCTTTCGGTTGGCAGTTCATTTTCACGCTCGGGATGCTGACATCCGTCGTCGCGCTGAAGAGAAATGGAAGTCTGAAGTCGATCCGCAGTATGAAAATTGTGGCGTCGCTTTTCTTGCTTTTCGCGTTTTTTCAGAATTTTCCATGGGCCGAGTGGCATTTGCCGACTTTGACGCTTTTTACAAACCTTCCTCTTAATGAGAAAACGCCGCTTGCGCCGTGGCGCGTCGTCGACACGCTTTGCATCATGTACCTAATTCTCTCATCAGAACGCGCAAAAACGTTCGCGCGCTCAGTTATTGTCAAACCTCTCATTCTTCTCGGACAGAACTCCCTTGAGGTATTCTGCGCAGGCACTGTCGCCACGATCATCGCGGGCGTGTTCATGACCCGTTTCGGGACGAGTTTTGACCACCAGATCGTGTCGAACATAATTGTATTTGCCGCGGCATTTTCAGCCGCCTGGCTAAAAAGCGGTGCGAAGCTAAAGGGGTACCGCGGAACGCGCCATCAATGTGCTGAGCTTTCGGGCGAAGCATGAGCTCTCGCATGCTACGCGCCAGGGGTGAACGTTAATTGCGTTGATCAAAGCTGTTCACCCAGCGCGCCCTTTCTGACTCGTCGCGTCCACCGACACTTGAATCAATCGCGTGCGCCCGAGGTATGCCTGTTTGAGCTTGAGAGGTGGGCCCAACGCGGCAAAGCCTTCCGATGGCTCGCGACGTCCTTATCGGCACTTACAATAATGTTGGCCTGGCGCACATTCTGACGTCTGAGATCGTCGAAGTTTTGGGTTTGAGCATCTCGAAAGTGCTCCACATATTGGCGCGTCGCGAATTGCGGGTTTTGATAGGTGAGGCGGCCACTGGCCTCAATGCCGGAAAGGCCGTCGCCTGCATCAAATTTGTCTAACCATCAAATCAAGTTATTGATTTGACTAACGTTATTGAGGTGATGGCGACCCATACGGGATTCGAACCCGTGTTGCCGCCGTGAGAGGGCGGTGTCCTAGGCCTCTAGACGAATGGGTCGAGGCAGGTGCGTTCTAGCAGAAACCAGCCTGATGGCAAGGGAAATTAATGATGCTGTGAAATTATCGGGCCGAGCGCTTCCCCACCAAGGATATGCATATGAAAATGCGGCACTTCCTGCCCCGCATTTTTGCCGCAATTGGACACGAGGCGGTATCCGCCATGGGTCAGGCCCGCGTGACGCGCCGAATCGCCAATGGCCTGAAAGAAACTCACGATCTCCTCCTGACCCGCATGGGCACTGAAATCGTCAAAGGACCGATAGCGCCCTTTCGGGATAGCGAGGAGATGCACGCGCGCCTGCGGGAACTTATCCTGGAAAACAAGCACGTGCTCATTTTCAAAAATCACATCGGCATTCAGCTCATGGCGCAGGATGCGGGCGAAGATATTATTATCGTCATAGTTTATTTCGGTCATTTTATGTCCTCGCACTTTTTGGCTTTAACTTTTGGTCAGGCGGGTTTTTCCCCACGTGAGGCTTTCTCGGCGATGCCGCTCATGGCTTCACGGCGTTGAAGCTCCCGCCAGATTTCCTGCGGGGCAATGCCGGCATCAACCCAGAGCACAATCAGATGATAGAGCACATCGGCACTCTCACTCACCAGTTCATTCGCGCTGCCAGCCACCGCCTCAATGAGGCATTCAACCGCCTCTTCCCCGAATTTCTGAGCGATTTTTTTGCGTCCGCGCGATAATAAACGGGCGGAATGGCTTAAAGAGGGGTCGGTCCCGCGACGTGAAAGCACGGTCTCATGCAATCGGTCAAGCACGGCGGCTGTGATGTCGTCGCCCGCGCGATCCCGTTGGCCTTTCTCAATTTCCAGCAAAGCAGAGGCGACTTTCTTCTTGCCTGAAGCTTTTTTGGTGCGGGATTTCTTCACGCCGGAGGCTGTGCGCGTCGATTTGCCTGATGAAAGGGCCACAATTGCTCTCCTTGAAACCGTCGATCGTCTTGTTAAGCGCCCGGGCGGGATGCAGGATCCATCCTGACAGGCAATCCTGCCAGATGTAAGGCGCGTTTCACATCGGAGATGGTCAGATCACCAAAATGGAAGACACTGGCGGCCAGCATCGCGCCCGCCCCGGCTTGCGCCGCCTCAACAAAGTGCCGGGCCGACCCGACCCCGCCTGAAGCAATAACCGGCACCTCGACCTGACGGGAAACAGCGTGGAGCAGGTCGATATCAAAACCTTCTCGCGTGCCATCGCGGTCCATGCTGGTCAGCAGGATCTCCCCGGCCCCACGCCGCGCGGCTTCTTCCGCCCAGGCGACGGCATCAATGCCCGTGCTTTTCCGTCCACCATGGGTAAAGACCTCCCATTTGCCAGGCGCGGATGCGCGCGCGTCAATGGCACAGACGATACATTGCGCGCCAAAGCGTGACGCCCCCTCGCTGATGAGTTCAGGCCGTTTGATGGCGGCAGAGTTGACTGCGCATTTATCCGCCCCGGCGAGGAGTAGCCGCCGCATGTCCTCGCTTGTGCGCACGCCGCCCCCTACCGTAAAGGGCAGGAATACACGTGACGCCACGCGGCTGACGAGGTCCAGCAATGTGTCACGGTGGTCCGACGTGGCGGTGATGTCGAGAAAGGTCAATTCATCCGCCCCGGCCGCGTCATAAATGGCCGCCTGCTCCACCGGGTCCCCCGCATCGCGGAGGGAGACGAAATTGACCCCCTTCACGACGCGGCCATCAGCGACGTCGAGACAGGGGATCACGCGCAGTTTAAGCATGGGCGCTGCCGAGTATCTGACGTGCTTCATCCATCGTGAAGCAATTCTCGTAGAGCGCGCGCCCGATAATCACGCCTTCAATATTCGGGGCCGACATGGACGCATCCTTAAGCGCGCGGAGATGCGTCAGGGCGCCGACACCGCCACTGGCGATCACAGGGATGGTCAGTTGCTGCGCAAGGGCCATTGTCTGCGGGATATCAATGCCGGACATCATGCCATCCCGCGTAATCTCAGTAAAAATGACGGCGGCGACACCCGCATCCTGCATTTTGAGGGCAATATCCGTCACGGAGAGCTCACTCTCATCTGCCCAGCCTTCAGTTGCGACGCGGCCCCTCCGTGCGTCAATCCCCGCGACAATCCGCCCCGGAAATTTCTGACAGGCCTCCCGCACAAGCTCCGGGTTTTTGACGGCGATGGAACCAAGTATGACGCGGGAAATTCCCAGTTCCAGCCATGCCGCAATCGATTCGAGGGTGCGAATACCGCCGCCAAGCTGGATTTTCATATCCACGGCGCCAAGAATGCGCCGGATCGCTTCAGAGTTGCGGGAGACCCCTTCAAAAGCGCCATCCAGATCCACGACATGTAGATAACGGCATCCGGCTTTCTGGAACGCGGCGGCCTGCAACGCCGGGTCGTCCGCATAAGCCGTTGCCGAATCCATTTCCCCCTGACGCAGGCGCACACACCGCCCGTTTTTAAGATCGATCGCCGGGTAAATTGTGAGAGATTGCCTGGGCATAAAAACCTGATTTTTGATGAGTTGCGGAAAAGCGCTTAAATGACCGCCATGTTTGACGGTGACCATGTCAGAAAATTGATCAGGAACTGAATCCCGACATGCTGGCTCTTCTCGACGTGGAACTGCGTGCCGCAACGATTGCCGCGCGCAACGATCGCGGGGACCTTCCCGCCATAAGTCGTGCTGGCGATGACGTCCGCCGGGTCATAATCCTGCAACGCATAGGAATGCACGAAATAACCGTGCTCCCCTGGCGCGATATTTCTGAGCAGGGGATGGGCGTCGGGTTCGAATTCAAGGTTGTTCCAGCCCATGTGGGGCAGGCGAAGGCCCGCCTCACGCGCTTCCGTCATGATGTCAACCGTGCCGCGTATCCACCCGAACCCGGTCGTCTCACCATGTTCCAGACCACGCGCGGCCATGAGTTGCATCCCGACACAAATACCGAGATACGGTGTTCCCGCCTCTGTCGCCGCATGAAGTGCGGTGAGGAGCGGCCCCTGCACCGCTTTGGCGCAATGATTGAAAGCACCCTGCCCGGGGAGGATCAGTCGGTCCGCCGCCATGATGTCGGCCGGCGCACCACTGATAATCACGTCAATTGCCAAACCCGCTTTCTGCGCTGCAAAAGTGACGGATGTGGATGCAGAAGCCAGATTGCCACCATTATGGTCAACCACGACTATTTTCTGTCTCATAATATTCTCGAATCTTCGCGCATCGAACATAAAACCCTTTAGAATTTCAGCAAGGCAAATCGATGCAGCGGCGATAAACTCTTTTAAAGACGACCCTTGGTTGACGGAACGGCGTCGCCCGCCCGGGGGTCATGGGCGCAAGCCATGCGCAAGGCACGCGCCAAGGCTTTGAAACCACTCTCCGCGATGTGATGGTCGTTTTTACCGCATCTTTGATTGACGTGCAGCGTCAAAGCCGCACTCATGGCGAAGGCTCGGTAAAATTCCTCCACAAGGTCCGTATCAAGCTCACCGATCCTGTCGCGGCTGAAGGACATATTGAAAGCGAGAAAGGGCCGCCCTGAGAGGTCAACCACCACTTCTGACAAAGCCTCATCCAGAGGGACAAGGGCATGGCCGAAACGGGTGACACCTTTTTTATCGCCTAAAGCGTCTGAAAATGCCTTACCCAACGCGATGCCGACATCCTCGACCGTGTGATGACCGTCGATCTGAAGGTCTCCATGGCATCGAATGGTCAGATCAAAGGCTGCATGTTTAGCGAGCGTGACGAGCATGTGATCGAAGAAACCGATACCCGTATCGATTTCACTGACCCCTTGACCGCCAATATTGATGGAGACGTGAATATCCGTCTCCCGCGTCTTGCGCTTCACCGTTGCTAGTCGAGCATTTTCCATGATCCGTGTTTAGCCGATTACCCACCCCCATGCAAAGTCCTTCCGACACTCGCGTAAAAATGAGTTCGTGTTAGACTGCAGCCGGCTTCGACAGGCGGGAGGGTGTGATGCCGGGTAAAAACAAGGCGATGGAGGTGCTGTTAAGTCGGGCCTCGACGGATCGTCTCATTGCGCCAGCGCCGAAAGGGGCGGTACTCATGCAGATCCTCTCAACGTCCCTGCGTGCGCCGGATCACGGGCGGATGCGCCCCTGGCGTTTTGTCACGGTGACGGGCAAGCACCGCGCCGCATTTGCCGATTTGCTCGTGGCGGCGATGCGCAGGACGGACCCGGACATGAAGTCCGCCAAGCTTGAAAAAAAGCGGGTGCGCTATGCGGAGGTCCCGATGACCATCATATTGGGCATGGACCTGCACCCGGATGCCAAGATCCCGGTTGATGAGCAGGTTATGGCCGTGGCGGCGGGGGCAATGAATGTCCTCAATGCGTTGCATGCTGCAGGTTTCGGTGGAATGTGGGTTTCCGGCGCGTTCCAGAATGATGAGACGTTTCGCAAAATGCTCGGCTTCACCCGTGAGCAGAAAATTGCGGGTTTCCTCCAGGTCGGCACGGTTGAGGGGCGCGCCGTCACGTCAAACAGGCCGGATATCGACCTTTACCACGCGCGCTGGAAGGGTGATCCCGTCGCGTTCGGAGCGGATAAGTGAGTACGGAATTTGACATCGTCATCATTGGCGGGGGCGCGGCCGGTCTATCCTGTGCGTTATCGATGGATCGCCTCGGTTTCCGTGTCGCCGTGATGGAGCAGGCGCCGGAAACCGCGATGGAGAATCCCCGCTTTGACGGGCGGGAGCTCGCTTTGACGCACCACACCATCGCCTGGCTTAAAGATTACGATGTGTGGCCGCATTTCGCGCCCTCCCAGGTCACGCCCCTTCAACGCGCCGACATTTTATCCGGGCATGATGCTGCGCGCGCGGCGCAGAGACCTCTCTCATTTCAGTCCATGGATGCACCGCCGAAAGGGCGGGCACCGCTGGGCTATCTTGTCGCCCATCACGTCATCCGCAAAGCTCTTTATGAAGAGGTCAGGAAGCGTGAAAACATCACCGTCATGGGTGGAAAAGACGTTTTGCGCAGCGGCGCGCATGATGAAGAAGCCTATATGGACCTGAATGATGGGCGGCGCTTTCATGCACGCCTCATCGTCGCGGCCGATGGGCGTTTCTCCCGTGCGCGGGCGCAAAGGGGGATCGGCGCCGTCACGCATGATTTCCGGCGGCATATTCTTGTCTGTCGCCTCAGCCACACCCGTCCCCATCATGATATCGCTACACAATGGTTTGATGAGGGGCAGACTCTGGCCTTCCTGCCCGTTGGGGAAAAGAGCGCGGACGGGCGTGACTGCTCATCCCTCGTTCTGACACTCAAGCCGGATGATATCAGCCGCCTGGCACACATGGCGGCGCCCGATTTCGTTGACGATCTTGCGCAGCGTTTACAGGGGCAATTGGGTGAGATTGATCTCATCAGTGCGCGCTGCACTTATCCTCTCAAGGCCGTCTATGCCCATCGTTTCCGAGCGGCGCGCTTCGCTTTGATTGGCGATGCGGCGGTGGGGATGCACCCGATCACGGCGCATGGCTTCAATTTCGGGCTGAAGGGTCAGGAAACCCTTGCCCGAAAAATCGCGGAGGGCGCAGGCGACCCGGGCGATCCGCGCCTTTTGCGTCAGTTCGAGATGGCCCATCGTCGGGATACGATGCCGCTTTTCGCGGCCACAAATGCGATCGCAACGCTTTATACGCACGATGCTCCTTTGAGCCTGAAATTGAGGGAGGCGACATTGCAATTTGCGCAGAACAGTAATCCGCTCAAACGTTTCGTCGCCCGCATCCTCTCCGACCATTAAGGCCGCCCCGCTGACAGGACGGCCCTTGAAGGTTTGATCAGTTCCCTGCAGCGCCACCGAACTGCGCCGGTGGTTGGCCGAGGGGAATGCCCTCTCTCCTCAAATTGCCATAGGCGTCCAGCATCAGGGCATTTGTGACATTGCCAGCATCGCGGACGGAAAGCAGCTTGGCTGACAGGGCCAAAGTGATCCCCGTTTCACTGATCGACGCGATGGAGACGCCTGGGGCCGGGTCCTGAAGGATGTCGGTTCTCTCCCGCATCATATCCAGCAGGACTTTCTGCGCCTTTGCCGCATCAGCATTGGTGGAAATCGTGACATTGGCCGTCATCGTGCTGATCGGCGAGCCCATCGTCGCATTGCGGACATTTGACGTGATGAATTGCGAATTCGGGACGATCATTGTGGACCCATCACCCAAGGTGATCTCCGTCGCGCGCACGCTGATTTTTTTAACATCGCCCTTGACGCCGCCAATCTCAACGAGGTCTCCGACGCGGATGGGCCGTTCAGCCAGAAGAATGACGCCGGAAACGAAATTCTGCACAATGGATTGCAGGCCGAAACCAATACCAACGGAGAGCGCACTGACCACCCAGGTCAGGTTCTGCACGGCGACACCCGCCTCTGTCAGAACCAGCAAAAGGACGGCAATCCACAACACGTAGGTCATGACGTTGGTGATGGAGGAGCGTGTCCCGACATCCAGCCGAGTCAAAGGAAATAATTTTCCCTCCAGCCATCTCTTCAGATAATTGATGACATAATAGGCAATGGCCACCGAGGCGACACAGACCAGGAGCGTATTGAGCGACAGGCTGAAACCGTGGAAGGACTGGCCAACGAAAAGCCCCCGCAACTGGGCGCCAATTGAACCAAGGTCAAAATGCCCGCCGGACAGGGCGATCGACAAAAGCACCACGACCAGCAGCACATTCAAGACAAAATTGAGGACGACGCCAAATTGCTCGACGCGGCGACTGCCTACGCCAAGGGCGGAGAGCCGACGGGTGAGAGGCGCGTTGGCACCGAAGATCCAGGCGATCAACTCTTTAACTGTCAGACCGAGCAGCAGCACGATGACGCAACCCAACCCGAAGGAAACCAGGTTGGAGACCATAAAGAAGGCAAACACCATATAGCCGAGCAGCACGGCCACCAAGGCGACGATTGATGCGATGACAGCAATGCCGCGCAGGGACGGCATGAAAAAGAGGCTCTGCTCCGTCCGCATCCCGTCCATCTGGCGGAATAAGCCGACGAGGTAAAGAGTCACAAAGATGGCGAAAACGCCCTCAAGCAGGTGCCGTGTGTAAAATGGTAAGGCGTTTTCTTCAGCGACGGCAAAAAGAAAACTCTGAATAATAAGGAAGGCCGTAATAGTGAAGACATGGCGACGATATGTATGGGGCTCCCGCGTTTCACCGGATGCGGTTGGCACCAGATGACTCAGCGAGAACGGCACCGCGCCGATCAGGAAAGCCGCAAGCGGAATGGACCCGGTGAGGCTTTCCGCGATGCGCTGACCCGCGCCACGAAAAAAACCGACAGACAGGAGCTGCCATAATAAGGTCGCCACAATCGCGCTGATCAGTCCGGAAAGCATGACAGACAGGAAAACGGGCCTTCCCGCCGCCTTGGGCGGGGCGCCGACCCGGTTGATCAGCCTGTCTTCAAACCGGGGGAAATATCGATAGCTATATCGTGAGGCCATTGCCGCCGCCGCGCCGGTGAGGATAAGCCCGATCAGCCACAACCATGATTTATGCAGCGCGCCAGCATATTGCCCATTATGCCCGGGCGCGAAAGCGCTGCGAATCTGACTGAATTCTCCCGCCAGACCCGCCCAGTAATCCGGTGTTACCGGGGATGGGATTTTCTGCGTCAGTAAGGCTGACTGCTTATGCGACAGCTGACGCTGAATATTGGCGCTGAGCTGCTTCCCCTGAAGCTCAAGCAGTTTCGACTGGATGGAGGCGGAGCGGATATCGGCGAGGATGGATTTCAGGTTTTTCCGCTGCGCGGTGATGTCGGTACTTTCCCCCTCACTTGC
Organism: Sorlinia euscelidii; assembly: GCF_036452135.1. Taxonomy (NCBI): domain Bacteria; kingdom Pseudomonadati; phylum Pseudomonadota; class Alphaproteobacteria; order Acetobacterales; family Acetobacteraceae; genus Sorlinia; species Sorlinia euscelidii. The sequence goes on along the minus strand of NZ_JAWJZZ010000003.1, from coordinate 470,909 downwards.
CGCATTACCGATGGTTTCGAGGAAACTTTCATAAATGGTCTGGAATGATTTGATCTGCGCTGAAAGGGATGCAGCGTTGGACGCCAGTGACGTCGCCCGATCACCGAGGGACGCATAGCTTTCGCTGCCAAGGGCGGCCGACTCATCTGAAAAAGCTTTTTCCAGCCGCTTTGCTTCGGATTGCAGGGAGTCGATGCGGTCATTGATCGCTTTGGCGGATGTGCTCCAGCCGAAACCGGAGGGCATGGCCATCACGGTCGACGTTTTGTCGGCCGGGTCCGCGACACCATTTCGAGGGAGGGTGACCGTCATGACGATCAGCGTCGCCGCGCAGAGACGTTTCGCCGTCCTGATCCAAGTCGAATTTTCTGAAAAGCGGTGCGAGGCCATTGATCGTCCTTATTCCGGTGGCTGTCGCTTCAACGACAAAATTTTCCGATAGTTTGCATGACGGGTGAAGTTGCTGACATGTCAGCGGCCATCAAAAGTTGCGGTCGGCGATGACATCCTTGATGGTCTCAAAACCGCTGCGGGACATTTCGTGTAAAAGCTCACGTTTGATCCTGCTGATCATGGCGGGCCCGTGCAGCACGAAGGCGGAATATAACTGCACCAGATCCGCCCCCGCGCGCAGGCGCGCCAACACATCAAACCCGGTCTCGATCCCGCCGGATGAAATGAGCGTCAAGCGCCCGCGATTCAGTCGAGCAACATCTCGCAAAGTTGTGATGGCGAGCTGGGACAAAGGCCGTCCCGAGAGTCCGCCCGCCTCATGCTGATGGGGGGAGGCCAGGCCATGCGGCCGTCTGACCGTCGTGTTGCTGACGATCAGCCCGGCAGCCCCGTTATCCACGCAGGCTTCAACGATATCGTCCAACGCCTCCCGCGCGAGATCCGGGGCGATTTTAACGAGGAGAGGGGGGTGAAGCGGTGTTCCTTTCCTGACAGCCTGCAAAATCCCGGCGATTGATCGGGCGCCTTGCAGATCGCGTAAGCCGGGCGTGTTGGGGGAGGAGAGATTGATCGTCAGATAATCCGCCAGAAGGCTGAAGGAAGCGGCTGACTGGGCATAATCCCGCTCTGGTCTTGCGCCTTCCTTATTGATGCCGAGATTGACGCCAATCTGCGCATGGCCTGACTGCTTCGCCTCCATCTCCCGGATGTGCCGCAGCCGCCGCAGAAACGCTTCCGTGCCACCGCTGTTGAAACCGAGGCGGTTGATGATCGCGTTATCTTCCGGCAGGCGGAACAGGCGCGGCCGGGGGTTGCCGGGTTGCGGCCTTGGCGTCACGGTTCCACATTCCACAAAGCCGAACCCCATTCGTGATAAAGCGCGGGCGGCACGGCAATCCTTATCGAACCCGGCGGCCAGGCCGATCGGATTTGCCAGATTCATGTTAAGACATTGTGTCGCAAGGCGCGGGGAGTCCGATTTCGCGGCAGGGTAGAGCCCGAGGGAGAGAAGTCGGATCGCAACGTGATGCGCTGTCTCAGGAGCAAGCGCATGTAAAAAACGTGTCGCTACTCTGGAAACGCAGGAGGAGAACATGCTGTATCCCGTGACGGTCAAATTACAGGGTGGATGTCTTTTTAAATGTAAAGATGAGGCGATTTTAAGGCATTGGCCGAACTTTGCAAATCAGGATGGCTGCCGCCATGGAATGGAATGAACCCTACCTCGAATCATGCTGCCGGAGCGCCTTGCACCGACTGAAACTGGCCGGACCGGCCGGGCGGCCTCTTGCATTACGGGACGCGCCCTGTCTGAAGCGCTTGTGTGCGGAGGGACTTGCATCGGTCGCTCAGGACGGGCGTGTCCGTATGTCGGCGCAGGGCGCGGCACGTCATGATGTCGAAATCGCCCAGATGCGCCGCCGTCGTGGTGTTCAGAATCGCCGACGCCGCGCCGGGTGACATTATCGTGAAGCCCTCAACCGCTTTAAACCGCGTGTCAGGGCGAAGCCGCGCATGATTGAAGCTTTCAGCGCGATGTGCAAATAAACGGCAATTCTTTCACCCTTTTTAACTTTTCGGAAGCGAAACGCGTTTTCGACATGGGTGGAAATCATCTTCAGGAGCAGAGAATGTCTCTCGTGCATCTATATATGGCGGTCTCCATCGTGGCGGAGGTGATCGCCACGACGATGCTTAAAGCGTCGGACGGCTTTACACGCTTATTGCCCGGCGTCGCGGCGGTGATCGGATATGGCTTCGCCTTTTACTTCATGTCCCTGACATTGCGCAGCGTGCCAACAGGTGTTGTCTACGCGATCTGGTCCGGGGCGGGCATTGTGCTTGTTTCCATCATCAGCCTCATCATTTACAAGCAGGTACTTGATCTGCCGGCGATCATCGGGATCGTTTTCATCCTTGTCGGCGTTCTTATCATCAATCTGTGCTCTCAAAGCGTGGCGCATTGACGGGACAGGTTCACGATATGTCGGTGAGCGGGGTGAGTGTTAATGGCGGCAGCGCGGGGTAACAAGCACATTATTGACACCATGATGCACGCGCGCCGGCGTCGCGGCCGCCCGGCAGGGCGCACCGGCGTGGATCGGCGCAGGACGGGTAAGGCGCCCGGCCCGGCTGTTGACCCGCTTTCCCGCGCTGTGGCAGATTCAGCCGTCAAATGTGTCGAGGCCTATATGATGAGTGAACGGGAGGAAATCGTTCAGTCCAGCGTCGCCTATCTCCGCGCACTTTGCGACATCTGGTCACAGCGGAAAATCGACGCGAGAGACGTGTGGCGCGAGGTAGATGGGCGGCTTCAGGTTTCCGCGCTTCTCAACCGCTTGAATCGCCAGCGTGCGTCCTCCGTGCGCGTTAAGCGCAAATTATGGCGTCCCTCTTCAACGAAACTGCCTTGACCTATGTACGCCCTTGATATTGCCAGCCTGATCGTCATCACCCTCTCCGTCATCTGGGCGGTGCATCGCGGCTTTGCGGAGGAACTCTCTGCCGTGATTGCCTGGGGCGGGGCGATCATGCTTTGCTACTTTTTGTATCATTTCCTCGCGGAACGCCTGGAACCCTGGATGAGTGACGAGAAATCGAGTCGCACCGTGGCGATCATCGTCAGCTTTATTGTGCTTCTCGTCATCATGCGAATGGTCACACGCTCTTTCGGGCAATTTCTGAAAAAAAATCTCTTCGGCAATCTTGATCGCATTCTCGGTATTGTTTTCGGCGCGCTGCGTGGCTATCTAGTGCTCGTTATCGTGTTCATCGGACTGAGATATTTCTTTCCCGATACGTCCCAGGAGTTATTGACAAGTGACAGCCACGCCGCCGCGCCTCTGCAAGCCGGCCTTAACTGTTACGATAAAATCCGGGACAGAATACAGAACCCACCCTCTTTATCAAAAAAAACCAACCTTGATGCAGGGCCGGCTCTGGATGAACCCGATACTGCCATTGAGGACGACCCCGAGACAAGTGATGGCCTACAGGAGCCCTGATTTATGAGTCCCGACATGCAGGCTGAGCCGAGCAACCGCCCTTATGAAGAGTGCGGTGTGGTGGGGATCTGGGGCGCGCCAGGCGCTGCAGGGCTTGCGGCCCTGGGGCTTCATGCGTTGCAACATCGCGGTCAGGAAGCCGCTGGCATTGTCAGCCATGATGAATCCCGTTTCTACCAGCATAAGGGGCTGGGGCTGGTCGGGGATGTTTTCGGTGATCCGCGCAATATCGCACAATTGCCGGGTGACTGCGCCATCGGGCATAATCGTTACGCCACTACGGGCGCGACTTTGCTGCGCAACGTCCAACCTCTTTTCGCCGATTTCGAATTTGGCGGGCTCGCGGTCGCGCATAATGGCAATCTGACCAATGCCCAGACGCTGCGCCAGGCCTTGGTGAAGCGTGGATGTATTTTTCAGTCAACGACGGATACTGAAGTTTTCGTTCATCTGATCGCGATCTCCCTTTATGCGACGGTCAGGGAGCGCCTGATAGATGCGGCAAAGCAGGTCAAAGGCGCTTATTCTGTCGTCTGTCTTGATCAGGATTCTTTGATCGGATTGCGGGATCCGCTGGGTGTCCGTCCGCTGGTTCTGGGCAAGCTGGCTGAGGGCGGCTGGATGCTCGCAAGCGAAACATGCGCGTTGGAAATCGTCGGCGCCGAGTTCGTCCGGGATGTTGAGCCCGGGGAGCTCGTCGTCATTGACAAGAATGGCGTTACGTCTTGCCGCCCCTTCAAAAATACCGCATCCCGCTTCTGCGTTTTTGAATATATTTACTTCTCACGCCCTGACTCTCAGGTCGAGGGGCGTTCCGTCTATCAGGCGCGCAAGCAGATCGGTGTGGAACTTGCGAAGGAAAGTCCCGTGCCCGCGGATGTCGTCGTGCCCGTCCCGGACTCCGGCGTGCCGTCAGCCATGGGTTACGCGGCGGAAAGCAAGCTTCCTTTTGAGATGGGCATCATCCGTAACCATTATGTCGGCCGCACTTTCATTGAGCCGACCGATCAGATCCGCCATCTGGGCGTGCGGATGAAACATTCGGCCAATCATTCCGTGCTGGCAGGCAAACGCGTCGTGCTTGTCGATGACTCGATCGTCCGGGGGACGACGTCACGTAAAATCGTGGACATGGTGCGCGCCGCCGGCGCGACGGAAGTCCATATGCGGATCAGCTCTCCCCCCACGAAGCATCCCTGTTTTTACGGTATCGATACGCCGGAGGAGAGCAAACTCCTGGCTGCGACCCATTCGGTTGAGGAGATGGCGCAGGTCATCGGCGTTGACAGCCTCGCCTTCATTTCCTTCGATGGGCTTTACCGTGCGCTTAACCACGTCAATAGATCAGAGGCGGCGCATCGTTATTGTGATGCTTGTTTTACCGGTGATTACCCGGTTGAGCTGGTTGATCGGGAAGGACGCCTGATCGCGTAACGGTGTCGGGACGATTTAAGGGAAGTCCGGCAGAATATTTGTGCGTTCTTCGCGCAACTAACGCTTATTGAAGCTTGTTTTAAACAAATCACTTCTTCAGTAAACGCAACTTCTGTATGGCATTGCACCGTTATACTCAAACGATGACCCTATCAAACGCCTTTGTACGATCACTGTGGCGGCATAAGTTGACCTTAAAACACAAAGTGAATAGCTTACGTGAACTTTGCTTTAAGGTTTATTTCCATTCGCGCAGCCGGGCTTCGCGAGGCACCACATCACGCTATAAACGATTCGGATACTCTTTATGCAGAACCAACCCGATGTCTTGCCAAACCGGGCTTTTATGACGGTGCGAAACGTGACGCAAAATGCCTTGCTTTGCAGCGCAGCCTTCCTGACAGCCCTGACCGTGGTCGGGTGCAAAAGTAAATCAGGTTCCGGCACTCCGCCGCCTCAGCTCGTGAAATTTGTCAAGGTCCATACGGAGGCCGTGCCGGTTGATACTTCACTCCCCGGGCGGGTCAGTGCGTTTGAGCAGGCGCAGATTCGTCCGCAGGTGGGCGGCGTCGTCCTTAAACGGTATTTTGAGCAGGGCACGGATGTTAAAAAGGACCAACTTCTTTATCTGATCAATCCCGCGCCTTACAAAGCGGCTTACGAAACGGCCAAGGCGCAGCTTCTTCATGCCCGCGCGGCGGCCATTGGCATCAAGGCGCAATATGAGCGTTACAAGCCGCTGGTCAAAGCCCATGCGGTCAGCCAGCAGGATTTTGATAATACGCGGTCTCAGGCCCTTCAGGCGGAAGCGGCCATCGCCACCGCCCAGGCCACGCTGGACAGTGCCGCCGTTAATCTGGACTGGACGGAAGTCCGCTCCCCGATTGAAGGGCGTATCGGGCGCATGCTGTACACGCCGGGCACTTTAGTAACGGCGGGGCAGGTTGATCCGATTGCGCTGGTCACGCGTCTTGACCCGATTTATGTCGACGTCAATCTCGCAGCTTCCGACATGTTGCGTCTCCGCCGGGAGATCGCGGATGGCACGCTCAAAAAAGTTGATGAAGGCGATGCCCCTGTCGAATTGATGCTGGAGGATGGCAGCAAATATGACCTTCCCGGTGTGCTGCGACTCTCCGAGGTCACAGTGGACCCGGGGACGGGTACACTCGTTTTGCGGGCGCAATTCCCCAATCCAGACAAGTTGTTGATGCCCGGTATGTATGTGCATGCGCAGGTCAAGGAAGGGGTCGATCCGACGTCCGTCGTGGTGCCGCAGGAGGCCGTGATGCGCAACTCGCGCGGGGATCCATACGTCTTCGTGATTGATGACAAAAACCAGCTCGACACAAAAATGGTGGAACTTGGCCGGGCAATCCATGGCAAATGGGTTGTGCGGAAAGGTTTGAAAGATAATGATCGCGTCGTTGTCTCAGGCCTGGTCAAGGTCAAAAGCGGTCAGAAAGTGACGCCTGAGGAACAAACGACTTCCGCTCCGAAGACGCAGGAAAAATAAGAGTATCCATGTCACGCTTCTTTATCGACCGCCCCGTTTTCGCCTGGGTCATCGGCCTCATCATCATGCTCATCGGGGTCGTCGCCATCCCGAACATGCCGGTTGCGCAATATCCCAGCATTGCCGCACCTGAAGTCGCCATTTCGGTTGATTACCCGGGGGCTTCGGCCGAGACCGTCAATAATACGACGGTGCGGCCGATCCTTCAGCAGATGTATGGGCTTGACCATCTCGAATATATTTCCGCGACGTCTTTCGGCAGCGGACACATGGAAATCGACCTGACGTTTGAGCAGGGGACCAACCCCGACATCGCGCAGGTGCAGGTGCAGAATAAATTGCAACTGGCCCAGCCGCGTCTGCCGACAGAGGTCGTTACACAGGGGATTTCGGTCAATAAATCCGCGAAAAGCTTTTTCCTGATTCCCGCCTTCATCTCTGAAGATGGAAGCATGTCCGGGCAGGATATTGCGGATTACATCGCCTCCAACGTGTCTGACCCTGTCTCCCGTGTGACGGGTGTGGGTGACAAGACGCTTCTCGGCTCAGAATATGCGATGCGCATATGGATGGACCCGAATAAGCTCTTTCGTTACCAGCTTAACGTCACAGATGTGCAGAATGCGATTGCACAGCAGAACATCCAGATTTCCTCCGGTGAACTCGGCGGCGTGCCCGCCTCGTCGGAAGCCGGTTTCGATGCCTCGATCATCGGGCCGGAACGCTTCAGTGACCCCGAGCAATTCCGTAACATCGTGCTGAAAGTGCAGCTTGACGGGTCACAAGTGCTTCTTAAAGACGTTGCGCGTGTGGAATTGGGGGCGCAGAATTATAATATCTCGTCCTATTATAATAACCGCCCCGCCGTCGGAATCGGCCTCAAACTCGCGCCGGGCTCCAACCAGATCAAAACGGAAGCCGCCGTTCGGGACAAGATTTCAGAGCTCGAGAAGTTTTTCCCCAAAGGTCTGAAAACGGTTTACGCATTCGATACGCTTCCCTTCATCACTTTATCCATTCATGAAGTGCTTGAAACGCTCGTCATCGCCATCATCCTTGTTTTTGTGGTAATGCTGATCTTCCTTCAGAATTTCCGTGCCACATTGATCCCGACCATCGCCGTGCCCGTCGTGCTGCTGGGCACGTTTGGTGTTCTGTCAGGGCTTGGTTACAGCATCAACACGCTGACCATGCTGGCGATGGTGCTGGCTGTCGGGCTGCTGGTGGATGATGCGATCGTCGTTGTGGAGAATGTCGAGCGTGTCATGGATGAGGAGGGACTTTCGCCGAAGGAAGCCTCAAAAGCCTCCATGGACGAGATCCAGGGCGCGCTTGTGGGGATCGTGCTGGTTCTGACGGCGGTGTTTTTGCCCATGGCGGCCTTCGGCGGGTCGACGGGCGTAATCTATCGCCAGTTCTCTTTCACCATCGTCGCCGCCATGTGGCTGTCGGTCCTCGTCGCGCTCATCATGACGCCCGCGCTGTGCGCAACCATGCTGCGCCCGTCCCACACGGTCAAAAACCGCTTCGCAAAATGGTTCAACCTTCATTTTGACCGGCTGACGGAGGCTTATCTTCGCGGAGTGAAATGGATGATCAACAGCGTCACCGTGGCGCTGATCGGGTTTGTGATTTTGACAGGCTGCGTGGTTTTCCTCTTCCTCCGCGTGCCGACAGGGTTTCTGCCGGAAGAGGATCAGGGCGTCCTTTTCGGCCAGTTGACGATGCGCCCTGGCGCCACTAAAGCGCAGACAGGTGAGGTGAACCGCCGGATCTCCGATTACATCATGAAGAATTACGGCGATATCGTACAATCCGTCTTCAGCGTGGACGGGTTTAACTTCGCCGGGCAGGGGCAGAGCGCGGGGGCGTTCTTCGTCCGATTCAAGCCCTGGAATATCCGCACGAAATCCAACCAGTCGGCGATGAATGTCGCGCAGGAGATCACCATGCATTTCTGGGGTGACCCGGCAGCGCAGATCTTCGCCATTAACCCGCCTCCGGTCATGGAGATGGGGAATGCTTCCGGTTTTGACGTTGAATTGGTTGATAATGGCCATCTTGGCCGCAATGCGCTGGAAGCCGCGCGTGACCAGTTGATTGCCGAGGGCAATAAAAGCCCGCTTCTGGAAGCTGTGCGCTCCATGGAAATGGCGGATCAGCCGCAATTCCATCTCGATGTGGATCGCGATCGGGCCAATGCGCAGGGCATCACGAATAGTGAGATCAACAGCGCTCTCAGCGGTGCATTCGGCTCCATTTACGTCAATCAGTTTCTGCGCGCTGGCCGCGTCAAGCAGGTTTATATTCAGGGTGAGCCTTGGGCGCGTATGACGCCTGAGGACGTCAATAAATGGTACATCCGCAATGCCAGCAATATGATGGTACCATTTAACTCCTTCGCGCAGGGAAGATGGATTTACGGTCCGCAGAAAGTTTCCAATTATAATGGTGTCGATGCGCTTGAAGTGCAGGGTTCTCCCCGTCGGGGTGTGAGCTCCGGCGCGGCCATGAACGAAATTGCGCGGATCGCCAAAAACCTTCCCGCAGGTATCGGGTATGAGTGGACAAACCTCTCCTACGAAGAGGCGAAATCCGGTGGGTCCACCGGCCCGCTTTATGCCTTGGCCGGCATTGTCATCCTGCTCTGCCTGGCGGCTCTTTATGAGAGCTGGGCCATCCCGCTTTCCGTCGTGCTCGTTCTGCCACTGGGCGTGTTGGGGGCTATTGTCCTGACATTGATGCGCAACCTCAGTAATGACGTTTATTTTCAGGTGGGACTTCTCACGACGGTCGGGCTCTCGGTTAAAAATGCCATTCTCATCGTTGAGTTCGCAAAAGCGTTTTTTGAGGAAGGCGACTCTCTGGAGGAAGCCGTCATCAAGGCGGGCCGGGAGCGTCTGCGCCCGATCCTGATGACCTCCATCGCGTTTGTTTTCGGCGTGCTGCCGCTTGCCTTCGCCTCGGGCGCAGGCGCTTCCTCCCGTCAGGCCATCGGCACCTGCGTGGTTGGCGGCATGTTATCAGCGACGGCGCTGACGATATTCTTTGTGCCTGTCTTCTTCGTCATCATTCTTCGCCTCTTCCGTGTGAAGCGTCTGAAGGAGAAAATTGATATTTATGCCAAAAAGACGCAGCGTTCGAAGGGAGTCAAATCATGAAGCTGCGTGACTGGGCGCGCTCCCTGGTGATTTTCGGGGTGATTGCGCTTTTGGCAGGATGCAATCTGGCGCCGCATTACAAGCGGCCAGACCAACCCGTGCAGAATAAATATCCGGACGATGCGCAAAGTCGGGCTGATGGCGCGTCATCCGCCAATATGGGCTGGACGCATTTTTTCCGTGACGCGCGCCTGAAGGCGATTATCTCTCTGGCACTGCGTAATAACCGTGACTTGCAGGAGAAAGCCGCGGCGATCATTTCCGCGCAGGGTAGCTATCAGGTCCAGCATGCGTCGCTTTTCCCGCCGATCTCCGTGACGGGGCAGGCCAATTACAATGCGCCTTCTGACCTTGCCGGTTTTTCCTTTGCGCCGACCACCGGTGCGAATGCCTCCCTGTTGCGCTATTACAGCGCCGGGATCGGTTTCTCGGCCTATGAAGTCGATTTGTTCGGGCGCATTCGCAACCTGTCGAAATTCCAGGCTGAGTCCGTTCTTGCCGCGGCGGAGAATACGCGATCTGTCCGGATCACGCTGATCTCCCAGATTGCCAACACTTATCTTCAATGGCTGAGCGACCGCGCATTGCTTCATATCGCGCAGGATACGCTGTCATCGCAGCAGCAAACGCTCGCATTGACAAAGAATCTCTTCGCCTATGGTCAGACGGAGGAGCTGACCCTCAGCCAGATCCAGACTCAGGTTGAAAGCGCCGCCAGCGATGTCGCGCGATTTACGCGTCAAATGGCGGTGGATGAACACGCCCTGCAACTGCTCGTCGGCACACCCTTGCCGGACACATTGCCGCCGCCCTCAAATTTCGGCCAGCAGACACTCATGGCGGATATCCCGGCCGGCCTCCCGTCGGAACTGATTGCCAATCGCCCGGATGTGCGTGCGCTTGAGCATCAGCTCATCGGCGCCAATGCGAGTATCGGCGCGGCACGTGCGGCGTTCTTCCCCAAAGTGATGCTGACATCTCAGGAGGGGATCAGCAGTTTGCAGTTCCGCAATCTCTTCACCCCGAATGCGCAGACATGGGGCGCCAATCCGTCCATCACCCTGCCTATTTTCACTTGGGGGCAGAATGCCGGTAATCTGAAAATGGCGAAGGCAGAGCAGAGGCGGCAGGTCGCTCTTTATGAAAAAGGCGTGCAGAAAGCCTTTCAGGAAGTTTCTGACACATTGACCGGACGGGAAACCTACCTGCGGCAGGATCAGCATCTGACTCGTCTTGTCGCAGCCTCCCGGAAAGCCTACGATCTCGCCATGATGCGCTATAAATCCGGGATCGATCCGTATCTGACCACTTTGACTCAGCAACGGACGCTTTATCTGGCGCAGCAAAACCTCATTATGGTCCAACTTGCGCGATATCAGAATATCGTCACCTTATATCGCGCGCTCGGCGGCGGCTGGAGTGAGAAAGACGTGCAGCTGCCTTCATCTGCTCACGCGCAGAAAGGTGTCTGACATGCTGGTAAAGCCGCGTCATGGGCTGCGCAGGATAAAATTTCCTGCGGTGGTCTGCGTTTCATCCGTTCTCTTCGCCGCGCCACCTTTGCGGGCGCAGGAGGCCCCGCCGGAAGATGAGGCGCCCAAAGTGCCGAGCCTCCATCAGCAGGCCCGCGAGTCGAAATTACCGCGCGCCCATGCGGACTTCAGCCTTTTTCATTTTATTCCAAAGGGTGACGAGGTCATTCAAAGAGCCGACTCAAAGCAGCTCCTGTTCCGCCGACCGGATGGAACGCCCGATGGCTATGCACAGCAGCGCGGAACTGCTATCTTTTATTATGACCGTTTCGGAAATCTGACACAGGTGCAACGTATTGGTGTTCGCGTCGGCAAGACGCCTGAAGAATAGCGACAACAGATACTGTCAAAAAATGCGGCGTTGTTTTACGGCTCAAGCCTGAGATGCCGCTTTGCGCTTGGTCATTCCACATTTTGTGAAGGATAGATCATGCTCGAATGCAGAGGTTATGCGGCTCAGAGTGCCGATGAAGCTCTCAAGCCGTTCTCGTTCAAACGCCGCGATGTCGGCCCGAAGGATGTACGGATTGCGATCGCTTATTGTGGCGTCTGCCATTCCGACATTCATATGGCGCGGAATGAATGGAGAAGCACCATCTACCCCTGCGTCCCCGGCCATGAAATTGTCGGTGAAGTTGTCGAAGTCGGGAGCGCGGTGACACGCTTCAAAAAAGGTGACCTCGCCGGTGTGGGCTGCCTGGTGGATTCCTGCGGGCATTGTCAAAGCTGTCAGGAAGGGTTGGAGCAATATTGCGAAACCGGTTCCACCATGACGTATGGCAGTGACGACCCGGAAATGGGGACGCCAACATTTGGCGGTTACTCTGACGCAATCGTCGTGACGGAGAAATTCGCGCTCAATATCCCGAAAAATCTTGATCTCGCCGCTGCTGCCCCGTTGCTTTGCGCCGGCATCACCACCTGGTCCCCCCTCCGTCACTGGAAGGCCGGACCCGGCACGCGTGTCGGGGTCATTGGCCTCGGTGGTCTCGGCCATATGGCGTTGAAGCTGGGGCGGGCGCTGGGCGCGGAGATGACGCTTTTCACCACGTCGCAAGGCAAGGTGGAAGACGCCAGGCAGCTTGGTGCGCATCATGTGGTGATGTCAAAAGATAAGGAGGAAATGGCACAGTGCGCCGGTAAGCTCGACCTCATTATCGATACGGTTGCGGTCAAACACCCGGTTGAACCTTACCTCGCAACCTTGAAACGGGAAGGCGTTCTTGTCTTCGTCGGTCTGCCGGAGGATCCTTTGGGTTTCATGCCGATGGATCTCGCCTCCAAACGGCGTTCCATGTCGGGCTCCTTCATTGGCGGAATCCCAGAAACGCAGGAAATGCTCGATTTCTGCGGTAAGCACAATATTACATCGGACATCGAAATGATCGCGATCAAAGATATCGAGTCCGCGTATGGGCGTATGCTGAAATCAGATGTAAAATATCGTTTCGTCATCGACCTTAAGACGCTTGAGAAAGCGGCGTAAGGGTCACGCTCAACCAGACGTTGTGACGGTCAGCAGACCGTCACAACAGCCCCGAGCTCCCGGATTTCTGCCAGGCGTTCGGGGTCGACCTGCTTATCCGTCAGGATCGCGTCAAATTCCTGCAATTGAGCGAGACGATGGAGCCCGCCCGCCCGGAACTTCGTGCTGTCCGCCAGCAGAACGCAGCGATCTGCAATATCCATCATCGTCCTTTTGACTTTGACGACGTCCTGATCATTCTGATAGGCCGTGCCGTCCGCGATGATGGAGGTTGACACGAAGAATGTGTTGGCCCGCAGCGCACGTGTCGCCTGCTCACAAACCAGGCCGAAAAAGGCGTTACGAGCGCCGTTATACTCACCACCAAGGCAGATCAGCTTGATGCCTGGGAAGGGGGCCATGGCTTGCATCACGCCCAGCGCATTTGTGATAATCGTCAAGGGGGCCAGGGAAGGCAGGAGCGGCAACATTTCAGCGACCGTCGTGGAGTCATCAAGCATGATGACATCGCCCGGTTTCACCATGGATACCGCTTCCCGAATGATTTCCCTTTTGAGGTCAGCGGCGCGATGCTGCCGGTAGGCGATGTTTTTCTCGGTCCTAGCGCGGTTTTTAAGAGAAACGCCGCCATGGTTTTTGTCGATCAGTCCCTTATCCGCCAGATTATGTGCATCGCGATGGATGGTCATGCGGCTGACACCGAAATTATCCGCGAGGCTCTCGATGCTCATACTGCCATGTTCAAAAAGCAAATCGAGAATGCGCTGCTGGCGGGATTTCAGATTACGACGCTTGAGACTTGTCGTCTGCGTATCGAAGAGGAGCGTTCCGTTATTATCACTCATTTAGTATGTCCTATCCCTTCTTTTACAACCGCTCAAATTAACGGACGCTCAAATCCTACAACCTTGCTGAAAGTCTCATTATTGAAACACTATCACTTTAGATTTGTTATCTCAACCACAAAAACCTACGAGCTATCGCGCCGAATCAATGCTATCTCCGCGTGCAATCCTGCCCTATGACACTACCAAAAATCCCTGGACGGGTTGATCACATTATATCGGACGGATTTTGAGCCCGTCACGTGACGTGGTAAAACGACGCCATGCATGAAATGGAGAAGATTATGCGCAGCAAACCGCTTTGGGTCGGCACGAGTTGGAAGATGAACAAGACACCCGGGGAGGCGCGTCAGGCCGCGGAGGCGCTGGCAGAAATCGCATTACCATCCCATATCAGCTCATTCGTCATCCCCCCTTTCACGTCAATTGCGGATATTTCCCGCATCCTGGAGAAATCTCCTTTCCAGGTGGGGGCACAGAATATGCATTGGGAGGATGAGGGCGCCTGGACGGGCGAAATCTCCGCCCCCATGATCAAGGAAAGCGGTGCCACCATCGTCGAAGTCGGGCACTCCGAGCGCCGCACTTATTTCAATGAGACAGATGTCACTGTCAATCTCAAAGTTGCCGCAGCGGTGCGCCACGGTCTGACACCCCTCATCTGCATCGGTGACACGGCGGAAGATCACCATTTCAGCGCGACGCATGAGACATTGGCGCGGCAGGCCAGGATCGCCCTTCACGGTTTGACATCGGCGCAGGTCTGCAAGGTGCTTTTCGCTTACGAGCCCGTCTGGGCCATCGGGGCCAAAGGGCGCGCGGCGGCGCCCGATTTTGTGCAGGATGCCCATGCACGTCTGCGCCAGCATCTCACAGAGATTTACGGTGCCGAGACGGCGCGCGCTGTCAATATCCTCTATGGGGGCAGTGTCTCCCTGCAAAATGCTGCGCAATATGTCGGGCAGAAAGATATTGACGGCATCTTTATCGGCCGCGCCGCATGGGCCCCAAAAGATTTTGCCGCCATCATCGAAGCCTGCGCGGCCTCATCGACGCGGCAGTAACAGATTTGGACGCGCCGGGAACTTCGTTTCCGGCACGTTATGAGAAAGGACAGAGATTATGAAAATCGCGATCGCGGGTGACAGTGCCGGTGAGGGACTGGCCCATCAGCTGACAACCCACCTCCAGAAAAAGGGCTTCGATGCGACCGACCTTTCCAAACCGGAAAGTGGCGCGGCGGAGCTTTATGCAAGCCTGAGTGAACGCGTCGCTCTCGCGGTGAAAGAGGGCCGGTTCGAGCGCGCCATTCTCTGTTGTGGCACGGGGATCGGGGTCTGCATTTCCGCCAATAAGATCCCTGGCATTCGTGCCGCCCTCACCCATGACACTTATTCAGCCCAGCGCGCGGCGCTTTCCAATAACGCGCAGATCATCACGATGGGCGCACGCGTTATCGGGTTGGAATTGGCGAAATCCATTGCGGAAGCCTGGCTGAATGAAACATTTGACCCTGCGAGCGCCTCGGCAAAAAATGTTGCCGGCATTGATGCGCTGGATAGGAAATACGCCGCACCCAAATAAGCCGGGTACCCGACGCGTTATGCAGAAAAGCGGTCCTTCGGGGCCGTTTTTTTTGATCAGAATTAAGCAGCGGACGATAACGAACAGCTGTTAGCCAACCCGGATGGAAATGATATCTTAAGACCGCGTCGGTCAGAGGAAGGGATATTGGTCGCATGACGAAAATCTGCAATGCGGAGGCATCACGCTTTGCCAAAACGGCTCTACAGGGTTTTGCCCTCGCCCATGCGCCCATAGTGCGCCTTCTCCCGGATGGGGTCATGCGTCGGGAGACACCGGCTGACCCGAAAGTTGCGTTGGTCGTTGGAGGCGGATCAGGCCATTATCCTGCGTTTCTCGGTTATGTCGGGAAGGGTTTTGCGGATGCGGCCGTCGCTGGGGATGTTTTTGCCTCGCCGTCAACGCAGGCCATCATCCGGACGGCCCGCGCAGCCCATCAAGGGCGCGGCATCATATTGGGTTACGGAAATTACGCGGGCGACGTCCTGAATTTCAGCATCGCGGCGGAGAGGCTGAATGCTGAGGGCATCCCGACGCGCCTCATGGCGGTCAGCGACGACGTTGCCAGCGCACCGGTTGCGCGTCATGTTGAGCGCCGTGGCATCGCCGGCGATCTCTCCGTCCTTAAAATCATGGGTGCTGCGGCGGAAGAGGGGCTTGACCTCGATACGGTCATGGCGATCGGGGAGAAAGCCAATCGCCGGACGCAGAGTTTGGGCGTGGCCTTCGCAGGATGCACGCTTCCCGGTGAAACGGCGCCGCTTTTTACCGTGAAGGCGGGCCAGATGGCCATCGGCCTTGGTGTGCATGGTGAGCAGGGGTTGGAGGAAACGCTGATCCCTGACGCGCAGGCGCTCGCGGAACGTCTCTGCGCAGCGCTCCTTGCCGAAAAGCCGTCAGACGGGTCGCAATCTGTTGCTGTCATCCTCAATGGATTGGGCGCCTCGAAATATGAGGAGCTTTTCGTCCTCTGGACTCATATCACCGAGATACTGAGACGGCACGAGCTGAAACTCGTCGCGCCATGTGTCGGAGAGTTTATCACCAGCCTCGACATGGCGGGTTGCTCCCTGACGCTCACCTGGCTCGACACCGAGCTGGAATCGCTCTGGCGCGCCCCCGTCATCAGCCCGGCCCTAACGCGTGAACGCATTGAGGGGGCGGGGCTTCAGGCTTTGACGCCTGAACCTGCCGAAGCGACCGTGCCGACCCCCGCCGCGACGGAAGAAGGCAGGCAGGGCGGGCGCTGCGTCGCGCGGGTCATGACGGCGATTGCGCAGGCTCTGGCCGCGGCGGAGGTCGAGTTGGGACGTATTGATGCGCAGACGGGCGATGGGGATCATGGGCAGGGTATGGCGCGCGGCTCTGACGCGGCCGCCAAAGCGGCGCGCGCGGCGGCGCAGGCTGGCGGGGGTGCGCGCACCGTCCTGGCGATTGCCGCCGATGCCTGGGCGGATCGGGCGGGTGGCACGTCAGGGTCGCTTTGGGGCGCCGGTCTGCACGCCTTCAGCACAAAGCTGAGTGATGAGAAGCAGGCAACAGCCCATGAGATGGCGCGGGGTGTCATGGAAGCAAGGGATGTCATCATGCGTCTGGGCGGGGCGAAGCCGGGCGATAAAACCCTGGTTGATGCGCTTGACCCTCTGGCGACGTCTCTCGCGGCTGAGACACAGGAAGATCTTGCCGCCATGTGGGAGAAGGGCGCGGAAGCCGCGCAGCGGGAAGCAGAAGCGACGCGCCTTCTTCAGGCCCGGCGTGGTCGATCACGCACCCATGGGGAGAGGAGCATCGGCCATCCGGATGCCGGTGCATTGTCGCTTGCGCTTGTCGCCCAGGTCGTTGCCCGATCCTTGAAGCAGAGAGCGGAAGTTTGATTGAAACCCTGGTCAAGCGGCAAGCAGGGGAATGATATCCAGCTGCGTACCGTATGACGCGATCTCGTCTTAGCCCTGAGGTGACTCTGACGGGAAAAAGCGGTTCTGATAATTTTGCGGGAAATGCGTCTTATGGGCGGCCCACGCCGTGCAGGCCGCATCATCCTCAAGCAGAACCGCATCGAAACCGCAGCGCCGCATGAAGTCGATTTGATCTGGAAGCGGGTGGCCCTCCGCCAAAATCTCTCCAGCAAACTTCAACTTTTCCCGTAAAGCGCGTGCCTGGGTGAAGGCGCGTCCGTCCCGAAAGCTCGGGAAAACGAGGATAACGCTTTGTAGATGCGGTAAAAAAGGCTTCAAATCCGCAATATCGTCATCAACGTTCAAGCGGATGGAGGTCGCGGCCCCCGTCGCCTCAGGCAGCGTCACGGCAGCGCTATCGGGCGACATGGGTGATGAAACGCAGCTTTTAAGGTCAAACCGTTTCATATGCAGCTTCCTTGAAGGGTAATTCGCCGAGACGGTCTAAAGTCGCCAGGAAACTCTCATCCTGCGCGCGAAGCTCAAGAAAACGATCAATGATCCGCGCAATCGCATCGACCATCTCATCCTCTTTTAGAGCGGCACCGAGGATGGACCCGACTTTGCCATCCTCACCAGCGCGTCCGCCCAAAGTGATCTGGAAAAACTCCTCACCGCGTTTATCGACGCCGAGCAGGCCGATATTCCCGACATGGTGATGCCCGCACGCATTGATGCATCCGGAAATATTGATTGAAATCGGTCCGATCGCCTTCTGTAGGGCGAAACTTGCAAAGCGTTGGCTGAGTTTCTGCGCGATCGGGATGGAACGGGCATTGGCCAAAGCGCAATAATCAAGTCCGGGGCAGGCGATAATGTCGCCAATGAGATTATTCGCCGCGCCACCAAGACCGATCTCCTGCAAGGCCGACCAGAGGCGGAAAAGATTTTTCCGCGCAACATGCCCGAAAACGAGATTTTGCAGGTGGGAAACGCGAATTTCACCGAAGCTCATCTCATCCGCCAATGCGGCGATGCGTGCCATCTGACCACTCGTCAGATCGCCGGGGATTTCTCCGGGCGATTTAACGGAGATCGTCACCACCGCATAAGCATCGTTTTTATGTCGGGTGACGTTGCTCGCCATCCATAGATCGAAATTCTTATCCTGCTGACGGTGGGCAGAGATGTCGGCCGCCGCCGTATCCGTCTCTGTCAGGGTCGGGACCGCGAAGCGCGCTTTGATCTTGTCCACAATTTCAGGACGCAGCGCATAATGCCGGTCATCCATTATCTGGATTTCTTCCGCCACCTGACGACGAAATTCTTCAATACCAAGATGTTGCAGCAATATCTTCAGGCGGGCTTTATAGATATTATCGCGCCGGCCATGGGCGTTATAAACGCGTAGAACAGCCTCCACCGTTTTGAGGAGGTCCCATTCCGCCACATCATCAAATAATTCCTTCCCCACCAGAGGCGTGCGGCCGAGGCCCCCGCCGACGAAGATGCGGAAGACCGGCCCTTTTTCAGATTGCCGGGCCAGAATACCAATATCGTGGAAACGCGCCGCGACCCGGTCCTCAACGCTACCCGTGATCGCAATTTTGAATTTACGGGGCAGGAAGGAGAATTCAGGATGCAGGGTTGACCATTGACGCAGGATTTCCGCATGGACGCGCGGGTCAAAAAGCTCATCATGCGCCGCGCCTGCAAAATGGTCGCTGGTAACGTTACGGATGCAATTGCCACTTGTCTGAATGGCGTGCATGTCCACCTGTGCCAGTTGACGCAATATTTCCGGCGTCTGCTCAAGCGATATCCAATTAAATTGGATATTTTGACGTGTTGTGAGGTGACCGTAACCGCGATCATAATGTTTGGCGATGTGCGCAAATTGCCGCATCTGGCGACTATCCAGAACCCCGTAGGGAATGGCGACACGCAGCATGTAAGCGTGCAACTGCAGATAAAGCCCGTTCATGAGGCGTAGCGGCTTGAATTCGTCTTCCGTCAATTTACCGGATAGACGACGTTCAACCTGCTCGGCGAACTCATCGACGCGCGCTTTGAGAAATGCACGGTCAATCTCTTCATACTGATAGTGGCCGATCGGGCTTCTAGAACTCATGGTGTTGATTTTACTGCAAATTGTGGGTGCGTGGTTGGGCCGAATGCCCGGATCCTCTCGCGCATGCTGATGGGTGAGGGCGGGTGCCCCGGCGTAACGGGCACTTCATAAACATCAATGATGCCATCCCCGGCCGCACGTTTGGATGCGTCATCGAGATAGGTTTGAAACACGTCTGAATCAAGCTGCTGGGCGTCATAAATGGAATTTGACCATTGGCCGGAAGCCGCAAGCCATACAATACGCCCATCCTTCAACCGGTTACCCGTGATGACAACCTTATTATCATCCGCGATGCGGATCGAGCGTTTCATCTCATGCGCCTCAAATCGATTTTGAACAACGTGCCCAGTATTTCAGCCCTTTAACTTTGTTGCAAGACAGATTACCCCGCCGCATTCCGCGTTGGTGACGCACCCGCCACGGCGTTGAGTTCGATCTCGACGGAAACGGGACAATGGTCGGACGGCTCAACTCCATCGAATTTCTGCATAGATGTCATTACCCGTAAGGAATGATTGCCGAATGCCGCGCGTCCCATGGCCCCCAGGATAATATGATCGATAAAATATTCTCCGCCGTGACAGGGGCTTGCCAGACCTTCTGTCGCAAGCGTGAGCTTTGCATCACGCGATAATAATTTAAAAGCAGGATCTTGATCGGTAAAGCGTCGATTGAAATCGCCAATCAGAATAAATGGAACGCCCTCACTTTGCCGGGCCGCCACCCAATTCGCGACGATCGATAATTGCCGATAGAGAAGCGGGCAGGCATGGAGGCGTTGATTGAGGGGCTGCTCCCAACACCCTGTTTTGAGGTGCAGCGCCAAAATGCGAAGATGCTGCTTCCCAATGGCAATTGTGAGATCGAGACCCTCCCGCAAAGGATGGTGGCCTTTCGGACTGACATTGAGTGCCATGAGGGCCGGGTTGAGGGTGACGTCATAGCCCCGCCGCACGGCCACAACTACCCGTTGCGCAATGGGGGTGGGCGTCATGAAAAACTGATAGGCCCCGTCCTTGAATAATCCGGTTAAGGCGTTTGCGCCATCAACCTCCTGTAAAGCGATGATATCCGGGGCAAGTTTTTCGAGGGTAAGGGCGATGAGGCGGTAATCCTCAGGGCCGCGATCCGGTCGGTCAAAGGGAAGAGACGGGTCGCTAAGTGGGCGGTGCGAAAGCCATTCCATATTCCAGGTGGCCAATTTGATGCGCGCCGCCCGCACAGGTGTCGTGACGGCCAGAGCCAGTAAGGCCAGCGCGATGCCGTTGTTATTTAGCCTTAAGATCGTCCAGCAACTCTTTGACCGGACGCGTTTTTCTCGTTTGTTCATCGAGTATGATGACCTGGCCCGAACCAATATCGTAGAACCATCCCTGTAACGTTGCCTCCCCGAGAGACAGCGCCCGCACGACGGCGGGATGCGTCCTGAGATGGGCAAGTTGCAGCAGAACATTCTGTTCGGCAAGCTCCCTTACCGTGGCGGGGCCGGCATCCTGCGCTTTGAGACCTGTGACCGCGGCGCGCGCCGCTTCGGCATTTTGCAGCCAGCGACGGATTGTCGGCATCTCATCAAATTTGGGGGAGCTGAGGTCACACAATGCCGTCATCGCGCCGCAATTTGAATGGCCGCAGACTACAATATGTTTTACTTTCAGGGCCATAACGGCATATTCGACGGCGGAGGAAACGCCCCCCATCATCTCTCCGTGAGGCGGCACGATATTACCGACATTGCGGACGATGAAGAGGTCCCCTGGTAGGGTCTGGGTGATGAGATTGGGGTTGATACGGCTGTCTGAGCAGGTGATGAACAGCGTCGAGGGGGATTGCGACTCCGCGAGGGTCTCAAATAACGCCTTATGCTCTTTATAGACAGTCTCGTCGAAAAGCTGAACGCCCTCAAGAAGGCGGATAAGGCTGTTTTTGATTTCTGGCTTCATTCAGGCGCTCTTTGCTCTCGCGCGATGGCTTATCGGCCCGCGCAGTTGTAAGATTTTTTTCAAACAACGATGCAGGCCACCCGTTCCTTTGTCCACCGCAAACCGCCACGGAAAAACTTTGTCACGAAGCGGTCATATTTGCGCAAGAATTTCCCGCATTTTCGCAAAAACCTTGTCCTTCTCAGGGTGCGGCCCACCCGCCTGGGCAAGGGTTTTACTGCCACCACCGCCTTTACCCCCCATGACTTCACCTGCTGCCCGGACGAGGCTGACCGCGTCGAGTTTGTCCGTCAGATCCGGCGTGACGCCGATCACGACGCTACCTTTACCGTCCGCGTCAGATAAAGCGGCAATCACGGTGTTCTGCTGCTTTTTAACAGCATTTTCAGCCGCGTTCCGCAATTCACGCGCGGGGAGGTTCTCGATGAAGCGCGGGATGAAGGTGATCTTGCCGATGATCTCCTGATCAGCCGCCGAGGTGGCGGAGGCCATCTTGACCTGAAGGTCCGCCAGTTTCTTCTCAAGCGCTTTCCGCTCATCCAACAGACTTTGCACGCGCGCTTTGGCATCCGCGACAGGGACGCGGAGGAGGGCGGCAATGTCTTTCAAACTCTGCTCGGTCTGCCGTGCGAGTTCCTCCGCCTTGCGGCCGCACACAGCTTCAATCCGTCGCACCCCGGCCGCAACGCCGGACTCGCTGAGAATGCGGAAAACGCCGATCTCACCCGTATTGTGCACGTGGGTGCCGCCACAAAGCTCAATGGAGTAGGCGTTTCGATCCGATTCCGCAGCGCCCATGGAGACGACGCGCACCTTATCACCATATTTCTCACCGAAAAGCGCCATTGCGCCCTCGTTCTGCGCGCTCTCCGGTGTCATTTCCCGCGTCAGGACGGGGTGGCTGGCCCGGATCATCGCATTCACATCCTGCTCAACCGCCCGCAACTCCTCTGACGTCATGGCTTGTGGATGGGAGAAGTCGAAGCGCAGGCGATCCGGGTCATTGAGGCTGCCTTTCTGCGTCACATGGGCGCCCAGTTTGCGGCGTAGCGCTTCATGCAGCAAGTGCGTCGCCGAATGGTGCGCCCGCGTGTCACGACGCCTGTCCCCATTAATCTCCGCCGTGACGGAAGCACCGACCCTGACCGGCCCCTGCCTGACCTTACCGTAATGCACGATCAGATCATGATTACGCCGCTGTGTCTCTGTGATCTCAATATTGATCCCTGAGGCGGAGAGATGCCCATGATCACCCGCCTGCCCGCCGCTCTCCCCATAAAAAACCGTGCGGTCAAGGATGATGGCGATCTCGTCTCCGGGGACGGCTTCCGTCGCAATCTCGCCGCCCTTGACGATCATCTGGATGGTCGCTTCGCTTTTCTCGGAATCATACCCGGCAAAGTCCGTCGGACCAAACTTCTCCAACGCATCAAACCAGATGGAATCCGTCGCCTCATCGCCTGACCCCGTCCAGGCCGCGCGGGCGCGGGCGCGTTGGGATTGCATGGCCGTCTCAAACCCTGCCACATCGACTTCAACATGGCGCTCCCGCAAAGCATCCTGCGTGAGATCGAGCGGAAATCCGTAAGTATCGTAAAGTTTGAAAGCCACGTCCCCCGGCAGCACAGCGCCAGCGCCGAGCTTGTCGAGTTCCTGATCCAGCAACGCCATGCCGCGATCCAGGAGGGCAATGAAGCGCTCCTCCTCACCACGCATTGTCTCTGTAATCAGGGCTTCGTAACTGCGCAGCTTCGGGTAGGCTGCCCCCATTTCGGAGACGAGGTTCGGCACGAGGCGGTAGAACATTGGTTCCGTCGCGCCCAACCGTTTCAGGTGGCGCATGGCGCGGCGCATGATGCGGCGCAGCACATAGCCGCGCCCGTCACGCGCCGGCAGCACACCGTCGGAAATCAGAAAAGCGGAGGAGCGCAGATGGTCGGCAACAACGCGCTGGCTGGGTAGCATCGACCCGGCCGTGTCCGTGCGAGTCAGCGCAGCGGTTGCCTCGACCAGACCATAAAGGAGGTCCGTCTCCCAGACATTCTGCTTGCCCTGCATGACGGCGGCGAAGCGCTCCAGCCCCATACCCGTATCGATGGAGGGGCGGGGTAATGATGTCCGCGTGCCGTCTTCACCTTCAAAAAACTGCATGAAGACGAGGTTCCAGATTTCAACGAAACGGTCCCCATCCTCTTCCGGGCTGCCGGGCGGGCCACCCCAGACATCGGGCCCGTGATCATAAAATATCTCTGAACACGGGCCGCATGGCCCTGTATCCCCCATGCGCCAGAAATTATCATTCGTCCCGATGCGGATGATCCTGTCATCACGCAGCCCGGCAATGCGCCGCCAGAGTGACGCTGCCTCCTCATCCTCCGCATAAACGGTGGCGAGGAGCTTTTCCTTCGGGAGGGCGAAGCCTTTGGTGAGGAGCGTCCAGGCGAATTCGATGGCTTCGGCCTTGAAATAATCGCCGAAAGAGAAATTGCCCATCATCTCGAAAAATGTCAGATGGCGCGCCGTGTAACCAACATTATCGAGGTCATTATGCTTCCCGCCCGCCCGCACGACTTTCTGTGCCGTTGCCGCGCGCTGATAGGGCCGGGTTTCCTGCCCGAGAAACACATTCTTGAAGGGCACCATCCCCGCATTGGTGAACATCAGACTCGGGTCATTCTGCGGGATCAGCGATGCGGAGGGAATGACTTCATGCCCGCAGGATTTGAAGTAATTCAAAAAGGTGGCGCGGAGCTCGGCAGTCGTATTGTTCAGGGCTTTGATCGTCATGGTCTCTCGGGACGCTGTCAAACAAGAAGTGTGAGGCCTCTCCCTATTACAAATATCCTGTAAAGAAAATGGATAAGGGAGAAAATCCTGCTGACATGCGTCGGAGTGAGCAGGTCTCAGTAAAAACGGGGCGGTTAGACGCCCTTGCCTGATTTGGCGCGATCTGCACGAAATACAAGCCGATCTGAAAGATTGAAATTGGCCGCAAGCCCGATAATCGCACCGACCGCCACCGGAATAACCGGATTTTTTTCACAGAAGGGAAGGCTAAAGCTCAGGATGAGTGCCGCACCACGATTAAGGACAAATCCGAGACTATTGGCGCTGAGAAAGCGCATCCACTGCGTAAGCACGTGTCCGCCATGAGAGATATGGCCGTAAGTCCAGATGCGATTGACAAACCAGTTGATGGAGCAGGCCACAAAAAACCCGGCCAACAGCGCGCATGTCAGCCCGATGAACGGCCGTAAAAGATAGACAGTGCCGGTATCCCACAGAAATCCGAAAGATCCGACGACGGCGAAGCGCAGAAACCGGGCGTAATCTCTGCCGGTTTTCTGGGGGCGGGGCGCGGGTTCGGGCGCGGGGCGAGCGTCAGTCATCGTCTTTCCAGGATAGCGAAGCCTCGGCGTGGTGTCATGTCGCGACGTCACGATTGAAACGCCATTTGAACCAGCCATAGATGGCGAGAAGCATGAAGCCGCCATAGAGCGCGGCCGTGGCCTCCAGGCCCCGGGAGAGGAAGAGGAGGACATAGGCGCCGTTTGTGACAATCCAGGCAAGCCATGCCTGCCGGAGACGTTGCGCCATCCAGTAAGTTGCCAGAACGCTGGAAGCTGACAGCATTGCATCCGCGTAAGGAGCAGGATCACGCGACCAACGCGATAAAGCTAGGCCGAGCAGGATACCTGCAAAAATCGTGCCGCAACATTGCGTCGTAAACCATCCAGGTGTTGGCGCCGGGCGGAATGAGGTCAATGGCTTTTTCCGCCATAACATCCACCCGTAAAGGGACAAACTGATAAAAAGAAGCTGAAGCGCGGCATCCGCATAAAGATGCTGGTCACCGAATATGTAAAAATAGCAGCCAGCGGCGATGATGTTGATGGGCCAGCACAGCACGACGCGTTGCGTCTCCAGAAACACGCCACATGCACTCAATACGACGCCCGCACATTCGACAAGGCTCATAGGGTGGCACCCGGTTTTTCACCCTGCACGATATATCGCAGAAGGGATTCACCTGGCGGCGTCTGGAACCATTCCACATGGCCGATGAAATATTTCTCGAACGCCACCCGCGCACTGTGATCATCATGGAGAAGAGAAGCAAAATAGCGATGTTCACTGAGGGCGAAATGGACATGACAAAGGGGCAGCACGGCGGCCAGCGCCTGGCGTGACGTTGCGGAAAGCGGCCGTCGCGCTTCATAACCGCGCAGGAAGGCCCCAAGCGCATCGTAACGCACCTGCCATTGGCTCATGTCGGGGGCCAGCCAGGTGATCATGCTGCGTTCAATCGCGATGGCGAGGTCAAAAAGGGTGGAGGTGCGATCCGCCATGCCGAAATCGAAGACGGACACCGGCACGGCATCCTCCCCCGTGCCCCGCCACATCAGGTTGGAACCATGCCAATCCCCATGGCCCCAGCATGGCTTATGGTGCGACAGGAGGGGGTTCAACGCGTCATGAAATGTGTGAAACGCGGCCCTTGCCTGCTTGTAAGCCGAATGGTGGAGAAGCCCTCTCCCTGCCGGCGTCAGATCCGCGACCGCTGCATCGAGGGCAGATGCGAAATCGTCGCGGCGCAGCATGTCCATATTTGAGACCAATTGGGGATCAGCTCGCGCCGGGGCGGTGTCATCCTCCATCACATCATGAAACTGCGCGAGGAGTCGACCGGCCGCGTGGGCCTGCGCGGGGTTGAACCACCCCTCCCATGACGGAACATCGCGGTAAAGATCAACGTCAGGCGATGCCGCCGTGAGTTCATAAACCCAATCGCCGCACCGTGTGACCGTCTCCCCCTGAGTATTTTTGAGGAAAGGCTGCACGGGCAGGGCGCGGCCCGCTAGATATTGCGCAAAGCGATGCTCCTCCCGCAGGCTGGCCTCGTTTTTAACCCGGTGGTCATGTCGTTTGACAAAAAACCGACCTGATGCGCCGCTGAAAATACAGGCGGAGGAAAAAGGGCGCGGCGAGTGGTGGCTGATTTCCGGCGCATCTTCGAGAAAAGGGTAGTGGGGAATGAGCAGTCTTCTCTCCGCCTCTGTCATGGCGGGCCAGATACGGGGGGCCATCGGGCCATCGACGCCAAACTGATGGTCTGCGTGTTCCTCCGTCAAAACCCTGCACCTGCCGTGAAAAGCACGGCGAAGCCGCTGCCAATGTAAAAGAGCGGGTCACTCGCCGCGATACGCGTGCCGCGACGGCCGATTGTGTCTCTCCCCGCAAGAGTAACGCTCGAGACGCCTGAGAGGGCGTGGTTATTGCCGATATTGGTAAAGTTCACGCGGATATTCGGGGCTTTCAATCGCAAGCGATCGTCAAATCGATAGCCCAGCGCGAGATTGCCCGTCACATAGCCCGGCATCGCAACGTCATTCATGAAGCTCGCATATTGCCGCCCGGTATAATGGGCCGTCGCCATCCCGAAAACATGCCCATTATCATAAGAAAGGCCGATAGAGGCCTGGAGGGCAGGACTGCGTACCGCGATTTTACCCCGGGTCGGCAGGAGGTCACGATCGACGGCGATGTCATTATCGATCGTCGCATGAAGATACTCGGCTGAGATATAGGGGCTCCAGTGATGATAGGGTCGCATCGAAATTTCAACATCCACGCCGCGCGAGGTCTGCCCGCCTGCATTCACCGTCGTCTGCACCGGCGCGCCGAAGCGGAAAATCTCGGTCGTTATCTGCCGATTTGTAAAGTTGTAGTTGAAGAAAGTCACACTGCCCAGAAGCTTTTTGCCGAAATATCGATAACCCAATTCCTCCGAAATTGAATATTCCGGATTAAGCTTCTGCGCCCCGTCCGTTACGACCGCCCCCGATGTAACATCGTAATAATCGTAAAATGCCGTGCTTGATGGCGCGCGAAAATTGGTAGTGACGTTTGCGAAAAGCTGATGTTCCGGCCGGAAATGATATTTTATCGACATGCGAGGGAGCGGCACCTGATAGCTCCCACCCGTGCGATATTGCGGACTGGGAAGATTATTTGTCCCCCGGATCGCGTAGATCACATCTTTAAATCCCGCCTCCAGCACCATTTTATCCCTGAAAAGTGACAATCGGTCACTGACATAGAGCGCATTGACCTGCCCGATCGTGTGAAATGCGCTGCCATAGAGAGGCTGCCCGTCAGGCAGGGAGACAAGGCCGCTTTTCTGGCGCGCCCAGAGATTTGGCGCGCGGCCATCCGGCGCGACGGGCGTGAAGGATTGCACCTCGCGATCATCGGAATAATCATACCAGTAACCGAAAGTCAGCTTATTGCGCCCGGTTTCGAGACTGAGATGGGCGTTAAAGCCGGTGCGATAACTTTCCTGCACGCCATTGGCCCGAACGACCGCATCACCCCCCTCGCCATTAAGATTGCGCAGATGGCCATTGACGGGCGTGACGCCATTATAGATGCCGGAAGTCGGCAGCGTTGCGCCACTCGCGACAGAACCGTACGCGGCCTGCGCATAAGGTGTGACTTGGAGGCTCAGATGATTTGAGAGGGCGAAATGACTGGGTAGTCCCCCGTAAAAAGTCTGCTCGGGCGCTTCCCATAAGCGGTAATAATTTTGTGCCTGCGCGACGTGACCCGCGTCATACCAGGCTTTGAGGTTATTGCTGCCGCCGATCCCGTCAGCATGCCACGCATCAAGCGTCACTTGTGGATAATAGCTGGAGACCGCGCGATTCCATGAGCCGATGAGGGAAATATCCGAGTGTTTTCGGATGGATTTCACGAATTTGAGATCAACATGCTGGCGGCGATCCTCCCCTGGGCCGCGCCAATTATGCGCCGTGGTGTGGGAGTAGGAAACAAAACCCCTCACGCCACTCTGACCGATCTCTCCGCTTTCAAGCCTCAGAAACTGGCGGCTGTTCGCGTAGGCGCCATAAGAGACATTGACGGTGCCACCCGGCGTTTTAGCAGGTTGAAGGTAGGTCAGCGCCATCAACCCGCCCGCAGCATTTAAGACGGGGTCGGAAATCGCCGCCGCGCCCTGCGTCACCGCGATAGTGCGGTAATTCTCCGCATCGGCAAATTGCGCGGGATAGGCGCCGTAATAGGCAATGTCGTTAAGTGGCGTCCCCTCGAGCGTAAACCCAAGTGCGTCGCTATTCAGGCCCCTGACCGTCACATTTGTATAGGGGGACAGGCCAAATGGGTCAGACGCCGCGACATTCGCCCCGGGCAAATTATTGACAAGCTGATAGGCGGAAAAAATGGGCGCCTGCGCGTCAATGAAGGGTTTGGAGACGATGCTGGTCGCCTGTGCCGCATAAACGGGGCGCATCAACCCCCCACCCCCGAAATCCGCTTTGTCATGCAGCGCTGACGCTTTGACTTCGATGGTTTCCGCTTCCGGGCGGGCAGCGGCGTTTTCTGCACTATGTGCTTGCAGGGGTAGGCCATAGAGGGTGAAAATAACCGCCCGATGCAGAAATCGGCGCGTCACAAAATAGTCCCGGCGCATGACGCAGCAACAGCCCCTTCTGCCTAATGAGTGCCGCAGAAGCGCCCTCCCCGTAGCCCTTCGCTGATAAAAGCGTTTTTGTGGCAGGTAAAGTTGATTCAACAAGTGACGCTTTTACGATTGGAAATGATGCGGGGACGCCACGCTTTTCAGGCCGTCAGACTTGACCCCGATTTCTCACGCATCATCAGACCGATGACGATGAAGGCGCCGATCACGGCGGAGAAAGCCGCGAGCATGAAAACAGTGCCATAACCGAAACCATCAACGAGCGCGCCCGCAATGGGTGCGGTGAAAGCATAGGCAACGTCCTGGAAAGCGGCAAACCCGCCAAGTGCGAGGGCGCGATGATCCGGCGAGACGACGCGCACCACATCACGCCCCAAAGCGGGATAGACCATGGAACAACCACCTCCTGCCAGCGCCGCGCCGAAAAGCGCTATGACGGGCGTTGCGGCGACGGAAATACAGGCAAGCCCGGCAGCTTCGAATAAAAGCGACCCCAAAGCGATGGGCAGACCGCCGAACTTGTCCGGCGTGGCACCGAGAAGGAGGCGGTTTGCCACGAAAGCCAGCCCGAAAAACGTCAGGCCGAGTCCGCCATGCCCCCAGTGACGATGATGAAAGGTGAGGGCGATATACGCCCCCAGCACGGCGAACCCGACACCTTGCAGCGCGACACCCGCACCATGCCATTTGATGGCGGAAAGAATGGCGATAAATGAGCGCCGCGTACCCTGTGAAGGTGGCACGTGTCGGAGACCGCGCGTCAGGATGAAACCAAGGCCGGGCAGGGCCATGCAAATAAGCATGAGGACGGCGAAATTCCAATGATGGTAAATCCACAACCCACTTGGCCCGCCCACCGCGTAGGCGGCATACATGGCCATCCCGGTGAGGGACAGAACCCGCCCCGACCTCTCATGACCTTCCAACCCGATGCCCCAGATATGCACACCGACCATCGTGTAGCTTTCCCCCACCCCGATCGTGAGTCGTCCGAGAATTAACATCCCGAAACGGAGGGTGAGTGGCAGCGCTGAAACAGCCGACAGGGCACAGAGGAAACACCCGATGGCATAAAGCAACAGGCCGCGATGCAGGGAGCGATCGCTACCGAGCTGGTCGCAGAACCGCCCGGCGCGCCCACGGGTCAGAAGGGTCGAGAAAAATGAGCATCCGACACTGACCCCCGCAAGGAAAGTGCTGTAGCCCGGCCAGCCTGTCACGAAAGGCGGGATCACAGCCAAGGGCATGGCGACAGCGAGATAGGTGAGGAAGAGGGCGATTGCGAGCCGGACCATGCCTGTCAAAATGACATCCTCAACGCCCCTGAGGGCCGAACCGATAGGCGTGTGCGGCCTGACCCTTTAGGACCCGCCACGCGCTTGCCCGGGTGTAAAACCTTGCCTGCCGGGCGCGGACGAGGTGACATGCGATGTGTCAGATGGCGGGGTCCGTCATGCGCATTATTCCGCAAATTGCTCCGCGATAATGCGCTCTGAAAGATCATTTTCCGGATCGAAAAGCAATGTCGCGCCAATTTCCCGCTCTTCCTGCACAAGAACCTCGCGGACATCGCGGATTTCCGTAAAATCGGCGACGGCGGCGGCGGGGCGTTTCTCATGCTCAAGGAGTGAGAAGCGGACGCGTGCCGAAGAAGGCAGGAGGGCGCCCCGCCAGCGCCGGGGGCGAAAGGCGGAGATGGGTGTCAAAGGCAGCAGTGTCGCATTGAGCGGTACGATGGGCCCGTGGGCGGACAGATTATAGGCGGTCGAGCCAGCAGGCGTCGCGAGAAGAATGCCATCGCAGACAAGTTCAGGCATACGTTCCACTTCGTCAATTTCGATTCGAAGTTTAACGGCCTGCCGCGTCTCCCGGAAGAGAAACACATCGTTAAAAGCGATGGCCTCGTGAATTTCACCTTCCACATCCGTGGCCTGCATTTTCAGTGGGCGCATGATGTTGGGCAGAGATTGAAAGAGGCGCTCCGGCAGATCACCTTCATTGAGAGGATTGAGCAAAAAGCCCACGGATCCGCGATTAATGCCATATGTCGGCAAATGATAAGGCAGGGCCTTGTGCAATGTTTCCAGGAGAAACCCGTCCCCCCAAGGCACACGACGACCTCTGCTTCCTCAAGCGCGACATTACCATATTGCGCGACGAGCTTCTCGTAAGAGGCCTGCGCCAAAGGCACGCGCGCGGCGCGGAAACAGATTTTGGTGGGAACGGAGGTGAAAACCGGCTGAGAGGCCAGGTCGATACTCATCGTCATTGTTGATACGCCGTCATGCCTGAAACCCTCCTACGCCGCGCGCCTGACCAACTATCATCAGGAAAGCAGCATCCTCGGTCATCCGTCAACAACGCGTGCTTTCGACACGCGTTGCGACGGTGAAGCGCCTGCTAAGAGGGTCGCGCGCTATGCTCAGGCGAGCTTTCCGGCAAGCTTGGCGACGTGCTCACCCAGGAAGCGCGCACCTTCGCGCTCCGTCTCATGGACGGCGCGTGAGCCATCGGGACCAGCAATCGTCGATGCACCGTAAGGCGTGCCGCCCAGCACCTCATCCAGCCCAACGAGACCGGGGAAGCTGTAAGGCAGGCCAGAGATAACCATGCCATGATGCATCAGATTGGTGATGATGGAGAAAAGCGTCGTCTCCTGACCCCCATGCTGTGACGCCGTCGAGGTGAAGGCCGCGCCCACTTTGCCAATCAGCGCGCCCTTGGCCCACAGGCCGCCCGTCTGATCCCAGAATTGCGCCATCTGGGACGGCATACGGCCGAAGCGCGTCGGCGCACCCACGATGATGGCATCATAGGCAACCAGGTCATCCGGTGACGCGACAGGCGCATTCTGGTCAAGCTTAAAGCCGTTCGCCTTGGCGGTTTCCTCTGAGACAAGTTCAGGGACACGCTTGATATCAGCCGTGGCGCCAGCGCGTTCCACACCTTCAGCAACGGCCTGAGCCATCTGCTCAACATGTCCATAAGTTGAGTAATACAGGATGAGAACTTTTGTCACAGGGTAACTCCTTTATCGACACAATAAGCGACGACACAGATTGATTATGCATTCAAAGGAAGGATCTGGTCTTCCTTGAGTGAAACGGGATCTCACAAAAAAACGCGGTGAAAACCGTGCCCGTCTGAAAATGACACGCGTGTTTTAATATTCAGGCTACACATGCCCGCCATCCCGACGCTGATCAACGTTGGCTCTCTCGCAGGAGGCAGATGCTGATCACCTTCATGATGTTTCACAGTGAGTGGAGATAGGGGCGGTCGCCGAGAGTTTAAAGGGGCATTTAACATACAAGTTTGTGAGGTCTGAAAATGGCGGCCGCCGAACCGGCGATTGCCTCTTATCAGCGATAATGGCATATCAGTCAGGCTCCATCTGCCGGAAAAGGGGGCAATCCACTTGTCAGTCGGTCATGGCGTCACCGGAGCGTCCTGCATGGAATCTTGGACGGGACCATATGATTATATCGTCTGAAAAAGAGGCTATATCCGTCCAGACGAGCGAGACCACGCGCTTTGAAGACGGGCTCACGCTGGAATGTGGTGAGACCATTGCCCCGCTGGATGTCGCTTACTGCACCTATGGCCGGTTATCGCCCGCGAAAGATAATGCCATCCTCATCTGCCACGCCCTGACAGGGGACCAGTATGTGGCGGGGCGCAATCCGGTCACCGGCAAGGATGGATGGTGGTCCCGCCTCGTCGGGCCAGGGAAACCGGTCGATACAAATCAGTATTTCGTCATCTGCGCCAATGTGCTGGGCGGCTGCATGGGTTCCACCGGGCCGAAAAGCCTTAAAGCGGATGGGGCGCCGTGGGGCACGTCTTTCCCGCCAATCACGGTCAGGGATATGGTTAGGGCGCAGGCCAGGCTGATCACACATTTGGGGATCGACCGGCTTTTTGCGGTGATCGGAGGCTCCATGGGCGGGATGCAGGCCATTGAATGGGTCGTGACCTATCCGGATCGCGTATTCTCTGCCCTGCCCATCGCGACCTCTCCCTATCATTCGGCGCAGAATATCGCTTTCAATGAGGTGAGTCGCCAGGCCATTTCGGCTGATCCCGACTGGCATGACGGGCGATACTGGGCGCATAATGTCGTCCCGGCGCGTGGTCTCGCCGTGGCGCGCATGGTGGCGCACATCACTTATGTTTCAGAAAAGGCCATGACGCGGAAATTCGGCCGCCGGACGCGCCGCAACCCGGCGGCTTCACAGGAAGGGGCTCAACTACCAGCCGCGTTTTTCAGTGAGATCTTCGAGGTTGAGAGTTATCTGCGCCATCAGGGGTCAAGCTTCGTGCAACGTTTCGATGCAAACTCATATCTGACGATCACGCGCGCGCTCGATTATTTTGACCTCGCCGCCGACCATGATGGCGACCTGTCCAAGGCTTTCAAAAACTGCACCACGCGATTTTGCGTCGTGTCTTTCAGTTCAGACTGGTTATTCCCCACGTCGCAATCCCGCGCGCTGGCCCGCGCCCTGAATCAGGCGGGTGTGAACGTTTCATTCGTCGAGATCGAGTCAGATCGCGGTCACGATGCATTCCTGCTTGATGAGCCGGATTTTGAGCGGACGATACGCGGCTTCCTCGAAGGGGCCCGACTCCATTATGTTGCCGCTGGAGCGCCCCATGCGGGTTGATCAGAAATTCATTGCCGACATGATCGTGCCGGGCAGCCGTGTCCTTGATATTGGCAGCGGAGATGGCACGCTGATAGACCATCTCTTCCGAACCCGCCAATGCGATGCGCGCGGTATTGAGATCAATATGGAAGATGTGACGCGCGCCGTTGCCCATGGGCTTCCCGTCATGCATGGCGACGCTGATCACGACCTTGCTGACTATCCTGACCTCGCATTTGATTATGTGGTGCTTCAACGCACCTTGCAGGCTGTCGGGCGCCCTCGAGAAGTCTTGAAGCAGATGCTGCGCATCGGCCGTTACGCGATCGTGTCATTCCCTAATTTCGCGCAATGGCGTTTGAGATTGCAGTTTCTCTCCACCGGGCGGATGCCGATGACGCGAGTCTGGAACACGCCCTGGTATGAAACGCCCAATGTCCATCCCTGCACGATCAGGGATTTCCTTGAACTATGCCGGTGTGATGGCTACCGCGTCGTCGCGTGGCTAGGTGTCAATGACACGGGCGCCTCGGCACCCTGGCGCCGCTCAACCCGCCTGGCCAATATATTTGCGGACCAGGCTGTCTTTATGTTGCAGCGCGCCTAAACACCTGTCTCCAAAACAATTTGGTCTCTGTTTCGCCGCGTGGCGAACACGACAGTCATGATCGGAAACGCTTTGAAACAGCGCTGTCGAACGATCTGTTTTATGCATGACTCATATCCGATTTTCAAAGTGCGGAATCTGTCAAGCTCACCCGGGGCGCATTTTATTTAAAAATTTGATTCATATCATTATCTTTATTTTGATTAATTTCCGTGGCAGATGTGTCCTCTGCCGATTCCGGTATCGATTCTCCTCCCCATTCCGCTCAAACGTCCCGAAGGGGCATTTCGATGGTTACCTTTGCAGATCTCGAACTTGCGCTACCGATACAACGCGCCTTGCAGGATATGGGATACGTCACCCCGACCCCGATTCAGGAGCGGGCGATCCCTTATCTGCTGGAAGGGCGTGACCTTCTGGGCCTTGCACAGACGGGCACAGGCAAGACGGCCGCCTTTGCGTTACCGATTCTGGACCACATAAGCCGCCACCCCAGGGCGACGACACCCCGCTGCCCCCGCGCGCTGATCCTGGCGCCAACGCGGGAGCTCGCTTCCCAGATCAACGATAATATCCGGTCATACGCCAAGCATATGAGGCTGAGCCACGCCGTCATTTTCGGCGGCGTTGGTCAGGGCCGACAGGTGGAAGCGATGCGATCGGGCGTCGATATTCTGACTGCGGCACCGGGGCGACTGCTTGATCTCATCGGGCAGCGATATATCGACCTTTCTCAACTGGAAGTCCTCGTCCTGGATGAGGCGGACCGCATGCTTGATATGGGCTTCGTCCATGACATCAAGCGCATCATGGCGCTTTTGCCGCCCAAGCGTCAGACATTGCTGTTTTCAGCGACGATGCCCAATGCCATCTCGGACCTTGCGCAATCTCTGCTGAATAACCCGGCGACCGTCACCGTGACGCCGCCTTCCAGCACCGTTGAGCGGATTCAGCAGGTCGTCCTCTTTGTCGATTCGGAAAATAAGAAGCCGCTCACTTTGGAGCTCGTGGCGAGTGAAAAGGTGAAATCGGCGATTATCTTCACGCTGATGAAACATGAGGCAAACAAGGTCGCTGAATTCCTCACCAAAAACGGTGTCGCGGCGGAAGCGATACATGGCAATAAGTCGCAGGGCGCGCGGGAGCGGGCCATGTCTGGCTTCCGATCCGGTCGGGTCAAGGTGCTCGTCGCGACGGATATCGCCTCTCGCGGCATTGATGTCGATGATGTGAGTCACGTCATCAATTACGACCTGCCCAATGTTGCGGAAAGCTACGTGCATCGCATCGGGCGCACGGCGCGTGCGGGTCGCGATGGTTGCGCCATTGCCCTTTGCGATGCGGAACAGCGCGCGTGGCTGCATGATATTGAAAAGCTGATCGGCAAATCACTGACGATCATTGATCAGCATCGTTTCCACTCCGAGACGGCCCGATTATCCCGCATGAAACCGCCCGTTCTGGGCGGGGGCGGTCGGCATGGCGGTCGCCGTGGCAATCAGAATGGACGCGGCCCGGCACGCGGACACGCCGCGCCACATGCGGCACGGCCGGGAGGGCGGCGTATGTCCCACCGTGCGCCGGGTGGTTATGGGCGTCCAGGCGCCTTCAAGGACTGACAAGGCGACGTTTTACTCTGCCTGAAATCGTGTGGCTTCTTCTTCGTCCGACCCAGTGAATTTACCGTGCTTAAAAATGGCGCTGGAGTCGGCTTAGGGTTACCGTTCTGCATGACGCTGTGTAAAAACTGTGATGCAGCAGACGGGAGTTGATGCATGATTGATCTCTATTTCTGGCCCACACCGAACGGTTTCAAAATTCTGATGTTTCTGGAGGAGGTAGGTCTTCCTTATCGCATCATACCCGTCGATATTTCGTCGGGCGCGCAATTTGACCCGGCTTTCCTGAAGATTTCGCCGAACAACAAAATGCCCGCGATCATCGACCACGCGCCCGCTGACGGGGGCGCGGCGATCAGCGTGTTTGAGTCGGGTGCCATTCTCCACTATCTCGCGGAAAAAACGGGGCAGTTTCTGTCACGCACCGCGCGGGTCAGGCTGGAGACAATGGAATGGCTTTTCTGGCAAATGGCAGGTTTCGGGCCGATGTTGGGGCAGAATCACCATTTCTCCCTCTATGCGCCTGAGAAAATTCCTTACGCCATCAAGCGTTATCAGGATGAGACGTCACGACTTTACGGCGTGCTCGATCGGCGCCTGGCGTCGAACGGGGGCTGGCTTGCCGGAACGGAATACTCCATCGCGGATATGGCCGCTTTTCCTTGGACGAAAACCTGGAAGGCGCAATCCATCGATCTTGATCAATTTCCCCATGTGGCGAAATGGCGCGATGCGATCATCGCCCGCCCGGCAACCCAGCGCGCCTATACGCATGATAAGTGACGTCATCGCGCCCTTTGGCGGGTGGGATTGGTGTCACCAGGCAGTGAAGCCACCATCAACGTTGACGACCGCGCCCGTCATGAGGCTGGCCGCGTCGGAGGCGAGGAAGCTGACAACGCTCCCGATTTCCTCCGGCTGTCCAACACGCCCCATCGGTGTATCGGCGATCCATGAATCGTAGAGTTCGGGTTTTTCCATACCGAACCGCGTCAGCTCGGTTTCAATATAGGTTGGCGCGATGACATTGGCGCGGATATTGTATTTTGCCCATTCCGCGGCGATCGACTTGACGTAATGATGCACCCCGGCCTTGGACGCATTATAAGCACATTGACCCTGCGGGCGATTGACGATCTGCCCCGACATGGAGCCGATCGCGATGATAACGCCGGAATTTTGCGCGATCATGACTTTGCCCACAGTCTGACAGGTGCGATACACGCCGTTGAGGTTGATATCAATCTGCTTAAGCCATTGATCCTCTGACATGTCCTCAGCATGAACTTCGGAAATGCAGATGCCGGCGCTGGCGACGAGGATGTCAATGCGCCCCTCAATCGACATGATGTCATTGACACAGGCGCGCACGGAATTGAAGGACGTGACATCGAGCTTGACGCAGCGTGCATCAAATGATTTCTGCCGAAGCCCTTCAGCGGCTTTGCGGCCGTGATCAAGATTGATATCGCCGAGAATGACACGAGCCCCCATTTCGGCCAGCGCCGTCGCACTGGCGAGACCGATATTTTGAGCGCCGCCCGTGATCAGCGCCACTTTGCCATCAAGACGATATTTTTCAGCGTACATGACTTCTCCTTCTCAGCCGATGCGCGGAGGGCCTGACCTCATCATCGGACCTCCCGTTAAATGCGGTTGCATGACGTCAGAACGGCGCCATGAGGTTGCGGAAATTCTCCTGCCCGGCATAGATTCGTTTAAAGATCACATATTTTGCGTCATGAAACGCCTTGGAACGGGGATCAGGATCAATCACGGTGCCATGCTGACTCATGGCCGCCATGGCTTCCGGGAAGCTCTTGAAACGATCCGCCGCCATAGCGCCCAATATGGCGGAACCCAGCAAAACGGAATCCGGTTCCTTCGGCAGGATGATACGGCAGTTTGTGGCATTGGCGTGCTCCCGCAGGAAAATCGGATTTTTCGTGCCGCCCCCTGTCGCGATGATCGTGTCAATCGCATAGCCTCTTGCATTGAGCGCCTCAATGATATCCCGCGTGCCATAAGCCAGCCCCTGAATTGTCGCGAGATAAAGTGCGGCCAGGTCACGCAATTCGGCGGAGAGTGAGAGGCCGAGCACCGCGCCGCGACTCTCCGGATTGGCGTGGGGTGCGCGATTACCATTATAATCGGGCAGGACATGCAGCCGCCGCGTCAGGCGCATCTCACCCTCGCGCGCCTCAATCTCCCGGATGCAGCCATTCAGCGCTTCGTAGATATTGATCTTCTCCTGCGCCGCCTTTTCCTCGAGAGCAGGGAAGGCGGCGTGGGTTTTGATGTTGAAGTCGATCAAGGCCCCGGCGGCCGATTGACCCGCCTCCGTCAACCACATTCCGGGGACCATGGCCTGGTAATATGGCCCCCAGACGCCGTCAATAAAGCGCGCCTCCGGAGAGACAGCCATGTGGCAATTGGAAGTCCCCGCGATCAGCGCGACACGCTGATTGATCACATTGTCGAAATCGCACTCTTCATCCGCGATGCCCAGCAGACCGATCCCGCCCGCATGGCCATCAATGATCGAAACCCCGACTTTCGTGCCTTCCTGTAACCCGAGTTCAGAAGCCGCCTGCGTCGTGAGACCATCTCCGACACATTGCCCGATGGGCAATATCGTTTGCCCGATACGTTGGAAATTTTCCTCCACGAGGTCGGCGAGGCCGATCTTCTCAAAATAAGAGGCGCTCCAACGCTTCTCATGCGCAAGATAGGTCCATTTACACGTAACGGAACAGGAAGAACGCGCATCCGAGCCTGTTGCCCGCCATGTCAGGAAATCAGGCAGGTCGAAGAAATATCCGGCCTCACGATAAATATGTGGAAGGTGCCGTTTGATCCATAGAAGTTTCGGCGTCTCCATTTCGGGGGATATGACGCCACCAACGTAGCGGAGAACATCATCCCCCATCGCGTTGATTTCAGCCGTTTCCTTGAGGGCACGGTGATCTGCCCAGAGAATGACGTCCTGCCCTGCAGCGCCTTGCGGATCAATGGAGAGACTTTCACCGTTTCTGTCTCGCACAACCATTGAGCATGTTGCATCAAACCCGATACCGCAGACCTGTAACGTGGGATCTGTGATTTTGCCCATGGCCTCACGGACAGATTGGCAGACGGCCTGCCAGATATCCTCCGATGATTGTTGGATAAAGTCAGGTTGCGGGCGCCATGACTGTGTTTCAATAACAGCGGAAGCAAGCTTCGCGCCGGAGAGGTCAAATATACCTGCGCGGGCGCTTCCCGTCCCTACATCGATACCGATAACAACGTCCATGACACGCCTTATTTACAATTTGTAAGGGGCATGATGCGAAGGAAACGGAAAATTCGCAATATCCAGAACGCAATTTTTGTGCAAGATCACAGATCAAATGAAAAGGGGCCGCCGAAGCAGCCCCTTTTTGCCCGTCTGATCGCCATCAAACGATGCGTCAGAACTCCAAACCGATCTGGCCGAACACATTGCGGCCCAGCATGAGATAG
The DNA here is from genome assembly GCF_036452135.1 of Sorlinia euscelidii. NCBI lineage: Bacteria > Pseudomonadati > Pseudomonadota > Alphaproteobacteria > Acetobacterales > Acetobacteraceae > Sorlinia > Sorlinia euscelidii. The sequence continues at coordinate 432,047 of NZ_JAWJZZ010000003.1, read as the reverse complement.
CCATATTGGAAGACATTTGTGTTCGTCCCGGCACTGACGACGAAAGGCGGTTTCTTGTCGAACAGATTATTCACGCCCACAGTGAAATTCCACTGATTCAGATGGTAGGAAGCCGTCAAATCATGTGAGAAGATCCCCGGTGTCGAATGGCGACCCCCTGTCTGCGCGGTGATGTCATTTGTCTGATCGTTCCAGACCATGCCACCCACATATTGCATCATATACGTGAGGCTGAAATCCTTGTGACGCCATGTCAGCGTTGCGTAATCCCGCACGCGCGGTTGTCCGCTGTCATTGTTATAAAGGAGACGACCTGTGTAATTGAACCACGGTCCGCCGTTATTCCATTGCCGCTCATAGCTCACGAGGCCCTGAAAATTATTGCTGAGCAACAGGCGATCGTGGCGCGTCAGACGAATAGCGTAATCGAGATCGAAATCGATACCACCTGTGCGCAAGCTACCATTATTACCCCAAAGCGCCTGCACAGCCTGGATCTGACCCGTGCTCGCATTCCGCTGCACGTCAGCGCAGTAACCGGCAGAATTCTGCGCGTAGCACTGATCAAGGATATATTGAGTCCCTAACTGGGAGATCATGTTCTTGACTGTATAGTGCCAATACTCGACGGAAACCATCAGATTGGGGATCTGCCGCGGTGTCAGGACTGTGCCAAAAGTATAGGTGCGGCCAACCTCAGGTTGCACCTGGGGGTTGCCACCCTGCAGCGTCTGAACCTGACCATTTCCCACCTGCTGGAAATTCGGCGAGAGACCGGCGCGCGCGCAGGCGGCCGCGACATTACCCGAATTGGCACCGTAGGAACCAACTTGGGCGCAAGGGTCAAAAGCCTGCTCGTAACTCACGGCCTGCCCACCATAGAGATTCCAGACGGAAGGCTGACGGAAGGACGTGCCCAGCGTGCCGCGGAAACGAATGTCGCGTGAGGGCGACCAGTTGATCCCGACCTTCCAGTTCTTCGTCGTGCCGAAAGTGTTGTAGGAGGAGAATCTTCCCTGACCGTCAATGGTCAGATCCTTGGCGTAATCAGCATCTTTCAGGAGCTGTAACTTGCCTTCCAGATAACCTTCGCTGACATTGAACCCGCCCTGCGTCGCCGACTGCACATTCGTCGCGGCCTGACCGCTCGAGATATATTGGTCAGGACGATAAGAAAGGGACTCATCGCGATGCTCCATCCCGAAGGCGATGCCGAGGCTGCCACCATTTTTCCAGGGCATTTTGACGACGTCATTTTTATGCACGCGGAAGTTAAGGTCGTGGAAGGTGTAACTCGTATTGGTGACGGTTGTGAGATTGGAGTAACGCGCTGACCCCGGGGAAAGCGGCCCGAAAATATTGGAGAATGAGCATCCTGCCGACGCCATGCAGACAGAGGGGTCATAGATCAACGACGTGTTCGGGTCGCCTGGATTGGCAGCTCGCAAACCCCACACATTCAGCAGGCTGGCGTAATTGCCCGCATTGATCATCTGCGCGCGCTCGTCATTCTGCCCCCAGGTTTCGGAGACATCATACATCCATTTATCGAAAGCTTCGCCTTTGGCACCCCACTGGGCCGTGACCGTGTCGGTCGCATATTCGTTGCGACGCGGTCCCCATTCAGCAATGCGCTTATAGGCTGTCACATCCTGGCCAAACGTATTTCCGGGGTAATTGGCCGGCACCGTGACGTTCGACGCGTAGGGACTTGGCGGGATAGAACCCAGAATAGGCTCCGGCGCGAGGAAGGAATTACTCGTGCGATGGCTGTATAAGACGTTTGAATAAAGGGTGAAATGCTTGTTGAAATCGTAATGCGCATCACCTGAAAGAGACGCATTCTGAAAACTGCTCGTCAAAGACGAAAGGCGGTTGAAATTGTAATTATCCTTCGACGTGTAAGGCTGGAAGCTCTGTCCGCCATTTGTCGTTGTGAAAGAGTTGCCATCCGCCGTCTGGAACTGCCCATTCGGCGTCAGAGAGGACCCGAAGCTCGGTGTGCCGGAGACAGGGTTGTTCATCTGCGGATTTCTGGCCCAGTCACGATTGCGCGCCATAATGCCCGTCTGGGTCAGATACTGGCCGAAAAGGGTGATGTTTCCCTTACCGTGATCGAAGTTCCAGCCTTTAAACGCGGAAAGGCGCCCCACCGGCGCGTCGCCATACTGACTGATGCCACCGTAAATATCGATGCTGCCATAGCCGACATCGTGACGCATTTTAATGTTGATAACGCCTGAGACGGCATCCGCGCCATAAAGCTCTGAGCCACCATCCTTCAGGATTTCAACACTTTTGACTTGTTCAAGCGGAATGCTGTTGAGGTCAACGCAATTTGAATTACCGTTCACGGTGGTGCGTTTGCCGTCAATCAGGACCAGGACGCGCGTCAGGCCGAGATTGCGCAGGTCGGTGCAGGAGACGCCGCCACCCCCATTGGGGTTGTTATTTCCCGATGCTGAAGAGCCGACAGAGGGGAGTCGGGAGAAGAAATCAGACAAATTTGTCGCGCCTGTTTTCTCAATCTGTGCCGCGGTGACCACCTGAACAGGATTGGGGTCCACGTTTTTACCAGCACCCAGCATGGAGCCCGTCACGGTAATGCTTTCCGCCTGGGAAGCATTGAAAGATTGCGGCGCGGACAGCACGCGTTTGGCTTTGGCGGCACGGACCTCAGCCCCGGGCACCGCTGCGCGCGTTGAGGGCGCGATTTTATGCTGTTGCTTTTGCCCGGCGCGCACTGTGACTTTTTTGTGCGCATGAGGCGCATTTATCGTGTCAGCCACGATCGGGGATGGTAACGCCATCAAAACGGTCGTGCCCAAAAAAAGGGCCGCGTAAAGATGACTTCCGGGGGATACGGCCATTGATCGCTCTACGTTCAGGTTGAAGGGATATGCCGGAAATCTTGCATGACGTTTACGGGACGTGCAACGGGTCAAGCGCGATTTCGTAACTGACTGTAACGAAATTGTTCACCTGTGGTTAATCTACAACAGGTGGGCATATGTCCTTTAGAACTCAAGTAAAAGTGAGCAAAATAACCACGGGCAAATGGAAACATTTACAAATTACAAATGTGATATCGTTTAATATCCAGATACACCAGCCGCAACAATAAAACATGCCGGAATATCGGCTCGGATTTACCGTAAAATCGCTTTAGACACCAATAAGTTATGTCAAAAACGTAAGAAATGAGATCATTCCATCAGCTCTCAAGGTGGCGCACATGGGCGCGGTGGTCCCGGCATGAGATTTACATGTTGAGGAGCCGATGTTAAAAAATCTTATAATCTGACGATGATGCAGTGATCACTTTCCCGCGTGCGCGGGTCAGGCCGAGGGGGGCGATTTTGACGTTCAGGGGTTTCACGGCAAGGTGACGGATCGAGGCCGCGCTTTAACAGGTCTGGCCGGTGTCATCATTCTCGCCATGACATCGGAGTTGAATGATCAGGTCTCTTCCGTCGCGGCACCGGATATTTTCGGCGCGCTCGGCATCAGTCATGATCAAGGCACCTGGTTCATCAGTTTTTTTCATACTGCCCAGATTATCGGGATGGGCCTGTCACAATGGCTTGCCCTGACCTTCACCCTGCGACGTTTTGCGTTTTTCATCGCTGCGATGTCCGTCGGTGCAGCTTCCCTTATCCCGCTGACGGTTAATCTCCATGTTATCCTGACACTTCGTATTATTGAGGGGCTCGCGGCAGGTTTTGCGATCCCGATGCTGATCACGGTCGCCCTGAGAGTCTTATCACCACATATAAGGTTATATGGCTTGGCGGCCTATGCCCTCACGGCGACATGTTTCCCTAACCTGAGTACGGCGCTCGCCGGACTTTGGACGGATTTCGTCGATTGGCGCTTCGTCTTCTGGCAGGCGATACCTTTAGGCGCGATCGCCACAGCGTTACTCTGGGTCGGGATGCCGGTCGATAAGCCGCGTTACGAGCGTTTCAAGTTATTTGACTGGCGCGGTACCGGCTTGCTGATCGCCGGGATGGGCGCGTTCTCAACGATGTTGGAGCAAGGTGACCGCCTCGACTGGTTCAATCACCCTGGCATCTGGTTTCTCAGCATCATCAGCCTTATCTGCCTTCCGCTCTTCATTATAAATGAGTGGTTTCACCCCGTGCCGCTCATGCGGTTTCAACTTCTCCACGCGCGGAATTTTCTTTACGGCAACGTCATGCTGTTTGCCTTCATCCTGACAAACGCGTCATCCAGCGCCATTCCATCTTCCTTTCTGACATCGGTTGCGGGTTACCGGCCAGAGCAGATTTATCCCCTGACGCTTCTCATCGCGATGATGCAGTTTGCGCTGCTCCCCATCCTCGCCATGGTCCTGAACCTCCGCCATGTCGATTCCCGTGTTGTGACGATGTGCGGGCTTGTGCTGATGCTTGGTGCCTGTGTCGGAAGCAGCTTCGTCACCTCAAGCTGGAACCGTGATAATTTCTATCTCTGGCAATTTATGCAGGGCCTCGCCGCACCCATGATCGTGCTGCCCCTTCTGATGATGTCGACCAATTCGCTCAAACCGTCGGACGGCCCGTTTGCCTCGCCGTTGGTCAACGCGCCGCGCGCCATTGCGGAGTCAATGGGGATCTGGCTCGCGCAGCTTACTTATCGCTGGCGCGGCCATCTCCATTCAGATCGTTTGACGGATCAGCTGGGCGTGGAGAGGTTCAGGCTTTTTCAGGGCCAGAACCCGGTGTCGCAGCGCCCGCCACCCCTTTTGCCGGACGGCGCCGCGCGCTCACCGGACGCGCTGATCACTTTCAAGGCGCAATTGGCAAAACAGACGGCTGTTCTGACGATATCCGACTTTTACATGGTGATGGGTGGCATTGTGGTCGCGATGACCATGTGGGTGCTGATCGTGCCACAACGCACCTACCCGCCACGCATTATTTTTGGAGAGAAGTAAGCAGGTTTCATGGCTGATGAAGATCAAAAACCGATCCCATATTTGCCATTTGTCATGGCAGGCACGGTTGTTTTCGTATTTCTGCTAATCGTCATCTGGATTGTCTTCTTTCCGAGTGGTCGTGTCTGGACAAATGATGCTTATGTTACGGCGCATTACACGACAATTGCCCCCCGGATATCGGGGCAGGTCCAGGCAGTGCGCGTCGATGATAACCAGATGGTCAAGCGCGGGCAGGTGCTTGTGCAGCTTGACCCACGGGATTACGAGACGGCGCTTGCCGAGGCACAGGCGCGGCTGGCACAGGACAAGGCGCTTGTCCTCGACACAGAAGCCACGGTGAACCGTCATCCTGCCATCGTGACCGAGCGTCAGGCCAATGTGCGTCGCCTCAAAGCCCAGTTGCAATTCGCCCGACTCAATGCGCGCCGTTTCAAGAACCTGGCAGCGACGGGCGCGGGCTCTCGGCAGGAAGGGCAGGCGACGGCCGCGCAACTCCAACAATTGCGCGCGCAGATTGAAGGCGCGGAAGCCGCTGTCAAGGCGGAGGAGGAACAGACACGCGTTCTAACGGCCCGGCATGAGGCCGCGCTGAAAACATTGCAACAGGATGCGGCGCGTGTTCATCAGGCGGAACTCAACCTTTTTTACACGAAAATCATCGCGCCTTTTGACGGAATGGTGGGTGAAAAAACCGTTCAGAACGGAAATTTTGTGGGTCCGGGCGCGGCTTTAATGGCGTTGGTGCCGATGAATGCTCTTTGGGTGCGCGCCAACTACCGGGAAATTGCCCTGCGACATGTCCAGCCGGGCCAGAAAGCTCGTATCCACGTGGATGCCTATAATATCGACCTCGATGGCGTCGTCGACAGCGTCCCACCGGCTTCAGGCGCCGCTTTCGCGCCACTTGCGCCAGAGAACGCGACAGGCAACTTCACGAAAATCGTGCAGCGCCTGCCGGTTAAAATTGTCATCTCGCCTGATCAACCTCTCGCAAATCTGCTGCGCATGGGGTTCTCTGTCGAAACGACGATTTACACCGGCAATGCTGATATAGTAGGGCGTCAGGCCAAAACATCTGAGGCGATTACGGATAAATGAGCGCCCACCGCCCCTATTTTTTCAATGCGCGCCTGAAGCTGATTGCAGGTTTTTTCTGTCTCACATCATGCGCGGTCGGGCCTGACTTCAAGTCGCCGGAGATGCATGCACCGGCGCGATACGGGCAGCAGAAAGCGGCGGATCAGACATATGCTGCCGCGGTTGATACGCGTTGGTGGCGGGCTTTCCGTGACCCGGAATTGAACAGCCTCGTCTCACGACTCGCCCGCCAGAATCTTGACCTCAAACAGGGGCTTGCCCGTATCGATCAGGCTGGCGCGCGCGTGCGCATCGCACGGTCCCAGGGGCTGCCCAACCTGGACTGGACCGGCTCCTATAGTTACGTGCATCAGAGCAAATCCGGCTTTGTGTCACTCGTGACGCGACGACCTGACGCGCCGACCGATTATAATTTTTTCCAGAATACGCTCGGCGCCTCCTGGGATCTCGATCTGTTCGGTCGTGTGCGCCGCATGACGGAGGCGCAGCGCGCCAGTCAACTTGCCGCGACGGAGCGACGCCACGCCCTGGCGCTGAGTGTCGTTGCAAGATTATCGGATACTTACATGCAGCTTCGCGGCGTGCAGGATGTGCTGCGCGTCACACGCGCCACCCGCGACATCGCGAAATCCAATCTCAAACTGGTCGGGGACCGTTATCGGGAGGGCGCCAACACCACCGCTGACCTGGCACGGGCGCGGGGTGAGGTCACGGCCATTGACGCGATGATCCCGCCCCTGCAGAACAGTGAGACCCAGCTCATCAATGCGATTGGGCTTCTGCTGGCCGAACCGCCGGAAGCCCTCGCGGTGGAGTTGCGTCAACCTGACATGCAGCCAGCGGCGCCCCCTACCGTGCCAACCGGCCTGCCGTCAGCCCTGGCGCATCGCCGACCGGATATTAGGGAGGCGGAGGCCCAGCTCCATGCCGCGACGGCTGAAATCGGCGCAGCGAAGGCGTCATTTTACCCTGATATCATCCTGAATGGACAAGTGGGCACCCAGACACTCAGCGCGCAGCAATTTTTTTCAATGCCGGCGCGGCAATTCACGACGGGGCCTTCTCTGGTCCTGCCGATTTTCGAAGGGGGACGCCTCTCCGGCAATCTGCGCCTGACGAAAGCCGCGCAGAAACAGGCGGCGCTGCAATATCGGCAGACCGTGCTGACGGCCTGGAATGAGGTCGACAATGCACTTTCCGCTTATCAACAATTTAAAACCCGTCACGCCGTCGTGGCCGAGACGTTGCGGGAAGCCCGTAAGACGCTTTCCGCGACGCGGCAGCAATATCGCGAGGGCGCAACAGATTATCTCGACGTCAATAGCGCCCTGCGCGACGTCCTTGCGGGAGAAGCCGCCTTCGCGGAGAGCCGCACGGAAATCAATGTGGCGCTCGTCGCGCTCTACAAGGCTCTTGGCGGCGGGTGGGACTATGCTGACGGCGCCAATGGCCACACCGTCACACCGATGTCGGAGTAATATTTCGGCGCGCATTCCGCTCGTCTCATTGCGCAAAAGCTTCATGCGGACTATGTCCTCATTTTTCTGAACTTTCATTAATCGCGGATCGGTTCATGTCCTCTTCATCACCCCTCAGCATTCGACGCGCCCTTATCTCTGTTTCTGACAAGACAGGGCTCCTGGAACTCGCCCAGGCGCTGACGCGGGAAAATGTGGAAATCCTTTCGACGGGCGGGTCCGCGGAGGCTTTGCGCAAGGCGGGTATCGCGGTCAAAGATGTTTCCGATCACACCGGCTTCCCCGAAATTCTGGATGGCCGCGTCAAGACGCTTCTGCCCCAGATTCATGGCGGCATTCTCGGCCGGCGCGATGATGCACGGCATGTCGCCCAAATGGCAGAACATCAGATTGCACCGATTGATCTCGTCTGCGTCAATCTTTACCCTTTCGCCGCAACAGTGCGTGCGGGCGCTTCGCCGGAAGATTGCATCGAAAATATCGATATTGGCGGGCCTGCCCTCATTCGCGCGTCCGCTAAAAATCACGCTCATGTGGCCGTTCTGACGGACCCAACGCAATATCAGGCCCTGATTGACGCCCTGGCTTCCGGTGGGGCGACGATGGCGCAGCGCCGTCATTGGGCCCAGGCCGCCTATGCGCACACGGCGTCTTACGACGCCATGATCGCCGATTGGTTTGCGGGGCGGGAGGGCACACGCTTCCCGGAGACACTGACCATCACTGCCTCGTTGCAGGAAAGCCTGCGTTACGGGGAAAATCCGCACCAGCAGGCCGCGTTTTACACCACGTCAGAAGAACGCAATGGGGTTGCCACGGCCGAACAGCTTCAGGGCAAAGCGCTGAGCTATAATAATCTGAATGATACGGATGCGGCTTTCGAGGCGGTGAGTGAGTTTGATGGCCCCGCCGTCGTGATTGTTAAACATGCCAATCCCTGCGGCGTCGCCATGGCCGAAACCCTCTCCGAAGCCTGGGACCTGGCATTGCGCTGCGACCCGGTTTCAGCCTTTGGCGGAATTGTTGCCGTCAACCGCCCCTTGGATGCCACCACGGCTGAGAAGATCGCGCGCATTTTCACGGAAGTGATCGTTGCACCTGATGCCGATGCGGCGGCGCGCGAAATCCTGCGTGCCAAAAAAAATCTGCGCCTCCTCATAACGGGCGGCATGGCCGCGCCTGAGGCGCAGAACCGTGTCATCAAATCCGTCGCGGGCGGGTATCTCGTGCAGGATCGCGATGCGGGCCGCGTAACGCTCGATCAACTCAAAGTTGTGACGCGCAGAAAACCGACGGAGGCGGAACTTCAGGATCTTCTCTTCGCCTTCAGAGTTGCCAAATATGTCAAGTCAAACGCCATCGTTTTCGCGAAAGACGGTGCGACAGTGGGGGTTGGGGCAGGGCAGATGTCACGCCTGGACTCGGCACGTATTGCAGGCCGGAAAAGTCAGGACGCGGCATCCCTGAGTGGTGCCGAAGCGGCGTTGACCGTCGGATCCGTGGCCGCCTCTGATGCGTTCGTCCCATTCGCCGATGGGTTGGAGGCGATTATTGAGGCCGGTGCCGTCGCCGTCATTCAGCCGGGCGGCTCTATCCGGGATGATGAAGTGATTGCTGCGGCAGACAAAGCGGGGATCGCGATGGTGCTGACCGGCATGCGTCATTTCAGGCACTGAAATCATTTAATATCAACGTGATCGTGATGGGAATATGGGCAGGGACACGCAAATCGGTGCACGCATCATCAGCAGCTTAGCGGTTCTGTCGCTGCTGAGTGTAATGCCTGCCGCCCGGGCAGCGCCTGCACCTACGTCGCCATCCTGTCTATTTGATATCAGCGTCCTCCCGACCGTCACGGCCCGAATCAAGGCTGTTTACCCCGATATTTCCGGCGGGGCGGGTAATATCATTCTCACGGATGGCCGGGAGGTTATTCTTCCTGGTGGATCCGATATTCTCGGTGTTTCACTGACGCCGGGGCAGAATATAACTGTCAAAGGTCTCATTTCCGAAAAATACAAAATGATCTCCGCCTTCGCCGTGTCGACGGGCGAACTCTGGGTCTGTGCTTCAGGGCACATGCCCGCTTTGGCCCTCACGCAAAGCCAGCATCGTGACGGGCGTATAGTGCGCCTCCTCCATTCGGGACAGGGCGATGTCGGGGGTGTCGTGCTGGATAGTGGCGTCACAATCCGCTTTCCGCCCCAATTTCTCGGTGGCAATAAATTGCGTGTCGGCGACACACTGAGTATCTCTGGCCGCGGCTTTAATGCGCGGTCCGGGCCACTTCTCATCGCTGAAAAAATTGGGGAAAAAGGCGCGATCCTTTATCAGATCGAAACTGAGTCATCCGTGCCATCCGGCGCACCGCCGGGCTCAACCGGATATGACCGGATTGAGAGCGACGAAATCGACCATCTTCTTCCCTGAGGCAAGGCCTCGACGGCGCCGCGCCTGTTACGCTTTGGACAGCCAGATCGCCTCAGCGAGGCTTGCCGCAATGGGCAGAAGGGGGCTGAGCGTGCATTGGAAGGCGTGGTAAAGATCCGCCTTTCCCGGGTAAATAATGCCCGATGCCACCCCTTCCGCATCAACTTCGTTGAACCAGCTCCCATGCTTGGGGTCAATCATCGTCAGATCGACATAGTCCCAAAGTTTCTGATACCATTCGCGATAATATTCATGGCCTGTCCGGCGGTAAAGAATGTCTGCCGCAACGATCGTTTCCGCCTGCACCCAATGCGCGCGTGAGGTGACACAGGGGCGACGCTCCCAGTCGATTGTATAGACGATGCCGCCTTTTCCCTCATGGCACCACCCTTTCTCCACCGCGCTACGGAAAAGACCCTCCGCGTCAGGACACATCCATGTGGGCGCGCGGCCCAACCTGGCTATCGCATGGGCTTCGGCCTTAAGCGTCAGATGCGCCCATTCCGCAAAATGGCCCGGTGTCAGCCCGTAAGGTCGCAGCGGGTCGGTTTTATGCGCGATATTATAGTCAGGCAGGAGATTCCAGTCGGCGTCAAAATGCTCGGCCATGCAATATTCATGCTGGCGCGAAAGGTGATGCACGAAACGCTCAAGAATGCGCATAGCGCGTTGCAGCCATTTCATGTCGCCTGTTGCGGCGGAGAGGGCAAGCATGGCCTCCGTCGTGTGCATGTTGGCGTTGGCCCCGCGATAATCCTCCCGGTCCTGCCAATCCGCGGAGAAGCTTTCATACACGACGCCTTCCGCTTCGCTCCAGAAATGCGTCTCCAGCACGTGTGACGCAGCGTTCAGCAAAACGTCTCCGCCTTCAATGCGCGCTTCCTTACAAGTCGCGCCAGCGAGGGCGATGAAGGCGTGGTAATAAGCCTGTTTCCGGCCCGATATATCGGCGCGATTCTCTTGCCATCCGCCATGTTCGGGATCATTAAGGCGGTGCAGAAGGCAGTCTACACCATGCGCGCTCATGGCATGACTTCCCGGAATGCCGAGAAGCGCACCAAGCGCGAAACTATGCGTCATGCGTGCGGTCAGTATACCATCCGCTTCGGCTTTGCGCGGCTTTTCTCCCATGCCGTCCAATGCGCAGAATCCGTCCGCGACGCGCGCATTTTTGGAAAAATCCAGCAGGCGCTGCCCCTGGTTAAGAAGCCAGAGGCGATGCGCTTCCGTCGCGATTTGCATTCAAGTCAGTCCTGCTACCGGCATCAGGCCTCATGTGACGGATGCGTCACGGATTCAACAGCGACTTTGAAAGGCAGTTCCCCTGTCATTTTTTTCATTTAGGCGAAAAAAAACGGGTCGGCTGATGCGCGACCCGTTTCAAATTATCGTGGTGAGAGCCGCTTTTTAAAGATCGCTGGCATCCACGATGCGCGTATGGCCCTTGCGGGGCGCGAAACGTTTTTTGCGCAGCGCATATTCAATATCCTCCAGCGACGCACCGGAGAGCTCCGGCACAAAGCGGAACACAAAGAGCACGGTCAGAACATTCACCGCCGCGTAGACCCACATCGCGCCGCCCAATGTGACAAGCTGGACGAGTGTCAGCGCTGTGATGGTCACGAGAAGGTCCGCACCCCACAATGTTGCCGCAAACAGGCTTGTCGCCTGGCCGCGCATACAGAGGGGGAACATCTCCGCACCCGTCAACCAGCCGCAGATCTGAATCCCGATCGAATTGCTGGCCATGAAGCTGAGCAGAAAGAAAATCACAAGCCACGCCCCGACACTGCCTTCAGCCGGATGCATGGAGAAGACAACACCAAGCCCGATCATGCTTAACACGGAAATCGGCCCCGTAATCAACATGAGGCGACGCCGACCAATCTTGTCAACCGTGAGACAACCGAGGAATGTCATGATGCAATATGTGATGGCCACACCCAGTGAGGCCAGCAGGGCGGAGTTTTTACCGAACCCGGCATCGTGCAGAAATGTCGGCGCATAATAAATCATCATTTCCAGCCCGCCCACCTGCGTGAAGAAGGCGACACCCAAAGCCGCAATCACGGCGGGGCGCACCCAGGGCTGAGCCAGGCCGCGCCAGCCTTTATCAAGCGGGTCCGTGCTTTCAGCAATTTCATGCATTTCTCGGATTTCGCGCAAAATGGCCTTTTTTGACGTGCGGATGCGGCTTAATTCAGCAATCGCCGATTTGAGGCCCTCATTTTCAGCTGTCCAGCGTGGACTGCGCGGCAGGAAGAGCAGACACAGAAACACGAAACCTGCCGGGATCGCCGCGAGTCCGATCATCGGGCGCCAACCCCAGGCATCGCGGGCGGCGAAACCGATAATGTTGGCAAGCAGGATACCAATGCCAATCGCGACGTTGAACATCGTCACAAGATTGCCCCGCCGCCCCGCTGGTGCGAGTTCCGAAATGTACATGGGCACAACCTGCGTCGACCCGCCGACCGCGAGACCGAGAAAGACACGGAAGATAATCAGCTGCGTGACGCTCTGCGCGAAACTGCAGGCAATGGCACCCAACACAAAAACGGCACTGACAATGGTTGCGGTAAAACGACGCCCATATTTTTCAGACATGGACCCGGCCAGAAGGGCGCCCACCACCGCGCCAATCAGGATGGACGACGCCACCAGCTCCTGCATGCCGCTATTCAGATGGAAATCGGAGGTGATGAGAAGCAGCGCGCCGGAGATAATGCCCGTGTCGTAACCGTAGAGACCCCCACAAATCGCCGCGACAAAGGCCGTCAGGCCCAGCATGATCTTTGCGCTTGATGAGATCTCAACATGATGCACCGCTGCTTCAGCGGCTTTCAGTGCTTCTTCCGGCGTAAGATTTTGATATTCCTGCGTTTCGGCATTGTCTTCATTCATGGGCATCGTGGCGCGGCATCCCTCTGCAGTTATCAATCCGACATATCATAACCTGAAAATTTGTTTAAAAGCAAAAATGATGGTTGCGACCCTCATGAAACAAGAAAAGATAATCGGAAATCCGTTATTCAAAAAGCGCAGGAAAATAAAAAAAACGGAAACGGAATGATAATGAGAAATGTTTCATTAGAGGGACCAGATCGCACCTGAAGACTTGCGAAAACGCCCTGAGGACGCCACATTTATCATTGAAATCCGGCATCGCCGCTGGCGGGATGTCGGGCTCAAACCATGCTGCCGCTTGAGGGGCAAAGGAGAAGATCATGAATATCGAAAAACTGACGGAAAGATGTCGCGGGTTTCTTCAGGCGGCGCAGACGATTGCGTTGCGGGAATATCATCAGCAACTCACAACGGAACATCTCCTCAAAGCCATGCTGGATGACCCGGAGGGCGCGGCATCCGGGCTGATCCGCGCTGCAGGCGGCGACCCGGCAAAAGCGCTGGCTGGCATTGATGAAGTCATCGCAAAATTTCCCAAAGTGCAGGGTGAGGGGGCCGGCCAGCCCCAATTAACGCCGGACCTCGCACGCGTGATTGACCAGGCGGAACAAGATGCGCAGCGCGCTGGCGACAGTTTTGTGGCGCAGGATCGCCTTCTTGTCGCAATCGCCAAATCCGCCTCACCTTCAGCGAAGGTTCTGAAAGCCGCCAATGTCACAGCGGCAGCGTTGGAAGCCGCGGTGGCGCGGCTGCGCAACGGCCGTGTCGTGGATGGCGCCAATGCAGAGGCCGGGTTCGACGCGCTGAAAAAATATGCGCGCGACGTCACCGCGGTGGCGCAATCCGGCAAGCTTGACCCGGTGATTGGCCGGGATGAGGAAATACGCCGCACCATTCAGGTTCTGGCGCGCCGCACGAAAAACAACCCGGTTCTGATCGGAGAGCCCGGCGTCGGTAAAACGGCGATCGTGGAGGGGCTTGCACTCCGAATTGTCAATGGAGATGTGCCAGAAGCTTTGAGGAATAAAAAACTCCTCTCCCTCGATATGGGCGCCCTTGTCGCGGGCGCGAAATATCGCGGCGAGTTTGAAGAGCGCCTGAAAGCCGTCTTAAAGGAGATTGAAAGCGCCGAGGGGCAGGTCATTCTCTTCATTGATGAAATGCACACGCTGGTCGGCGCGGGTCGCTCAGACGGCGCGATGGACGCCTCGAACCTGATCAAGCCTGAACTGGCGCGCGGCGTACTGCATTGTATCGGCGCGACGACATTGGATGAATATCGAAAATATATCGAGAAAGACGCGGCCCTGGCCCGACGCTTCCAACCTGTCTTCGTGGGGGAACCTTCCGTCGCGGATACGATATCAATTCTACGCGGTATAAAAGAGAAATATGAGCTGCATCACGGTGTGCGCATCACGGATAATGCGCTCGTCGCGGCGGCCACCCTCTCCAACCGTTACATCACGGATCGCTTTCTACCTGATAAGGCGATCGACCTTGTTGATGAGGCGGCGAGCCGCTTGCGAATGCAGATTGACAGTAAGCCGGAAGCATTGGACGAACTTGATCGCCGCATCATCCAGCTCAAAATCGAGCGTGAGGCGATCCGGAAGGAAGATGACAATGCCAGCCGGGAGCGCCTCGAAAAGCTGGAGCTTGAACTCGCTGACCTTCAGGAGCAGTCGGACCAGCTCAGCGCGACCTGGCACGCCGAAAAAGACCGCGTCAATCAGGTGCAGAAACTGCAGGAGCAACTGGACCAGGCACGTTCAGAAATTGAAGTGGCGCAACGCAAGGGGGATCTCGGTCGCGCCTCCGAATTGATGTATGCCGTCATTCCGGGGCTTGAGCAGCAGATCAACAAGGCCCGGGAGGAAAATGAATCCGCTTCAGCGCAGAGCGGTATGGTAAGTGAGGCTGTGACCGATCAGGGCATTGCTTCCGTCGTCTCACGTTGGACGGGAGTGCCGGTTGATAGAATGCTGGAAGGGGAGCGTGCGAAACTCCTCCGTATGGAAGATGCGCTGCGCCGCCGCGTCGTCGGGCAGGAGCCCGCGTTAAAAGCCGTCGCCAATGCCGTACGCCGTGCCCGCGCCGGTTTGCAGGACCCGCATCGCCCGATTGGGTCCTTCCTTTTCCTCGGCCCGACCGGTGTTGGCAAAACGGAACTGACGAAGGCGCTGGCGGAATTCCTCTTTGATGATGATCGCGCCATGTTCCGCATCGATATGAGCGAATATATGGAGAAGCACGCCGTCGCCCGACTGGTTGGCGCGCCCCCCGGCTATGTCGGTTATGAGGAAGGCGGCACCTTGACGGAGGCGGTGCGGCGTCGCCCTTATCAGGTGATCCTTTTCGATGAGGTGGAAAAAGCGCATGAGGATGTTTTCAATATCCTTCTTCAGGTCCTTGATGATGGCCGCCTGACGGATGGGCAGGGGCGCGTTGTTGATTTCCGCAATACGATTATCGTCCTGACCTCCAATCTCGGTTCCGACATCCTGGCAAAGCAGGATGAGGGCGAGGCGCCTGACCTTGTCGAAGCCCAGGTGATGGCGGTTGTACGCAATCATTTCCGGCCGGAATTTCTGAACCGTCTTGATGAGATTGTGCTTTTCGCCCGGCTGCAACGCGCGGATATGCGTCAGATCGTCGACATCCAGCTCTCACGCCTGCGGCAATTACTGGCAGAGCGTCATGTGTCGCTTGAGCTCTCCGAGGCAGCGATGGAATGGCTCGCGGATGCGGGTTATGACCCGATTTACGGCGCGCGCCCTCTTAAGCGCGTGATACAGCGCACCTTGCAGAATACGCTTGCCGGGCTTTTGCTTGAGGGGCGCATTGCAGATGGGGAAACTGTGCAGGTTGACGCTGACGGGAAGGGCCTGACCATTGCGGGAGAGTCGGCTTCCGCGTTGTAAAAGCCGGGTCGGAAGATTTTGGCGGCCGCGATGTGAGAGGTCGCGGCCGTCCGGGCGGCGCGGCTGCATGAAGATTTCACGATCATCTCTTTTCATTGCCGTCTGAATTTCGACAATTCTCTTCACAAACGGGGTCAGAATCGTTTATGAGGACGCGTCAACGGTGGGGAGCCGCTGGCTTCCCGGGAATTGATGCGGGAGAGTCAGCTATTATGGATAATAAATCGTCGAGATCGGGGCACGACAAACTCGCCGGCCGCATCCGTGAGGCCCTCGCTTTTGACGATGTGCTGATCGAGCCCGCCGAATCCAATGTCCTCCCCGCCCAGACGTCCACCCGCACCAAGCTGACGCCGGAAATTGAGCTGCAAATTCCGTTACTTTCCTCCGCCATGGATACAGTGACGGAAGATCTTATGGCCATCGCGATGGCGCAGCAGGGCGGGATGGGCGTCATCCATAAAAATCTCAGCAATGAAGACCATGCAGAGCATGTCCGCCGCGTCAAGCGCTTTGAGTCCGGGATGGTCGTCAATCCGGTCACTGTCTGCCCGGAGCAGACCCTGGCAGATGTGCTCGCCATCACAAAACGTCATGGCATTAGCGGCCTGCCCGTGGTGCAGGAAAAAACGGGGAAGCTGGTCGGTATCCTGACCAACCGGGATATGCGCTTTACCTCCGACCCGACCACACCGGTCAAAAACATGATGACCCATAAAAACCTTGTCACGGTGCGTCATGGAACCGATGCGGCGACAGCGCGGGAGCTCCTCCATCAACATCGTATCGAAAAATTGCTTGTGGTGGATGATCACGATCGCTGCATCGGGCTGATCACGGTCAAGGATATGGATAAGTCGGAGGCCCACCCGCTCGCGATCAAGGACGGAATGGGCCGCCTGCGCTGCGCGGCCGCGATTGGCGTCGGCGATGACGGACTGAAGCGCGCCGCCGCGTTGATCGAGGCCGGCGTTGATGTCATAGTCGTGGATACGGCGCATGGCCATTCCGCTGGCGTGCTGCATACTGTGGCCGCCTTGCGAGACCGCTATCCTGACGTGCAGATTATCGGTGGCAATGTCGCAACCCCGGAAGCCGCCATGGCCCTGGCCAAAGCCGGTGCGAAATGCGTCAAAATCGGGATCGGTCCCGGCTCCATCTGCACCACGCGCGTGGTAGCGGGTGTCGGCGTGCCGCAATTCTCCGCCGTGATGGAAACCGCCTTGGCCTGCCATGAAAGCGGGATTTCCGCCATCGCGGATGGTGGCGTCCGCACCTCGGGCGATATCGTCAAGGCGATCGGCGCCGGGGCAGATGCCGTTATGGTGGGCTCCCTCCTCGCGGGATGTGAGGAGAGCCCCGGTGAGGTCTTCCTCTATCAGGGACGGTCTTATAAAAGTTATCGCGGCATGGGCTCGCTGGGCGCGATGGCGCGTGGTTCGGCTGATCGCTATTTCCAGCAGGAAGTCAAGGACGCGTTGAAGCTCGTGCCGGAAGGGATAGAGGGGCAGGTGCCTTATAAGGGGGGTATGGCCGCCGTTGTGCATCAGCTTGTTGGTGGTTTGCGGGCCGGTATGGGTTACACAGGTGCCGCGACAATCGCCGACTTGCAGAAAAATACCAAATTCCGGCGGATCACCAATGCCGGCTTGCGGGAAAGCCACGTCCATGACGTCAAGATCACCCGTGAAGCGCCGAACTATCGCCAGGATTAAGAAAAAAGGTTAGGGGTAGCGTCATGACCCCTAAAGCACGTTTATCTTCTGCCATTGATCTCCTCTGCGCGATCGAAAATCATCCACGCCGCCCGGCTGACGCCACAGCCAACCAGTTCTTCCGAGACCGACGCTTTATTGGTGGCGGTGACCGGCGCGCAATCTCCGCGATTGTTTGGGACGTCCTGCGCAAGTGGAAGCGCCTGCATTGGCACCTGGCCCCCATTGATGGCGGCGCGTCCCCCCGTCTCCTCTGCGCCGCCTCGCTGATTTTCTCCGGTGAGGCGGTGGCGGATGTGGCGCGTCTTTTCGATGGGGATCGCTTCGCGCAATCCCCCTTATCCACACGGGAGGCGCGAGGGCTGGAGGCCCTGGCCGGGCGCACATTGGACGATGACGCCATGCCGCAGGATGTGCGGCTGGAATACCCGAAATTCCTGGAAGCCACCTTGGTCGCGCGTTTCGGTGACCGGCTGGAAGAAGAGATGCGCGCCATGGATGCGCCCGCACCGCTTGACCTTCGGGTGAACCTCCTGAAATCTGATCGGGCTTCCGCCAAGAAAAACCTGGCGGATGAGCAGATTCACGTTACCGAAACGCCTTTATCCCCTTGGGGCCTACGCGCCCCGTCGCGCCTGTCCGTTACTGCGACAGCCGCCTTCAAGGACGGTCTGGTCGAAATCCATGATGAGGGCAGCCAGCTTATCGCGGCCTGTGTTGATCCGCAGCCGGGGGAAAGGATCGTTGATTTCTGTGCAGGGGCGGGCGGCAAGACGCTGGCCCTCGCCATGCTCATGGAAAATCGTGGACATATCACCGCCTGCGATGTTTCCTCACCGCGATTGGAAGGTGCCGTCAAGAGGCTGAGGCGGGCCGGCGTCCATAATGTTGAGCGTCATGTTTTCACATCCGGTGATAAATGGGTCAAAAGGCGGGAAGGTCGTTTTGACCGCGTGCTGGTGGACGCGCCATGCTCCGGCTCCGGCACCTGGCGGCGTAATCCCGATGCGCGGATTCACCTGTCGGAAAATGACATTGAGGAACTCGTTGCCAAGCAGGCGCAGATCCTCGACACAGCCGCGCGGCTCGTCCGTCCGGGCGGGCGCCTTGTTTACGCCACATGCTCCCTTCTACCGGCGGAAAATGAGGATCAGATTGCTGCATTTTGTCAGCGCCATGAATCCTTCTCATTGATCGCGCCGGAAGCTACGCACCTTCCGCCCGTTCTGCGCGGAGAGACGCAATTCAGCCTGACGCCCGCGGCAAACCATACGGACGGTTTTTTCGCCGCGACTCTGGTAAGAAAAGACGCGTAAGCGCGCGGCGGGCCGAACGGCCTATGCTGTAATGACAGATTTTTACGTTTAAAATCAGACTCTTGACGCTATTAGCGTGTCATTGAAGGACGGTAGAATTCATGGCCACTGCGATTCTGATAGGATTATGCCTGACACTCGGCGCCGGTGTCGCGGCCCAGTGGGTGGCGTGGCGCTTCAAATTACCCGCCATTGTCATACTTTTCTGCCTCGGATTGGCTTTCGGGCCGGGACTGGGCGTGTTGCATCCATCAGAATCGCTGGGCTGGCTCTTCCGACCCCTTGTCTCGTCTCTGGTCGCCATTATCGTTTTCGAAGGGGGCCTGCTCCTCGATTTCCGCCAGTTGCAGAAGGCGGGTGACGGCGTTAAGCGTTTGATCTTCCTCGCCCTGCCGCTCAGTTGGGGGCTTGGCTGGGCTGCTGCCTACGAAGTCGGAAAGATGGATTGGGAGGTGGCCGCCCTTTTCGGCGCGATCATCACCGTGACGGGCCCCACCGTCGTGTTGCCGCTTTTGCGCCTCAACAAGCTCAGCACGCGGGTCGCCGCTTTCCTCAGATGGGAGGCGATCATCAATGACCCGATCGGCGCCATCCTCGCCGCCGTTGTGCTGCAAATCGTCGTTGCGCCCGTGCCGATCGGGACGCAGGGCTTTCTGCGCCTGACCCTCCCGGACCTGCTGGCCTCCTCCGCCCTTTCCGTCGCGGCGGGTATCCTGCCCGCCTATGGCGTGCGCGCGCTTTTTGTGCGGGACCTGATGCCGGAGACACTCAAAACCCCGCTCCTCCTGACATTGGCATTGCTGATCTTTGCGCTGTGCACGACTTTCATGGAAGGTGCCGGGCTGATTGGCGCAACCGTTTTCGGCATGGCGTTGACCAATCTGCATGTGCCAGGCATGGCGCAATTGCGGCGGGTCAAGGAGGCGCTTGTCTCACTCGTCGTTGCCGTGCTGTTCATCCTCATGACGGCTGATCTTCAACGGGACGTGCTGACGCGCCTGTCATTCTCCATCGTTGCGCTGATGCTGACGGTTCTGTTTGTCGTGCGGCCCGTCGCCATCCTGCTTTCAACCATTCGCTCCGACCTGACCTGGCAGGAACGCCTCTTTGTCGCGTGGATCGCGCCACGCGGCATCGTCGCCGCCGCGGTGGCTGGCGCGGCGGGGCTACGTATCGCGGATTCCGGTTACAGCAGCGCGGATGTCATTATGCCCGCCATTTTTGCGATCATCGGCGGCACGATGATCTTCCACGGGTTTTCATTGCGCCCGCTGGCGCGTGTGCTGGGCCTGACATTATCCAATGAGCCTGTCCTCATGCTGGTCGGTGCTTCACCCTGGGTGAGCAACCTCGCCGCCACCGTGCATCGGGAGAAACTTCCCGTCCTTCTTGTCGATTATCGCTCAACCGCCCTGATGCCCGCTGCAAGGAATGGCGTGCCCACCTTGCGGGCTGAGGTATTATCGCCCTTCGGGCAGGAGGCCTTGGAAGAGCGGCCCGGTGATTATCTAATCGCCGCCACGCCGGATGCGATTTATAACGGTTTGATATGCGCCCACCTCGCCCCCGATATGGGGCGTCAGCGTGTTTTCCAGATCAGTCCGGGCGTGTCGCGTATGGATTTTCATCACGGACTCTCCCGCGATGCGCGGGGCCGCCTGATGGGTGAACCGTCGTGGAATTACAGTCTTTTCGAAACGCTTTACAAAAAGAATTGGCGCTTCAGATGTTTCATTGTGGATGAGGCCCTTTTGCCTTCCATCGGGGTGAATACAGAGCGACTGGACCTTTTTTACGTCAAGAAGGGCGTGTCGATCACCATTTACTCGACAGAAGACGGCCCGAAGCTGAAACCGGGAACGGGCGATCTGCTTTTCAGTTTTGTCCCGCAAAATATATTGAGCGCTGAAGAAATCCTGGACCCGCCATCCACGTCGGAGGAAATGCGGGGAGGGAGCGGCGCGCAGGATGAGGGCGCGTCATCTTGACGGGTGGACGATAATACCCCTCGGATACAAACTGAGGAAATGACGCAGATCACGTGGTGAGAGGGCGATGCACCCAGCTGTCACGCCGCTCTGCGGCTTTTGATGCAGAAAAATGGCTGAGCCCTGTCCGGGCCTTGGCGGGTCGTCATTCCAACCCAGCACGGCCACGATGTCATAAGCATGGTCATCCCGCATAAGCGTCTCATGGCGCGCCGTGTGGGGCCGCTGGATGAGGCGGTTATAAGTTAAGCTTCCGGGATCGTCACTCCAGCCATCTTCCGGCCTGATGGCGCGGCAGGGCAGATCTGTCTCCGGGGGGTGGACCCGATCCGCACGGTAAAATACGCGCCGCAGAGGCAGAATGCCCACTGGAGTCGCGAGATCACCCTCGCTTTTGCAGTCCGTCAAACCATTTTCCCCAATGGAAGCCGGAAAAACATGCCCCCTATGGAAGAGGCGCGACCGGCAATACCGAGTCCGTAAATGCGCGTAATTGTCGTGAAAAAATCGAAAACTTTGTCGCGTCGTCACTTTTTATCCTCATCTGCAATGTGCTTGATAGGACATGAACAGGATGTAACATGAGGAGAATATTAAACTTCCTAGTCAAATCTCATTATTGAAGTTAACATAAGGTGCAAGGTGGCGCTGATCATTTTGTTTTGCCACCTGAAAAGGTTGAGAAGGTTTTTAATGCCTGGTTTACGCTCCGTTTTGCTTGTCGACGATGATGACTCGCTCCGCTCACTCCTTATCGAACAGCTTCGGCAGGAAGGGGAGTTCGAATTTTCTCAAGCATCGACAATTGCACAGGCAAGTGCGTTCATTTCTTCAGAAAGCGCGCGTGTCGAGATTATCCTCCTGGACGTCACTTTGCCGGACGGCGATGGACGTGACTTTTGCAAACAGCTTCGTCAGGACGGGGTCCGAGTCCCGATTTTGATGCTGACAGGATCTGATGAAGAAGGGGACGTGATCCGCGGCCTCGATTCGGGCGCGAATGATTACATCGCAAAGCCCTTCCGCGTGGCGGAACTCCTCGCACGAATCCGCGCCCAGCTTCGGTTGTTTGAAAGCAGTGAGGACGCTGTTTTCAGTATCGGGCCCTATTTATTCCGCCCCTCAACGAAACTCCTCCATGATGAGCGGAGTGGCCGCCGCATTCGCCTGACTGAAAAAGAGGCGGCGATCCTCAAATTTCTCTATCGGGCCGGGGCACGGCCGATCGCGCGGCAGATCCTGCTGAATGAAGTATGGGGTTATAATGCGGCTGTGACGACCCACACGCTTGAGACGCATATTTACCGCCTGCGTCAGAAAATCGAACCCGACCCTGCTCAGGCGTCAATTCTGGTTACGGAGACGGGCGGGTATCGCCTCGTTACAGCACCTTCGGCGCGTCCCCTGCGCGTTACCTGATGCTGCTGGACACGATAAAGGGTTTGAGGGTGCAGCCGCGCCGTTAAATAGAGGCGCGGCACCCTTATTTTATTTACAGGGCGATATCTGCAAAAACGGGCACGTGGTCGGACGGACCTGCCGCACCTCTGATATCGCGCAGGACGCGCATGGTCTCAAATCGGGCCGCGATATCGTCTGAAACCCAGATATGGTCCAGGCGTCGACCACGGTCAGACGCGGCCCAATCGCGATTCCGGTAAGACCACCATGTATAGAGTTTCTGATCGGCGGGAACCATGACGCGCATCACGTCGGTGAAACCGGTATTCTGCCACGCCACGTGCCGTCTGACTTCCGGCTCGGTGTGGCAGACCACATTCAGCAATTGCTTGTGGCTCCAGACATCCTGTTCAAGCGGCGCGGTATTGAGGTCCCCCACAAGGATGGCGCGCTCCGGACGATGGGCGGCGAACCACGCCGTCACCTCATCGAGAAATCTCAGCTTATGGGCGAATTTCGGGTTCTCGACCGGGTCGGGAATATCACCACCCGCGGGCACGTAGAAATTATGGATGGTGATCGGCTTCGAAGCGTCGCCAATTTCAACGGCATTATGGCGACAATCGGATTTTTCGCACCAAATGGGTGTCTCTAACACACGGATGAAAGGCGTCCTGGAAAGAATGGCGACGCCGTTATAGCTCTTCATCCCGGTAAAATGCTGGTATTCAAAGCCGAGCGCCGTCAAGGATTCTGCCGGAAAGAGGTCGTCCGTGACTTTTGTCTCCTGCAGGCAGAGAATATCCGGTTGATCGCGCATGACGATCTGCTGGAGGAGCGGTAATCTCAGCCGAAGGGAGTTGATGTTCCAGGTCATGATGCGCATTGGCCCTGATTGGCGTAAATAAACCATTCACGCAAGGGGGGAAGTTGGCCACGTGCATTCGCCTTGCGCAGGATGCGGCATAAGCGCCCGGTCCCTGTAGCAAGGCGCCCTGTGATCTCAACCGTTCGAGGAGACGGTAATCAGGATAAATGAGCATGATTTGTCGGGAAGCATCCTCGCCAGGTCAGGGCAATGAACAGGTATAGAGGCGTGAATATTGCCCTTCCTCACGCGGTAAAGCGATTATTATTGAGAATTGTCCACGCCCGAAGCGCAACAGGGTAAGAGTGGTCCTGAAACGTTCATTCTACGTAAGGCAAATTTTTTAACTTTGCCTATTTTGTTTGAAAATCAATATGTTAGCAGAGTGTGATTAATTTTTAGGCAAATCGATGCAAAACCTGCTAGGAAGCGCTTTCCGTCAATCTACCAAGTTTTATCCCACAGAGTTTTCCACAGGATCGGTGGATGAAGTTTTGGAGAAGGTGATGGAACGTTCACAGCACTTCGTGCGCTTGCTTCAATTGAGGGTTCGGCCAGGTCGATGAGCATTAGCGGCGTCAAGATAACAGCGGCGGAACTGGAAAGCGGGGTCACCGCCATCCGTGCGGCACTGAAGACGATCCCGACATCGCCCGGCGTTTATCGCATGCTCGATGCAAAAGGCGCGGTGCTTTATGTCGGGAAGGCGCTCAACCTCAAAAACCGTGTGACATCCTACACGCGTGCGGCGCAATTGCCGGAGAGGCTGGCGCGCATGGTGTCCATGACGCGCCAGATGGAGATCGTCACAACGGCATCTGAGGCGGATGCTCTGTTGCTTGAGGCGAATTACATCAAGCGGATGAAGCCACGCTTCAACATCCTGCTGAGGGACGATAAATCCTATCCGTGGATCATGCTGTCGGAAAACCATCCTTTCCCGCAGGTCAGTAAACAACGGGGCAAGCCTAAAAAGGACGTGACCTATTGGGGGCCTTTCGCCTCAGCCTGGTCTGTCAACCAGACTCTGAACCTGATCCAGAAGAGTTTTCTGCTGCGCTCCTGCACCGATAGCGAGATGGCGTCGCGGACGCGCCCCTGTCTGCTCTATCAAATCAAGCGTTGCTCCGCCCCTTGCGTTGACCGCATCACGCAGGAGGATTACCGCGTCCTGGTGGCAGAAGTGCGCCAGTTTCTGTCGGGTAAAAGCACCCATTTGCGGGAAACCCTCGCGACGGAGATGGCGGAAGCGGCCCAGGCGCAGGATTATGAGCGCGCCGCAATGATCCGCGACCGTATCCGGGCCTTCTCCGGCTTGCAGGATTCGGGCGTTATCAACCCCGCCTCCCTCCATGATGCGGATATTTTCGCAATCTGGCAGGATGCGGGACAATGTTGCGTTGAGGTGTTTTTCATCCGGGCCGGTCGTAATAATGGCAATCGCGCCCTGTTTCCCGTTCAGACGGACGAGGAGAGCCAGGCGGACATTCTCTCCGCGTTTCTGCTGCAATTTTACGATAGCAAGCCCCCGCCGGAACTTATCCTCCTGAATCAACCGCTCAGTGAACCGACCCTCGTGGCCAGCGCCCTGTCGAAAGCGGCGGGGCACCGCGTGGAAATCCTGGTGCCGCAGCGCGGTGAGAAGCGCAGTGTCGTCCTCCATGCGGAACAGAATGCACGCGAGGCCCTTGGTCGGCGTCTGGCTGAGAGTGCCGGCACACAGCATCTCTTAAGTGAGACGGCAAGGGTCTTTCGTCTCGAAACGCCGCCTGAGCGGATTGAGGTCTATGATAACTCCCATATTTCCGGCCGCCATGCTTATGGGGTGATGATCGTCGGCGGCCCGGAGGGATTTCACCGGCGTGACTATCGGAAATTCTCCATCAAATCGGTCCTGACGCCCGGTGATGATTACGCCATGATGCGGGAGGTCATGGAACGTCGTTTCCGTAAAACCAATGACGCGGAGGCCAGCCGCAAATATGCGCGGATGCCGGATATATTGCTGATTGATGGCGGGCAGGGACAATATAATATTGTCAGAAAAGTCTTGGAGGAGCTCGGTGTTGAGGGGGTCAAACTCGTGTCGATCGCCAAGGGGCCGGATCGGGATGCTGGGCGCGAATGGTTTTTCACGGATGACCAGCCCCCATTTCAGCTCCCGGAGAAGGACCCGGTCCTTTATTATCTCCAGCGCCTGCGTGACGAAGCGCATCGTTTCGCGATCACGACCCACCGCGCCAGCCGCTCCGGCGCGATCCGTAAGTCTGAGCTGGACCGCATTGAGGGGATCGGCCCTGTTCGGAAGAAAGCGCTCCTGGCGCATTTCGGCTCGGCACGTGCGGTCAAGCAGGCTGGTTTGGCGGAACTGACTCAGGCGAAAGGCATTAATATGGAGACGGCACGCCTGGTTTTTTCCCATTTCCATCCCGACACCGAAATATGAGTCAAAAAAATCCGTGTTGGCCCGGTCTCAAGGTGGCTTTACCGCGTTTTCATGGTATCAGCGAAACTCCAACGTCGAGGGCCTGTGATGCTGACTGACCTTCCGAACCTTTTGACTTTGACGCGAATCGCGACAATCCCCTTCCTGGTTGTCAGTATCGCGTTGCAGAACAATGCGGCCAGTGCTGTCGGATGTGTCATTTATATTATCGCCTGTGTCACGGATTACTTTGACGGAATGCTGGCGCGGCGGTGGAAGCAGAATTCCGAAATCGGCCGGATGATGGACCCGATCGCGGACAAGCTTCTTGTCGGCGCGTTGCTGATGGCGCTGGCCGGGTATGGTCGGCTGGTGGAGGGCTCCGTCTTCGCGGCCATTATCATTCTGATACGTGAAATTCTGATCAGTGGTTTGCGGGAATATATGGCCAGCCAGGACCAGACACTCCCATCTTCCCGCCTCGCCAAATGGAAAACCGGCATCCAGATGATTGCGATCGGGTTTCTTATGGCCGGAAGCGCCAATGGCGCGTGGCAGGTCACGTCATTCGGCTCTGCCCTGCAATTAGGGGCACTGATGTTATGGCTCTCCGTCATCCCGACGGTCCTCAGTGGGTGGCGCTATCTGACAACCGGTGTGACATATATGCTCGGCGTGACAAACCGGGAACGATTGAGCCGATGAGGGTGATTGGACAAAAATTCGACATCTGATAAACGGTTTGAAGTGATCATTCCCTTAATGGGCCGAGGATTTCGTTAATGAGAAAACTGCTCTTCGTCGTCACGCCGCTCTTCCTTGGCGGCTGTTCGGGCCTCGGCACGTTTTTTCATGACACGATTTCTCTCCCGGGTGCCAACCCCAACCTCCCCGCAGGTCGGTCAGAGACCTTGGCAAAGGTGACGGGCGCCCCGGTTTCCGAACTTCCTCTCCTGCCCGAAGGTGGCGATATCTGGCCCGGCGCGCCTGACCCGCTTCCCTCGCTTCGGGATGTCTCCCGCTCTTCTCAATCCATCGCGAAAACGCTCGATGACCCGAACAGCTATTTCGGTCGCATGGCATCCGGTCGGAAGGAAGATGACGCCCTATTTCAAGAGGGAAGTCGCGTCAGTATCGGTGAGGAATTTGCGGTGAAACACGGCGTGATGCGCACGCCGGAAGCGATCACGACGCAGCCTGTTATTGATCCGTCAAAAAAATATATTGAGCAGGAGAGCGGAGTTGTCGAGATCCCGAATGGGGACGGCACCTCCACTTTGATTGCGCCCGACGGTACGGTGTCGATCCGCAAAACCAGAAAGAATTGAGCATCACCGCCTTTCGCGCGGATTAATATTTCCGCAGCAGTGACGTCAGCACACCTTGAATTGTGACGCGCTCCGCTGGGAGAATACGCGTTTCGTAGCGTGGATTGGCGGCCTCCAGCGCGATGGATGGGCCGCGCTTCCGCAGACGCTTCAAGGTCACTTCCTCACCATCAATCAGCGCGACGACGATCTGGCCATTCTCTGCACTCGGCGTCTCCTGGATGATGACTGTGTCCGCATCCATGATGCCGGCACCCTCCATCGAGTCTCCAGCGACGATAAGGGCATAATATTGCCCTCTACCCAACATGCTGGCCGGCACCATTGCCGTCTCGCCCGTGTCCTTCACCGCTTCTATCGGGACGCCGGCAGCGATACGGCCATAAACCGGAATTTCGACGGACCCGGTCAATGGAGGTTTTGCAGAGGCGGTGGGGACAGGCGGGGACACATTCTCCCGGCTTTGAAGGCCGTGGGGCGTCAGCGGAACAATTTTACCAGCGGGCCGGGGAGGGGATTTCAGGACTTCGAGTGCCCGGGCACGTTGGTGATGGCGCCTGATAAATCCGCGCTCCTCCAGCGCCGTCACAAGACGATGAATGCCGGATTTGGAATGAAGGCCGATCGCGACCTTCATCTCATCGAATGACGGAGAGAATCCCGTCCGATGGAGATAGTCATCTATGAAAGTGAGAAGCTGGTGTTGTTTCCGTGTAAGCATCGTGACCCTCGCTGGGATGGAAACGCAACGCGGCGCTTCTGTTTCCATTTTGTTCTTTTTAAAATTAGTGGCCGTATTACGCAAGCGTGTAAGGAATATTTTTGTTTTCAGGCTGGCGCTTACGTTAAAGCTTGACGTCGCGCCCACTTCAAAGCATTTATGCACGCAATCTGACGATGCCACCATGTTTGACCGTGGGGCACACCGACACTGTGTTGAGGATCACATGGCTAAGACAAACGTCATCCAGATTCGTCTCGTTTCGACAGCGGATACCGGATATTTCTACGTGACAAAGAAGAATGCGCGCTCCGCCGTCGGCAAGATGGAAGTGCGGAAATATGACCCGGTCGTCCGTAAGCACGTCACATTCCGGGAAGCAAAAATCAAGTAAGCGGGTTGGCACACCGCCCGATCCGGGTTCGCTCGGGTCGGATCTGTGCTGCTTGACGTCCGGTCACATCAGTAGAGCCGGTCGTTTTTACCGTAAGGGATCACGAGTTCGTTTTTCTCTGTGAGATTCAGCATCGCACGGGAACGCTCATCAAGAAGATCCGCATCCAAAGCGCGTTCACTTAAACTGTTGATGCGCTGCTGCCACAAAACATACTCATCCTCAGCAGCTTTCTGAGAGGCGATGGCTTTCCGCTTGAGCCCAAGGCGCGCCTCATAAGCGCGCATACCATGGTCGCCTTGCAGCGCATTCCAGCAAAAATACGCCGTAAGTCCCAAAAAAACAGTTGGCGGTATAACCAACCGAAAAAACCGACGTATGTGTCGTTGCGCCTGCATATTCTGACCAGTTGGAGAGGCAGCGTTAAGCCGATACTTTGCTGCTCAAAGTTTTAACGCGCAACCTGGGCATTATTTCACAATAAGGCCAAAGTTGCGCTCTTTACTTTATTTAAAGATGGACCGACCCGCATAAAAACCGGCCGTATCGAGCTCACTCTCAATACGGATCAACTGATTATATTTGGCGATACGGTCCGAACGGGAGAGAGAACCTGTTTTGATCTGGCCGCAATTCGTCGCGACGGCGAGGTCAGCGATTGTTGTGTCTTCCGTCTCACCTGAGCGATGGCTCATGACGCATTTATAACCATTCCTGTGCGCTAGCTCCATGGCATCGAGCGTTTCCGTCAACGTGCCGATCTGATTGGGTTTGATCAGGACCGCATTTGCCGTTTTGCTTTGGATGCCTTTGGCAAGTCTCTCTGTATTGGTGACGAAGAGATCATCTCCGACGAGTTGAATCTTATCACCGAGGCGGCGTGTCATTTCAGCCCAGCCTTCCCAATCATCCTCCGCAAGCCCGTCTTCAATCGACCTGATTGCCGGGAATTGCGCGACAAGATCCGCCAGATAATTGATCATACCGTCAGCATCCAGAACCTTGTCTTCACCCTTCAGATGATAATGATTGTTTTTGAAAAACTCCGTTGCCGCGCAATCGAGCGCAATCGTGACTTCCTCCCCCAGGCGGTAACCCGCCGCCTCGACAGACTGACTGATAAATGTCAGTGCCTCTTCGGCAGATCTGAGATTTGGCGCGAAACCACCTTCATCCCCTACATTCGTATTATGGCCGGATTTGGCGAGATTTTTACGAAGACAGGCGAAGATTTCGGCACCCATACGCACGGCATCGGACATGGACTTTTCCCCGATCGGCTGGATCATGAACTCCTGAATATCGATCGGGTTGTCAGCATGTTGACCGCCATTAATGATATTCATCATCGGGACGGGAAGGATGTGGGCGTTTACGCCGCCCAAGTAACGATATAGCGGGACTTCAAGCTCAATCGCGGTGGCCTTTGCAACGGCCAGGGAGACGGCCAAAATAGCGTTGGCGCCGAAACGGGCCTTGTTACTCGTGCCATCAAGGTCTTTAATGGCATTGTCGATCGCGATCTGATCCGACGATTCAGCACCCTGAAGTAATTCACGGATCTCATTATTTGCGAAGGCAACGGCTTTCGTGACGCCTTTACCATAATGTCGTGACTCGTCTCCGTCTCTCAGCTCAACGGCCTCATGCGCACCGGTTGACGCACCTGAGGGAACGGCCGCACGACCTTTCGCGCCGGAGGAGAGTTCTACGTCAACTTCAACCGTCGGGTTACCGCGGCTGTCTAAAATTTCCCGCGCAACGATATCGATAATGGCGCTCACGATGATGCTCCCTTTGAGTTTGAAATCTTTGCGCAACACAAGTGCGCCTGTTGGCCCTCATGTCAACCAGTTAAGAGATATTTAGAGAATAATGACATGGAAAAATATACGGTGCGTCGCCACTATCATCACAACTTGCCGTTTCTTGACATTTGCGCTCTTTACGATTGCGTTACAAGTCGGGTAGGCGTCACGTCCCGACCTCAGAACCTGTTGCACCGCATGGAATTCTCAGCCGCGCGTCACGGCCCCGTCCGCCTGGTGCTGCGTTTTGACGAGGCGGTCGATACGGCTCAATGTTTCAAGCAGGGTTTTCATTTCAGAAAGCGGCACCATGGTCGGCCCATCACTGGGGGCCAGATCGGGATTTTCATGTGTTTCTATAAACACGGCCGCCACGCCGATCGCCACCGATGCGGCGGCGAGGGGGGCGACAAATTCCCGCTGTCCGCCTGACGCGCCGCCAAGCCCGCCCGGCTGCTGGACGGAATGGGTGGCATCAAACACGACCGGGTAACCTGTCTGCGCCATAATGGGCAAACCACGCATGTCATTGACCAGCGTGTTATATCCGAAACTCGTGCCGCGCTCACACAGCATCAGGCGCTCATTGCCCGTCGAGGCGATTTTGGCCGCGACATTCTCCATGTCCCAGGGGGCAAGAAACTGCCCTTTTTTTATATTGATCGCGGCACCCGTTTTACCCGCCGCCAGGAGGAGGTCCGTCTGGCGACATAAAAATGCGGGTATTTGCAGGACGTCCACATATTCAGCGGAACGTGCGCATTGGTCCGGTGCGTGGACATCGGTCAGGACAGGGCACCCAAATCGGGCTTTCACATCCGCGAGGATCTGCAACCCTTTCTCCATCCCGACACCGCGCTTGCTATTGAGCGACGTACGATTCGCTTTGTCGAAGGAGCTTTTGTAAATCAGCCCGATGGAAAGTGTTTTGCAGATTTCCGTCAATTTTTCCGCGACCATCATGGCGTGGTCAGCCGATTCAATCTGGCACGGCCCGGCAATCAACGTGAAAGGAAGGTGGTTGCCAATTCTGACACCATCAAGATCGATTTCACGCATCTTCTTTCATCCTTTTAACGGCCGCCTCGATAAAGCCAGCGAAAAGCGGGTGAGGGGCAAAGGGTTTGGAGAGATATTCAGGATGATATTGCACGCCGATAAACCATGGGTGGTCAGGATATTCGATTGTCTCCGGCAAGACGCCATCAGGTGACATCCCGGCGAAACGGAGCCCCGTCGCCTCAAGGGCATCGCGATAATGCACATTCACCTCATAGCGATGACGGTGACGCTCCCGCACGGTGGTTTCCCCGTAAATCTCCGCGATACGGGATTTCGGCGTGAGGCTTGCCGGGTAGGCGCCCAGGCGCATGGTGCCACCCAGGTCACCCTGTTCTCGCCGTTTCATGATTTCATCACCGCGCGCCCATTCCGTCATCAACCCGACAACGGGCTCCGACGTCGCACCAAATTCGGTGGAGGACGCGTCCGATATGCCGGCCAGGGTGCGGGCGCACTCGATAACCGCCATCTGCATCCCGAAGCAGATCCCGAAATAAGGCACGGATTTTTCACGCGCATAACGCACGGCGGCGATCTTCCCCTCAGATCCGCGCCGCCCGAAACCACCTGGCACAAGAATGCCATGTAACTGGCGTAGATGCGCCGCGGTCGCGCCGGATTTTTCGAGGTTTTCGGCCTCGATCCACTCCAATTGGACACGCACATTGTTCGCGATGCCGCCGTGAAGGAGGGCTTCGATCAGCGACTTATAACTGTCAAGCAACGCGGTATATTTACCGACAATACCGATGCGCACCGTGGCGGAGGGGTTTCGAATCGCGTCAACGATCTTCTCCCACTGACGAAGGTCAGGCGTCTGATCGGCCGGGAGTCCGAAATAGCGCAGAATCTCATCATCCATCCCTTCCGCATGGTAGGAAAGCGGGCAGGCATAGATCGTGTCAATATCCAGCGCGGCAATCACGGCTTCCGGCTTGACGTTACAGAAATTCGCGATCTTGTGCCGTTCCTGCGATGGAATGGGCCGGTCGGAACGGCAGATCAGCATTTGCGGCTGAATACCGACGTTCTGGAGTTCCTTTACCGAATGCTGGGTGGGCTTTGTCTTCAATTCACCCGCTGCGGGGATGTAGGGCAGGAGCGTGAGATGCACGCACATGGTCTGCGCATGTCCCAGGTCGTTCCGCAACTGACGTATGGCTTCCAGAAATGGCAGGCTCTCAATATCACCCACTGTGCCGCCAATTTCGACGAGGACGAAATCATAATCCTCCGTCCCGGACACGATGGCGGATTTGATGGCGTCCGTAATATGCGGGATCACCTGCACGGTCGCGCCGAGATAATCACCCCGACGTTCCCGCGCGATTACGTCGGAATAGATCCGCCCGGTTGTCGCATTATCTGCACAGGCCGCGTGCACACCTGTGAAACGCTCATAATGCCCGAGATCGAGATCTGTCTCGGCGCCATCATCTGTAACGAAGACTTCACCATGCTGATAGGGACTCATCGTCCCCGGATCAACATTGAGATAAGGGTCCAGCTTGCGCATACGGACGGAATAGCCGCGGGATTGTAAAAGAGCCGCCAGGGCCGCTGAAGCGATGCCCTTGCCAAGAGAGGAAACAACACCACCGGTGATAAAAACAAATTTCGTCATGGAGGGCTGTCCTACAACGCTTTGGTGATCAATAGAAGATGGAAGCCCCTGACCATGCTTTAAAAATGCCTCACTCTATCTCGAAGGCTTCCCGGCGGGGAAATCCGGTGCCGGATTTTCAGGCAGGGAAGTTGAGGTGGAAGGGGCGGTCCCCAATATCGAATCGCCAGCATGATGACCGGCAGCACCCTGATTAAGATAGGCAAGTGCAAGGCAGAGCACCATGAACAACCCGGCAAGAATCGCGGTTGCGCGCGTCAGAAGATTGGCGGTGCCCCTGCCGGACATGAAGGAGCCCATACCCTGACCACTCCCGATCCCGAGACCACCCCCCTCACTCCGCTGGATGAGGATCACCCCGATCAGGGCAATGGTCACGAACACATTTATGATAAGCAGAATGGTCGTCATCAGTAAGTTTCTTTACCTAAATGTCAGTGTCAGGAATTCGGCAAGGCTTGCGACCACCGCCTGAAGCGCCGCCCGTCCGGCGCTCTGCCCCGTAATATACGATGAGATCATGATAATGTCATCCGCCGCGCGGCGGAAGGTGCTTACGCCGACACACGCACCGCGCGGACCGGGCTAGGAGGGTAAGCGGTCAATATGGTATTATGACGGGCGACCGTGAGGTGCTGGCGGGGTCTCTGCGGCCTTTAAGGCTGGTCTAATATCTTTTCGCCCTTTATAGGGAGCGCCTTAAGGCTTTCAGCTTCAGCGGGATAATCGACAGAATGATCACCACGCTCAGACACCTCGTTGTTGACTCATGGATAGGCCGCATCATCGCGTTGCTTATTTTTGTCGCATTCATCGGATGGGGCGCCAATGACGTCTTCCTGAAACCAGCTTATGATGACCCGAACGTCCTCGCCATGGCAGGCTCATCGAAAATCTCACTTCAGGATTACGAAGCGCGCGTGCGATTGATGGGGGACCGCATCGCCCAGGCCATGGGCCATCGTCCCGGGGATAATCTCTCGGCGTCGGAAAAGCGGCATTTAAGGCAGGTTGTCTTCCAGTCCGAGCTGAATGAGCTGCCGATGCAGGCCCTGGCGCACGCGCAGGGGATGGTCGTGCCGGATAAGATCATCCGGGATAAGGTTTTTTCCATCCCTGCTTTTCAGGATGAGCAGCATCATTTCAGCGCCGACCGCTTTCATAACTGGCTGCGCAACGCGCAGATGACGGAGCCGGCCTTTATCGACATTGTCCGCCGGGAAGTGGAAAATCTGACTCTGGGCATGGCCATGGCCCGGAACATCACGGCGCCCCATGCCATCGTGGCGCGGTTTGCCGATTATATGTCGCAGCGTCACGTTTACGACGTGGCGACTTTCCGCAAAGCGGCGGGCGGCAGCCCCCAACTTGCGGCCGATGAAGCCACTTTGCAGAGATATTACGACAACCACCCCTGGGATTACACGACGCAGGAATTCCGTCATGCACGGATCATTCTGCTCGATGCTTCCACATTGCAAAGCGCCATCACCGCGTCCGATGCGCAGATCAAGGCACTCTATGACAGTCGCGAGGCGATGTACGACCGGCCCGAAGGGCGTGATATCGCCTATGTCATGTCGAAAGATCGCGCGCAGATTGACTCCATTGCCAAAGCCTGGCGGGATGGCGCTTCATGGCAGGATGTGCTGAAACAGTCGAAAGGCGCCATCGCCGACGTGCTGTCCCAGATCCCCCAGAGCGCCATCCCGGCGCCGGAGCTTGCCAAAGCCGCCTTCGCCGCCGCGCCGGATATTGTTACAGGCCCGATTTCCTCACCCGGTGGTTGGATCGTGTTTCGCGTCTCTAAAGTGACGCCCGCCCATCACGTGAGCCTGGACGACGCCAGGGAAGGGCTGGCCAGTGAGATCCGCATGCAGGAGGCGGTCAATCAGCTTACTGATAAAGTGGCGAAACTTCAGGATATTGTCGCGGGTGACACGAGCCTTGACCACATCCCCGCAGAAATCGGCGCGCGCCCCGCGGAAGGTGCGCTGACGCGGGAAGGTAAGACGAAATCAGGCGATGACGCGCCCATCCCGGGAAATGAGACGGAACGCAAAGCCATCATTAAGGCGATTTTCAGCCAGAAAATCAACGCCCCGCCGCGTTTCGTCGCCCTGCCGGATGGCGGCGCCTTTGTCATCAAGCTCGATAAGGTCGAGCCGGGGCGGCAATTATCCTTCAGGGAATCGCGCGATGCCGTGCTGAAAGCCTATCAGGAAGATGCCTCAAACCGCGCACTCAACGTTGCGGCCACGGCTTTCCTGACGCAGGCGAAAGAGAAGGGCGGCGTGTCGCATGTGGCGGTGTCCGGCCCGGGCGGCCCACAAATCGAAGCCGGGCAGTATGTCACCGTCCAGTCGGCTGAGCAGACTCACGGGGCGCTACCCTATGCCGTCCTCCAGACCAAAATGGGTGAGACGGCGATGATCGACGTCGACGGGACTTACAGAGTGTTCACGGTGACATCGCTCCCCGCCGATCCGGTGGGCGCGCATGAGGCGCGCAAGGCATTGCAGAAAATGGCGGATCGCGGTTTGCAGGAGGATGTCATCAATACGTTCCGGCAGCAGGCCGCTGAGCGGGCGAAGATGCACATCAATCAGCCTCTGCTCAATCAAGTCCTCAGCGGTGAAGGTTCGTAACGGATTATGGTGAGATGAGTCGCCTTTTCCATGCCGTGATCTCTGCGGACCTGCTCACGCCTGTTGCCGCCTATATGCGTCTCGGGCGGCTGTTCCCCGCGCTCTCGGGTGCGGCACCTTATCGCCTGCTTTTTGAAAGCGTCGAGGGCGGCAAGGCGCGTGGACGCTATTCCGTCATTGCCATGCACCCGGACCTCATCTGGCGATATGAAAAAACTGTCGTCACGATGAATAAAACGGTTCTTTCCGGCGCGAACCGCTTTGAAACCTCGTCGCAAAAGGCCCTGCCGTCACTCCGGCAACTCATCCGCGATTCCAGAATAAGCCTGCCGGAAAATTTCCCGCTCATGATTGCCGGTCTCTTCGGCTATCTTGGCTATGATTTCGTGCGTGAGATTGAGGACGTGCCCGATACCGGCCTTGATGACCTTCAGGTGCCGGACGGTATTCTGATGCGGCCGACCATTTTTGCCGTTTTCGACTCTCTGCGCGACGAAGTTTTTGTCACCGTCATTTCACGCCAGGGCGGTCTGACGGCGGCGGCAGCTGAGGGGCTTTTGTCCCGTGTCCTGACCGCACTGCGTACGGGGCCCGATGATGCGGATGAGTCGCTTGAAGCCCCCCTACCTTGCCCCTCAAGCCGGAACCATCCATTCCGGATGCCGAATTTGAAGCGAAGGTGCGGACGGCGCAGGCCCATATCAGCGCCGGTGACGCCTTCCAGATCGTGCCCAGCCGCCGCTTCTCGGTCGATTTTCCGCTCAGCCCGCTGACATTTTACCGCTCGTTGCGGCGCGTTAATCCGGCGCCATTCCTCTTTTTAATGGAGCTTGACGGCTACGCACTTGTCGGTTCGTCACCCGAGATCCTCGTGCGATTGCGGGATGGCGAGGTCACGCTGCGTCCGCTCGCGGGCACGCGCCCGCGCGGCGCCTCGACGGAGGCGGATCTTGCACTGGAGGAAGATCTCCTCGCCGATGAAAAAGAACGTGCGGAACATCTGATGCTGATTGACCTTGGGCGGAATGACGTCGCACGTGTCTCCCAAATGGGGACCGTCTCAGTGCCACAGCAATTTGTCATTGAGCGCTATAGTCACGTCATGCATATCTCCTCCACCGTGCACGGCACGATCCGGCCCGAATGTGATGCCGTGGATGCGCTTTGCGCCGCTTTCCCCGCCGGCACGTTGACAGGCGCGCCGAAGATCCGCGCGATGGAAATCATTGATGCGCTTGAGCCGACACGACGCGGCCCCTATGCCGGGTGCCTCGGTTATTTCGGCGTCAATGGTGAGATGGATACCTGCATTGCCCTGCGCATGGCGGTCATGAAAGACGGGAAACTACATGTGCAGGCCGGATGCGGTGTGGTTTCGGACAGTGTTCCCGCGTTGGAGGAGGAGGAGACACGGCACAAATCCCGCGCCTTGTTCCGCGCGGCTGAAAAAGCGATGGAAGATGCCTGGCAACGGAACCAATCCTCGCAATTGACGCCACAAGATAAAGGCACCATGTCCCGGTCATGATTCTCCTCATCGATAATTACGACAGCTTCACCTATAATCTCGTCCATTATCTGGGCGAATTGGGCGCGACGTGTGTGGTCAGGCGGCATGATGCCATCACCGTCGATGAGGCGCGTGCCCTCGCGCCGGAAGCCATCGTGATTTCACCCGGCCCCGGCGCACCGGATGATTCCGGTATCTGTTGCGCGCTCGTTACGGAAATGGGGCCTGAAGTACCGGTTCTGGGTGTGTGCCTCGGGCATCAGGTTATCGGCCAGGTTTACGGCGCGCACGTTATCCGCGCGCCACACCCCGTGCATGGCAAGGTGGATGAGATGCATCATGATGGCACGGGCATTTTCACCGATCTCGCCAACCCCATGCGCGCGACGCGCTATCACAGTCTCGTTCTCGACCCCGCAACGATCCCGGCGGATCTCATCGTTAACGCACGCACGAAAGATGGCATCATCATGGGTGTTCACCATCGACATCATCCCGTTCATGGCGTGCAGTTTCACCCGGAGAGTATCGCCTCTTCAGAGGGGAAGCGCCTATTGGGTAATTTTCTGGCCCTGGCACATCGGGGCCGGGAAGCGCGGCCCTGACATATGATGAAGGGATTTATACAAACCTGCCTCATCCAGCTGGCTGAAGGCGATCCCCTGACAACCGATCAGGCCTATGACCTGTTTCGCCAGATCCTCTCAGGCGCAGTCGACCCGACGGCACTCGCCGCCATCCTCACGGCCCTGCATCTGCGTCAGGAGACAACGGAGGAACTGGTCGGCGCGGTGCGGGCGATGCGGGAGGCGGCCATTCCACTCCGCCATCATGCGTCGGAAGCCGTGGATGTATGCGGCACAGGGGGCGACCGACTAAACACGCTGAACGTGTCCACAGCCGTCGCTTTTGTATTGGCTGCGATGCAGATCCCCGTGGCCAAACATGGTAACCGCGCCGTCTCATCAAATTCCGGCGCGACAGATGTGCTGTCTGAACTTGGCATCCACCCTGATGGCAATCTCGATCGTCAGCGTCAGAGGTTGGAAACGCAGAATCTGGCTTTCCTCGCCGCGCCTCTGCACATTCCGGCCCTGGATGAAATCGCGGAGACACGCCGCAAACTGGGCTTCCGCACGATTTTCAACATGATCGGCCCGGCCTGCAACCCCGCCAATGTCAAACGCCAGATGATCGGCGTCAGTGACCCGCGATGGATGGTGAAACTGGCGGAAACGACAGGCCGACTGGGCGGGACGCGGGTCACCGTTATTTATGGCGAGACGGATCGCGGCATTTCGGATGAAATGACCCTTTCGGGCAAATCCCACCTGGCTGTCTGGCGCGATGGCGGCGTCACGGAATACACGCTTGACCCCTCTGCCTTCTTCGGCCCCCATCAAAAGATCGCGACCCTGGCGGGCGGCACACCGGCGCAGAATGCGCGGGCCCTGATGGAGATGCTGGAGGGTGAAAAGGGTGTCTATCGCGACACAGTTTGCCTGAACGCAGCCATTGCCCTTGACGTTGCAGGCCATGGGGACGTCTTTATTGCGGGGCGCCTCAAACATGACGCCCTGTCTGAAAATATGTCGCGTGTCGCGAAAGTCATTGACGAAGGCCACGCTCTTGCCGTTATGGAACGAGCGCGCGATATAAATATGTTAACAGCGTAATCACGATGGCTTCATCATCATGGTAGAGGTTATTAAAGCGAGAATGTCGAATAGTTCATCCCATCATCCTGAGTCGGAGCAGGGCGCGGCGTCGCATCATCACGCGCATGAGCCGGACGCGATGGATGTCGGTGACCCCGCAAATACCACGCTTGACCTGGACGCACCGGCGGAAATCCCCGACGTGCTTGCGCGGATCTGCGCGCGGATGCGCATTGATGTTGAGCAACGCTCCCAGATCACACCGCTGAAAGAAATCTCAGCGCGCGCGCGGGAAATTGACACGCCGACACGTGGCTTCGGCCATGCTCTCAAGCAGATGGCGGCGAATTGCCAGGTGGGGTTGATTGCCGAAATCAAGAAGGCGTCCCCCTCCGCCGGTATTATTCGCCCGAATTACGACCCCGCCATGATCGCGCAATCCTATCAGGCGGCCGGGGCGACATGTCTGTCCGTCTTAACGGAATCAGCATGTTTCCATGGTGATACGGAGGATCTTGAGCAGGTGCGGGCGGCGTCGACCCTGCCCATCCTGCGGAAGGATTTCATCGTTGACCCCTGGCAGGTGCATGAAAGCCGCATTATCGGCGCCGACTGCATCCTGATCATCCTCGCAGCTTTGACGGATAGTGAAGCGTCCGATCTGATCGCTTTGGCGCGCGGCCTTGATATGGATGTGCTTTGCGAGGTGCATAGTGAGTTGGAACTCACCCGCGCCCTCTCTCTGGACACTGTTCTGATCGGGATCAATAATCGGAACCTGCGCACGCTTAAAACGGATATCCGCACGACATTTGAGCTCGCTCCCCTCGTGCCGCCCGACCGTATCGTAATTTCCGAAAGCGGCATCAAGACGCATGAGGATGTGCTGCGGATCGGTGAGGCCGGCGCGTCCGGCCTGCTGGTGGGTGAAAGTCTTCTGCGGGAGGAAGACCCTGGCCTTGCAGCGCGACGCCTCATGGGCACGTTATAAAATGACGACGCCATCATGATTTTAATTGGTCAAAACGGCATCGGACATGTCAGCGACCGATGCATATTCAGGAGACGGCCAGCTTGACCCGAACTGCAAAGAAATTGGCGCCTGCCCTGCGCGCCGATGACAATGGTTCACCTCTGAGCCAGGAAGAAACAATCAAAGCCTATCAGCGCATGGTGCTTCTGCGCCGATTTGAGGAAAAAGCCGGGCAGCTTTACGGGATGGGCCTGATTGGCGGTTTCTGCCACCTTTATATCGGGCAGGAAGCCGTGGTGACCGGAATTGGCCTTCTCATGAAGGCGGGTGATAAAGTCATCACATCCTATCGTGACCACGCGCATATGCTTTCCGTCGGGATGACGGCGCGCGGCGTGATGGCGGAGCTGACGGGGCGGCAGGATGGTTATTCCCGCGGGAAGGGTGGCTCGATGCACATGTTCTCCCGTGAGAAGCATTTTTACGGGGGGCATGGCATTGTCGGGGCGCAGGTCGCGATCGGCACCGGGCTGGCCTTCGCCAATAAATATCGCGGCACGCAGGAAGTCGGGATCGCTTATTTCGGTGAGGGTGCGGCGCAGCAGGGACAGGTATTTGAGAGCTTCAATTTCGCCGCCCTGCACAAACTTCCCTGCATTTATGTGATTGAAAATAACCGTTATGGCATGGGCACCAGTGTGGAGCGCTCTTCCGCCGCGAAAGACCTCTCACAACTTGGGCGTCCCTGGCAGATCCCGAGCCTCAAGGTGGATGGGATGGATCTGTTCGCCGTCCATCAGGCGGCAGGCGAGGCCATGGCCCATTGCCGCGCCGGCAAGGGCCCCTTCCTGCTGGAGATGGAAACATATCGTTATCGCGGCCATTCCATGTCCGACCCGGCGCGCTATCGTGATCGGGCGGAAGTGGATGAAATGCGTAGGACGCGTGACCCGATTGAGCATATCCGGAAATATCTCTCCAAACAGGGCGTGGCGGATAGCGTGTTTAAAAAGATAGAGGATGACGTCAAGGCGGAGGTCAATGACGCCGCGCAATTTGCGCAGCAAAGCCCCGAACCGGGCGTTGACTCGTTATGGACCGACGTTTGGGTGGAGTGCTGAAGAATGGCGACGACAATAACCATGCCGGCGCTTTCCCCCACGATGACGGAAGGCAGACTGGCCCGCTGGGTCAAGCAATTGGGCGACCGTGTTCAGTCCGG
The DNA here is from genome assembly GCF_036452135.1 of Sorlinia euscelidii. Lineage (NCBI taxonomy): Bacteria > Pseudomonadati > Pseudomonadota > Alphaproteobacteria > Acetobacterales > Acetobacteraceae > Sorlinia > Sorlinia euscelidii. Next base: position 391,607 of record NZ_JAWJZZ010000003.1, on the reverse strand, counting down.
CGATGTTATTGCCGAAATCGAGACGGATAAAGCGACGATGGAAGTTGAAGCCGTGGAAGACGGCATTCTGGCGCGGCTCCTGGTGAAAGAAGGGACGGAGAACGTCGCCGTTAACGCCCCGATCGCGATCCTCTCTCAGGATGGCGAGACCGTGGAAGATACGCTTCCCGAAAAAGCACCGCCTGTTTCAGAGAGCGCCACCATCTCCGCCCCCCCTTCGCCGCCAGCCCCTCAGGCAGGTGCGGCGGCTGACAGGGATTGGGGCGCGACGGAACTCATTTCAGTGCGTGAGGCGTTGCGTGACGCTATGGCGGCGGAGATGGCGCGGGATGACGATGTCTTCCTGATGGGGGAAGAGGTCGCGCAATATCAGGGGGCCTATAAGGTCTCTCAAGGGTTGCTTGAACGCTTCGGTGAAAAACGGGTGATCGACACCCCGATTACCGAACATGGTTTCACGGGGATGGCCGTCGGCGCGGCCTATACAGGCCTGAAACCGATCGTCGAGTTCATGACGATGAACTTTTCGATGCAAGCCATTGATCATATTATAAATTCAGCCGCTAAGACACTTTATATGTCCGGCGGTCAGCTCAATTGCCCGATTGTCTTCCGGGGGCCGAATGGCGCAGCGTCGCGCGTGGCGGCCCAGCATTCACAATGTTACGCAAGCTGGTATGCGCATGTGCCGGGCCTTAAAGTTGTGGCGCCATGGTCAGCCGCTGATGCAAAAGGGCTTCTGCGCGCCGCCATTCGTGACCCGAACCCTGTCGTTTTCCTCGAGAACGAAATTCTCTACGGCCAGAAATTTCCGTGCCCCGTCGATGAAGATTTCATCCTGCCCATCGGCAAGGCTAAAATCGAGCGGGAAGGGAAGGATGTCACTCTTATTGCCTTTTCCATCATGGTGGGCGTCGCGCTCGAGGCTGCCGAGAAACTTGCTGAGCAGGGCATTGAGGCAGAGGTCATCAATCTGCGCAGTCTCAGGCCGCTCGATACGGCGACAATCATTGAAAGTGTCGGTAAAACCCATCGTGTTGTTTCCGTTGAAGAAGGCTGGCCTGTCGCGGGTATCGGTGCTGAAATCTGCGCCATGATCTGTGAAAAGGCGTTTGACGAGCTTGACGCACCACCCGCGCGCGTTTGCGGGCTTGACATCCCGCTACCTTATGCGAGCAATCTGGAGAAGCTGGCGCTTCCCCAACCGGATTGGGTCGTTGAAGCCGTGCGTAAACTTTTTTAAGGCGTTTCGATTATGGCGACCTCTATCCTGATGCCGGCCCTCTCTCCCACCATGACGGAGGGGACGCTCGCCAAATGGCACGTCAAAACCGGCGACCGCGTGCAAAGCGGTGACCTGATTGCTGAAATCGAAACAGACAAGGCCACGATGGAAGTCGAGGCTATCGATGATGGCATTATCGGCCGTATCCTCGTTGCGGAAAAGACGGAGAATGTCGCGGTGAATACCGCCATTGCCGTCCTGCTGGCCGAGGGAGAAGATCCGTCAGCGACTCCTGAAGCCCACGCAAGCGCCCCGGCGGCTGAGAAGCAAGCCGCCGAACCCTCGGCTGACGCGCCGGAGAAACGCGCGGTGTCGCAGGTTGAAGCGGCGGGCGCGCGAGTCAAAGCTTCCCCCCTGGCGCGACGTATCGCAAAGGCGGGGCAGATTGATCTCAGCACCGTTAAAGGCACGGGTCCGCACGGGCGCATCGTCAAACGGGATGTCGAGAGCCACTCAGAGGGCGCGCACGCCGCCACGCCGCAACGTGAGCACCCCATCGCGTCGGGTCGGAAAGACCTGTTTGAGCGGAAGCCCTCCACATCGATTCCGCATTCCGGTATGCGGAAAGTCATTGCGCATCGCCTGGCGGAGTCCAAACAATCCGTGCCGCATTTTTATGTGTCAATGGATATTGAGCTGGATGCGCTGTTGAAACTCCGCTCGGAGCTCAACGCCGTCATGCCTGATGAAAATGGTGCGACCGTCAAGATTTCCGTTAATGATATGGTGATCAAGGCGGCGGCCCTGGCGCTTCGGAAAGTGCCCGGCGTCAATGTCAGCTTCACTGAAAGTGAGATGATCCAACATCATGTTGTCGACATCTCCGTCGCGGTGTCCGTGCCGGGGGGGCTGATTACCCCTATTTTGAGGGACGCAGATCGCCTGAGCCTTCGGGAAATCAGCATTGAGATGAAACACCTCGCGCAAAAGGCGCGCGGCGCAAAGCTTCAACCTGAAGAGTATCAGGGTGGCACCTTCTCGATTTCCAATATGGGGATGCGCGGCGTCAAAGAGTTCGCCGCCATCGTCAATCCGCCTCAATCCGCGATATTGGCGGTTTCCGCCGGTGAGAAACGGGCCGTCGTCCGTGACGATGCGCTCGCCATCGCGACGGTTATGACTGTGACATTATCTGTCGATCACCGCGCCGTTGACGGCATTCTCGGCGCGGAGTGGCTCGAAGCCTTCCGCCATATCGTGCAAAATCCTTATCTCCTGGTGGTCTAGGCTTATGGATAAATTTGACATTGTGATTATCGGCGGCGGCCCGGGCGGGTATGTCGCCGCCCTGCGGGCTGCGCAATTGAAGCTGAAAGTGGCGGTGGTCGAGGAGACGCATCTCGGTGGCATCTGCCTTAATTGGGGCTGCATCCCCACGAAAGCTTTGCTTCGCGCTTCCGAAATCCATCATCAACTGCATAATCTGGCAGGCTTTGGATTTTCAGCGGATAACATCCGGTTTGATATCAGGAAGATTGTTGAGCGCTCACGTTCGGTTTCCCGACAGCTTTCCAAAGGCGTTGCGCATCTTCTGAAAAAAGCAAAAGTCACCGTCTTTGAGGGCAGGGGCGCGCTTGATGGTCAGAAGGGTGGTGATCATATCGTCGCGGTCACGCAACAGGGCAAGGTCACGGGGAGACTCGCCGCCCGTCATGTCATTCTCGCGACGGGCGCGCGTGCGCGGCAGCTTCCGGGGCTGGAGACGGGCAGTAAAACGATCTGGTCCTACCGTGAGGCCCTCGTGCCCGATGCGGTGCCGAAACGCCTTCTTGTCATCGGCACAGGTGCGATTGGCGTCGAGTTCGCGTCATTTTACCGTCAGATGGGCACGGAGGTGACGCTGGTTGATGTCGCGCCGCGCATTCTCCCCGTTGAAGATGAGGAAATCAGCGCGCTGGCTGAAAAAGCCTTCATCAAGCAGGGGATCAAGATCATCACGTCGGCGCAGGTCGGTGCGCTGAAACAGCAGGGTGATCATGTCACGGCCCATATTGAGGCGAAAGGTCAGGCAATCGACATCACGGTGGATCGCGTCATTGTGGCGGTCGGCATTGTTGGCAATGTTGAAAATCTCGGCCTTGAGAAGACGAAAGTTCAAATCGAGAAGACGCACATTGTCACGGATGGCCATGGCAGGACGGCCGAGGAAAACATCTGGGCCATTGGCGATATTGCTGGCGCCCCCTGGCTGGCGCACAAAGCGTCCCATGAGGGCATCATTGCTGTCGAGAAAATCGCGGGCCTCCATCCGGAAAAACTTCACCCCCTGAACATTCCTGGCTGCACCTTCAGCTACCCGCAAATTGCTTCTGTGGGCCTGACGGAGGCGAAAGCCAAAGAGGCGGGGCGCACATTGAAGGTCGGGCGCTTTCCCTTTATCGGAAATGGCAAGGCGCTGGCGATGGGTGAGACGGAAGGTCTCGTTAAAACCATCTTTGATGCGGAAACGGGGGAATTGCTCGGCGCGCATATGATTGGCGCGGAAGTCAGCGAGATGATTCAGGGTTATGTCATCGCCAAAACCGGAGAATTGACGGAGGCCGAACTCAAGGAAACGGTCTTCCCGCATCCGACCATCTCGGAATCAATGCATGAAGCCGTTCTTGCAGCCTGGGGAGGCGCACTCCATTTCTGACTCCGTTATGCAACGTATTGTCATTGACCACCGAAAGGGCAGGCCCCCCGCAGCGCGCCATCCAGAGAAAGCGCATCGGCCGGATAATCTCGTGCAGCGCAAACCGGACTGGATTCGCGTGCGCGCGCCGAATAGCCCTGTTTACCAGGAGACGCGCAAGCTCATCCGCGACAAATCACTTGTCACGGTCTGTGAGGAGGCGGCTTGCCCCAATATTGGCGAATGCTGGTCGCAACGTCACGCCACCATGATGATTATGGGCGATATCTGCACACGCGCCTGCGCGTTCTGCAATGTCGCGACCGGGCAGCCAGCGGAACTGGACGATGATGAGCCCCGCCGGGTTGCCGATGCCGTGGCGAGTCTGGCACTGCGACACGTCGTCATCACCTCCGTTGATCGGGACGATCTCGCGGATGGGGGCGCCGCCCATTTTGCCGCCACCATCCGTCATATCCGCGCCGCCTCCCCGACGACGACAATCGAGATTTTGACGCCTGATTTTTTGCGTAAAAACAGGGCATTAGATGTCGTCATCGATGCAAAGCCGGATGTTTTCAATCACAATATCGAGACTGTTCCGCGCCTCTATCCGTCCATCCGTCCCGGCGCACGTTACTACCAGTCCTTAAGATTGCTCGACAGGGTCAAACAACGTGATCCGGAAATCTTTACGAAATCCGGTCTGATGCTGGGATTGGGTGAGGACAGGATGGAGGTTTCGCAGGTTATGGACGATTTCCGCATCGCTGATGTCGATTTCCTGACCCTGGGACAATATCTTCAACCCACGCCGAAACATGCCTCCGTCGCGCGCTTTATCCCGCCGGATGAATTTGATTCATATGCGGCAGTCGCACGCAGTAAAGGCTTTTTGCAGGTCAGCGCCAGCCCGTTGACACGTTCCTCATATCATGCCGATTCCGATTTTGCCGCGCTTAAAGCGGCGCGGCAGCAATTCCTCCAGCGTGACGTGAAAGCCTGATCCATGCCCACTCATGCCGAACAGCGGATCATTGCCTACACGCCTGAACAGCTCTTTGACCTCGTTGCGGATGTCGGCAAATATCCGGCCTTCCTGCCATGGTGCCTGCGGTCCGTCGTCAAGTCCTCGACGGAGCAGGAACTTGTCTCTGATCTCACCGTGGGTTTCGGGCCGTTCCGGGAGACATTTACCAGTCGCGTCACTTTGGACCGCCCTTGCCGCATTCGGGTTCGATATGAAAAAGGGCCGTTCCGATATCTCAATAATGTCTGGCAGTTCATCCCCGATGCGCGAGGGACACGCGTCGATTTTTTTGTGGATTTCGAGTTTCGCTCACGTTTGTTGCAAAATGCCATCGGCGTCGTCTTCAATGAGGGCGTGCGATTAATGGTCTCGGCCTTTATACGCCGGGCGCGAGAGATTTACGGCCCCCCAATAGTGCCCGCACGGAATGAGGTTCCCGAATAACGAGCTACGTGCGCATCATGACGTCATTTTCAGGCATCGCCTTGAACTTGCACGAAACTTTAACGTTTCCTTCAACGACCTAGATTAGAACGGAACATGCTTCCGCGATCCTCTCATCCAGTCTTTAAAGGATTTCATGATGAAAAACCTCGCTCTTTTCGCGGCAGTTGCCGCTTTCGCCCTACCGGTTCAGGCTTTTGCAGCACATCATATGAACCATCACAGCAATTGGAAATCAGCGCATCACTGCAAGCATAATGCGCGCCATTGCATGACACGCCACGGCGCCACCCGTGGAAGTGACTCAACGGAAGCCCTCAATGCGCGCAGCCTTGACCAGGCCCGTATGGGTGCACCTGCCAATCAGACGCCCCCCGGCGCGCCGATGGCAAAGCCGACCCTGCCATCCGTGAATACGACTGACCCGGCTTACGGCACACCGCCATCCGCCATGGGCCCTTCCGCCTCTGTGCCGCGGTAAATAACGGGATGCGGGCGTGAGCCTGCTGACTCTGTCTTAAAGGGCGGTCCAAACGGGCCGCCTTTTTTTATCCGGCGCTGATATTCAGACTGATTGCGCATCACGCGCTTCGGCCCCGCGGATCAGTAACTCAAGCGCATGTTGGGCGGCCGCCTTACGGATGGATGTGCGATCTCCCTCAAAATGACATGTCTCACGGATCGGGCGGGCGCCGCCATCATCCGCAAGGCAGAAGCACACCGTGCCCACCGGCTTCTCCTCCGTTCCACCTTCCGGGCCTGCAATGCCGCTGATTGCAATGGCGAGGTGCGCTTCGATGGCACAATCCAGCGCGCCAATCGCCATCTCGACGACGACCGTCTCACTGACGGCGCCGTCCCTGTCCAACGATCGTCGATCCACCTCGACAAGATCTTGCTTAAGCGTGTTGGAGTATGTGACCAGCCCCCCTTCCACGACGTCAGATGCACCCGCATGAGCGGTCAGAAGGGAGACGACCATGCCGCCTGTACAACTTTCAACCGTCACGACCCTTAAACCCCTTTTTCGCAGTGCCTCAATTGTCGTGCCGGCAAGCTTGAGGAGTTCACGATCACTGACCATTTTCGGCCTCCACTTCGAGAATTTTGAAGTTTTCCATCACACGCTGGATATAGGCGCGCGTTTCCGCGAAAGGCACATTTTCCACCCAGTCAATCACATCCGCATTAGGCGATTCCGGGGTGATCATTCGGGCCTGTAACCAGCGTTTGGCGCGGGTCGGGCCAGCATTATAGGCTGCGAGGACAATGGGCGGCATTTCCTGAAGCTGGCCGAGCAGATAGCTGAGATAGGCCGTTCCAAGTTGCATGTTGAGTTTAGGGTTTTTAAGCGCTTCCGTTGTCAGCTTTCTGGCATTGGGCACGCCAACCTGATGCGCCATGTCGCGCGCTGTGCCGGGAAGCAACTGCATCAGCCCGACCGCTTGGGCCGGGCTGACGATATCAGCGTCAAAACTGCTCTCCTGCCGCGCAACAGCCCATGACAAAGCCACCGGGAACGCACCTGGAGGCACGGAAATGACAGGATGCTGCCAACCTTCCGGGTAGAGTGCGACACCCTGCGCACCCGCTCTCCGCGCGGCAAAAACGGCGGGCCGGTAGATCTTCATCCTGATCGCCGTCCGGGCAATGGCCGCCATCTCAGCCGGGCTCTCAGCATTGACCCATGCAGCGAGAAGAAACACATCTGCATCATCGATACGGCCCTCCGACGCCAGGTAACGCGCCGCGAGAATCAGATCTGGCCGGGAAGGGGGCGTGGCGGCCACAGGGGGCAATGATTTCAGCGCTTTGCGCAGACCGGGGAAAGACGTTTTCATCAGGCGAAAATAGCCTTCCCTATGATCAAGCGCGGCAATCGCCAACTGGCCGTAGTAAGTCGTCGGGAAATGTGCCGCCTTGTGTAGCATTTGCGTCCCGACCACGACGTCGCCCTGCGCGAGCCTGGCCTGCGCCATCCAGTAATTGCCCCGCGCGCGCTGGATGATATTGGTCTGACGTGAGAGCAGGGCGAACTCATGCTCCGCCTGGACATATTCATGCGTTTGTTTCAGGGCCATCCATCCGGCCAGAAAATGCGCGTCCAGATTTGCGGAAGTCGCGCCACCCGGTCGGGGCGCACGCACCATCGCGAGAGCGGAGGGACGTCGTGCGCAGCGAGAAGGTCATAGGCCAGGCGCAACCTCTCCTGCATCCAGCCATGGGAGGGATGCGCTGCCTGCACGGTGAAAGCCACGCTTTTCCACAGTCGCACGGCTTCATCCTGACGCCCCGCGAGGCGTAACCATCGCAGATAGGGGAGAAGCACGCGTGACCGATGCTGAAGGGCCGGGGGGAGGGCGTCAAATTGCGTCTCCGCCGTCGCATCCCTGGTCGCGAATGCCAGCTCAACCGGGGCCGCCCGCCGATTGACGCCCGATAAACGCGCGATTTGCCGACGGGCCGCCACATAATGACTGCGCGACATCAACGCATGAAAACGACGCACCTGCGCGGTTTGATCCGGGATTGAACCGACGAGGTTCAGGAGCATGGTTTCCTCACCCTCACGCTCCCGCCCGGACTCCCATATTCTGATCGCCTGGTCATGCGTGTCGGCAAGATAGGGACCGCAGCGATTAAGTGCCTGCACATCGGAAAGCGGGAAGAGGGGGCAATAGCGGGAAAGATCATCCGACCTGTTCGTGACCGATAATTTCGCCTGAAAGCGCCCCAACAGGATAGGGCGGCGCGGCCAGAAGGGGCGTTTACTCAGAAACGCGGCATATTCGGACAATGTCGGGTTGCTGTGTGGGTCTATCAACGCGACCCATTGATCCACCCGGGCTTTCATCGAGGGGGACAGCATATTTTGGGCGGCGGCCGGAGCGGCCGGTTGGGAAAGGGAGAAAATCACGCCCAATAAAGCACTCACCGAAGTGCGGCATGCGATGGGCATCCGGGCAAATCGTCTCATATCTTCCTCTTTCCCGCACAATTATCGACTCATAAACTGCCCGATAACCACGCTGACTTCAAATCCGCCTATGATGATCAGCCTGATCGCGACATAGAAAATCACGATAAGCCCGACCCAGGCAATCCACCGGTAACGCTCAAGCAATTTCGCCATCGCTGCCGCGCAGAATCCCATGAGAAGAATGGATAAAAGCAGGCCCAGAGCCAGAAGATAGGGATGCCCGATAGCGGCCCCGGCCACGGCGAGCACATTATCGAGGCTCATGGAGAGATCCGCGATCACGATTTTGAATATGACCGATGAGAGTTTTTTGGACGGGGCTACGAGCCCTACTTCCGGCTCGGAAACCCGTAACTCCCGGAACATTTTCCAGCAGACCCAAAGCAAAAGAAGCCCACCTGCCAGCGTCAGCCCGATCACTGTCAGGAGTTTCGTCGCCACCAGCGCCAGAATAATGCGGATGAGCGCGGCAAGCCCCACCCCGATAGCAATAGCTTGTCTCTTCTGGCCCGCGACGAGCCCCTGCACGGCGAGACCAATGACAATGGCATTGTCGCCCGCCAGTGAGACGTCAATCAAAAGAATTTGAATGAGGGACGTCACCTCTGCCCACGTCACTGCCATGAGATGCTCCTTCCCCGCATTGACCCCGCCATGATCGGGCCTTTGTTCGCTGTTATCTGAAAAGGATCAAGCCCTCGACGGTTTTGAACGCGACTTGTGATATTTGTAACGTTATTTGCCCGGACCTATGTTCGGATGCTGGTAAATCCGCTATGTAAGGCACGTTTGAAGTCAAGGAGCGAAATTTATGGTGCCCCGTTACAGCCGTCCGGCCATGACAGCCATCTGGTCTGCCGAGAACCGGTATAGAATCTGGTTCGAGATCGAGGCGCTCGCCTGTGAGGCCATGGCGAATCTGGGCACGATCCCGCGAGAGTCCGCCCAGAACATCCGCAGGCGCGGTGATGAGGCCATGGCGGCATTTTCAGATGCAGATCTCGCCCGCATTGATGAGATTGAAGCGGAGACACGCCATGATGTCATCGCCTTCCTCACCTGGTTGGCTGAGAAAATCGGCGATGACAGTCGTTTCGTGCATCTCGGCATGACATCTTCAGATGTGCTGGATACCTGCCTCTCCGTGCAACTCGTTCAGGCGACGGATCTCCTGTTGAAGGATATGGATGTAGTTCTCGCAGCGCTGAAGAAACAGGCTTTTGCGCATAAAAACACGGTCACGATCGGTCGCAGTCATGGCATTCATGCGGAGCCGACGAGTTTCGGCCTCAAAATGGCCGGGCATTACGCCGAATTCGCGCGTAATCGGAAGCGACTCGAGACGGCGCGTTCGGAAATCGCTGTCTGCGCCATATCAGGCGCAGTCGGCACTTTCGCGCATCTCGACCCCAAAGTTGAAGCCTATGTCGCCGAGAAGCTGGGTTTAAGTTGTGAAGACGTTTCCACCCAGATCATCCCGCGGGATCGTCATGCTGCTTATTTCTGCGCCCTCGCCGTGACGGCCAGCGCCATTGAACGCCTGGCGACCGAAGTGCGCCACCTGCAACGTTCAGAATTGCGGGAGGCTGAGGAATTTTTCCATCCGGGGCAGAAAGGCAGCTCCGCGATGCCGCATAAGCGAAATCCGGTTCTGTCTGAAAATCTCACCGGCCTCGCGCGTCTCGTCCGCAGCGCAATCGTCCCAGCGCTTGAAAACGTGACTTTGTGGCATGAGCGGGATATCAGTCATTCCTCCGTAGAGCGGAATCTCGCCCCGGACGCCACAATCGGTCTTGATTTTGCGCTGATGCGACTTGCCGATATGATGGACAAGCTTCTCATTTATCCGGAGCGTATGGAGGCCAATCTCAATGCGCTGGGCGGGGTGGTGCATTCCGGTGAGGTCCTCCTGGCGCTGGCCAAGGCAGGCTTCTCACGAGAGGATGCATATCGCCTCGTGCAGAAACACGCGATGGCGACATGGACCCTGCTTGGCAAGCCGGAGGGACGCAGTTTCCGAGAAAATCTCCTCTCCGACCCGGAAGTGACGCAGCACATCACCCCCTCAGCCCTGGACGCGGCGATGCGAAGTGAAAATCACCTCGTCGCCGTGGACGACATCTTCAAAAAAGTTTTTGGCGCGTAAGGACTTTTTTGCAAATTCGCCGGATCATCCGGCAGAAAATCATGATCAGCGCGGGTCATCATCTTCTTGATATCCCGCGCTGTGTTCAAAGAAAGGTCAGCCGTTATGGACGCGCAAAAACCTGTCAGAGGACAAGCCCTCACAAATTTCATTGCCATTATCGCCGCGACGGGCGGTTTGCTCTTCGGGTATGATACCGGCATTATTTCCGGTGCGTTGCTTCAACTGAAGACCGATTTTCATCTTACGACCTTCGCGCAGGAGGTCGTGACCTCCGCTATTATTGCTGGCGCGCTGGTTGGCTGTATTACGGCCGGGCCTTTATCAGACCGGATGGGCCGACGGCGCACCATTATGGCCGCGTCGATCCTGTTTCTGATCGGCACGGTGATCGTCACCTTTGCGCATTCGACAGCTTTGCTGGTCGCGTCGCGCCTGATACTTGGCCTCGCCATTGGCGCGGCCTCCCAGATTGTGCCGATCTATATTGCTGAAATCTCGCCGCCGGAGAGACGCGGCGCGCTCGTTGTGGCGTTTCAGCTCGCGGTTGTGTCCGGCATGACCATTTCTTTCATCACCGGCTACCTGCTGCGGGATGAGAGCTGGCGTTTTATGTTCGGTCTTGGCTTCGTGCCGGCTTCCATCCTCTTTATCGGCATGTTGTTTGTACCGAACAGCCCGCGCTGGCTCGCCATGAAAGGGGAGACAGAGCGCGCGCGTGAAGTTCTGCGCCGTGTCCGCCCGACCGACGCGCAGGCTGATCAGGAGCTTGAGGAAATCATCGACGCGCATGATCAGAAAGCGCCCTTCCGGCAGATTTTTGAGCCCTGGGTGCGCCCTGCGCTTCTCGCCTCTGTCGGGATCGGGTTGCTTTGTCAGCTTACTGGCACGAATGCCGTCATGTATTACGCGCCGACAATCTTTTCTGAGGCCGGGTTCGGTCACCAATATGCGCTGCTCATGTCGGTTGCAGTGGGTGTGGCCATGACATTGGCGACCATATTTGGCGGCTGGGCGGTTGATCACTGGGGGCGTCGCACCTTGATGCTGCGCATGCTTCCCGGCGCGGTTATTTCCCTCATCGTCCTCGGCGCCATGTTTTCCCTTCACCTGACCGGCGGCATCGGCGCGTGGATTACGCTTATCTCACTCATCGGTTACGTCATCTTCAATGTCGGCAGTCTGTCCGTCACTGTATGGCTCGTGGGGGCCGAGGTATTTCCCCTTTCCTGCCGGGGGAGTGGCATGAGCGTGGTGGCCGCCAGTCATTGGGGCGCGGATCTGGTGATCTCCCTGACGACATTAAGCCTCGTCACCCTTCTCGGGCCGGGAGCGACCTTCTGGCTCTTCGCGGCGGTTAACGCATTTTCCTTTATTTTCGTGATGCGCTATGTCCCGGAGACAAAGGGGCAGAGTCTCGAAGCCCTTGAAAAATCGCTTCGGGACGGCACATTCCTGCCAGCTTCCCGTAACTGAAGCGGGATGGCGACGTGATGTCCTTCAGGACGGGGGTCTTTTAGGTCTGTCGCGTCGCCCTGCGCACTGCTATATGTCTGTTTTCTCACTTTGCTTTTGCTGAAAGTCTATGATGGCCCGCCGCCGACAACTCTATGAGGGTAAAGCCAAAATCCTTTTCGAAGGTCCGGAGCCCGGATCAATCGTCCAGTATTTCAAGGATGACGCCACCGCCGGAAATGGCGCCAAAAAAGGCATTATCACCGGCAAGGGCGTGCTGAATAATCGCATCAGTGAACATCTCATGCTGCGCCTGCAGGCGATCGGCATCCCGACGCACTTCATGAAGCGCATCAATATGCGTGAGCAACTGGTCCGAGAGGTGGAGATCATCCCGCTTGAAATCGTTGTACGTAACGTTGCGGCGGGATCAATCGCGAGTCGCCTCGGGCTTGAGGAAGGGACGCGCCTGCCGCGCACCATCATTGAATATTACCTTAAAAATGATGCGCTCAATGACCCGATGGTGTCGGAGGAGCATATCGCCGCCTTTGAATGGGCCACCCCCCAGGATATGGAGGAGATCAACAGCCACGCCCTGCGCATCAATGATTTCCTCTGCGGGACATTCCAGGCCATCGGTATCCAGCTCGTGGATTTCAAACTTGAGTTCGGGCGCCTGTGGGAGCAGGACGAGATGCGCGTCGTGCTGGCGGACGAGATTTCTCCGGATAATTGCCGCCTCTGGGACATGAACACCAGTGAGAAACTGGATAAGGACCGCTTCCGCCGGGATCTCGGCCGTGTTGAGGAAGCCTATCAGGAAGTCGCGCGGCGGCTCGGCATTCTTCCGGAATCGGGAAATCACGAAATTAAAGGGTCGGAGGGGTAGTCGATGAAAATCCGCGTAGATGTTGTGTTACGGGAAGGCGTCCTCGACCCTCAAGGTAAAGCGATTGGCCACGCCCTCGAAACGCTTGATTTCAAGAATGTGAACGATGTGCGTGTTGGTAGGACGATTTTGTTGGACGTGGATTGCCATGATTCCAAATCCGCGGCTGATCAGGGCCGGAAAATGGCAGAGGCGTTACTCGCCAATCTCGTCATTGAGGATTACACGGTGGAGGTTCTGAAATAATGCGCAAAGCACTGCTGGCCTTATTCGCCATGGGTTGTGTCGCCACCCATCCGGCCCTCGCTTCTGAGCATCGACTTTCAAAAATGAGTGTCGGGGGATTTCTCCGCATCTGTAATGATCCGGGCAAGAGCGCCCTATGCGACGCTTATCTTGCCGGTGTCGCGGATGGGGGCGCGCTGACCTATCTCAGTTCAATCAACAGAACAGGTGAGGGTGAAGCCGCTTTCTGCATCCCTTCCGATGAGAAAACGAGCGCGATGCGCAGCAAGGTCGTTCGTTGGATTTTGAATCAGCAACGCCAGAAATCCAACCTGTCCGGCCCGGTGGGCAAGACTGTCGTCGCGGCGCTTCATGGTGCCTATCCCTGCAATGACGCCCGTAACGGGGCAGCGCCGTAATGAAGGCAGGTATTGTTCTTTTCCCCGGCACGAACCGGGAGCGGGACATGGCCCAGGCGCTGCAAATCGTCTCGGGAAAGGCGCCGCAGATTTTGTGGCATCGTGACACCGCGCTGCCCTCTTTGGACCTCATCGTCATCCCCGGTGGTTTCAGCTTCGGGGATTATCTTCGCTCCGGCGCGATGGGGGCCCATGCACCGATTATGCGTGAGGTGCGGGACTTCGCGGCACGGGGCGGATACGTGCTTGGCGTGTGCAATGGTTTCCAGATTCTGACGGAGGCGCATATTTTGCCCGGTGCGCTGCTGCGTAATGCCGGGATGCGCTTTCTCTCGCAGGATGCTTATCTTCGCGTTGAGAATGACCGGTCAGCTTTCACTTCAGGCTGGAAGCATGGCGATGTGTTCCGCGCGCCGCTCGCGCACGGGGATGGCAACTACACCGCGTCACCCTCCGAGCTCGACGCGCTTGAAGGTGAGGGGCGGGTCGCATTCCGCTATGCGAGGGCAGATGGCACGATTGATGAGGCGTGCCCCAGCGCGAACCCGAATGGCAGTGCACGCGCGATTGCGGGGATTTTGAGTGAGAATAGTCGGGTCTGCGGATTAATGCCGCACCCGGAAAATATGGTTGACCCGCAGCTTGGCCCGACAGATGGGGCTCCGCTTTTTACCAGTCTCGTTGAAAGCTTGGTTAAATGACCGCTAACGTTGACGCTGCACTCGCGCAGCGTTTTGGCCTGACAGATGTCGAATATCAAAAACTCCTCGATATTATGGGGCGGACGCCCAGCCTGACTGAACTCGGTATTTTTTCCGTTATGTGGTCAGAGCATTGCTCCTACAAGTCGTCTCTCGCCCATCTGAAGACACTGCCGACAAAGGCGCCCTGGGTCATTCACGGCCCGGGGGAAAATGCGGGTGTCGTCGATATCGGTGACGGGATGGCCGCGGTTTTCAAGATGGAAAGCCACAACCACCCCTCATTCATCGAGCCGTATCAAGGCGCGGCCACCGGGGTCGGCGGCATATTGCGCGACGTTTTCACGATGGGTGCGCGCCCGGTTGCCAATCTCAACGCCTTACGCTTCGGTGATCCATCCCTGCCCGTCACACGCCATGTCATTGACGGTGTCGTGCGCGGCATCGGGGGTTACGGAAATTGCGTCGGTGTCGCGACAGTCGGCGGGGAAGTAAATTTCCATCCTTCCTATAATAGTAATCCGCTCGTCAATGCGATGACGGTGGGCATCGCGGCGCAGGACCGTATCTTCCTTTCCGCGGCGGCAGGGGTCGGAAACCCGGTCGTCTATGTCGGTTCCAAAACGGGGCGGGACGGCATCCATGGTGCGACCATGTCGTCAGCCGAATTTGATGAGCACGCTCTCAAAAAGCGGCCCACAGTGCAGGTCGGGGATCCCTTTACCGAGAAGCTGCTCATCGAAGCCTGTCTCGAACTCATGGAAACGGACGCTATCGTGGCCATCCAGGATATGGGTGCCGCGGGGCTGACATCGTCCGCCGTTGAAATGGCGGGGAAGGGACGTGTCGGGATTGAGCTGGATCTCGACCAGGTGCCGCAACGTGAAACCGGCATGACCGCCTATGAAATGATGCTCTCCGAAAGTCAGGAGCGCATGTTGATGGTCCTCAAGCCCGAGCGGACGGACGTTGCCCGCGCGATTTTTGAGAAATGGGAACTCGATTTTTCAATTATCGGCATGCTGACGGATACGGGGCGCATCACCATCCGGCATAAGGGACAGATCGAGGCAGATATCCCGCTGGCCCCCCTTGCGGATGAAGCGCCTCTTTATCATCGCCCGCTCGTCAGCGGCAAACCGCCAGCGCGCCTCGGCGGGGTGAGAGACCCGGAAGGGGTGGAACACGCCCTGCTGCACCTGTTGGCCTGCCCGGACCTAGCCTCCCGCGCCTGGATCTGGAACCAATATGACAGTGGCGTTGGCGGCCAGACAAAGCGACGTCCGGGAACGGCTGATGCCGCGGTCATCCGGATTGAAGGCACGTCCAAAGGACTCGCCATGACGACGGATTGCACGCCGCGTTACTGCCAGGCCGATGCCAAAGCGGGCGGCGCACAGGCGGTGGTTGAAGCGTGGCGCAACATCACTGCAACCGGGGCGCAACCCCTTGCGGTGACGGATAATCTCAATTTCGGTAATCCTGAAGTGCCGGAAATCATGGGACAATTTGCGGATGCCGTTGCCGGTATCAAGGAAGCCTGCACCGCGCTTGATTTCCCCGTCGTCAGCGGCAATGTCTCGCTTTATAACCAGACGACGCACCCCAGCGGACTGCGCGTGCCGATCCTGCCAACACCGGCGATTGGCGCAATCGGCGTCATTGCGGATATTGACCAGTCCGTCGGGTACGCGATGCCTGATGAAGCAGAGCTTGTCCTGGTCGGTGAAAGCCGGGGCGATCTCGGTCAGTCACTCTGGCTGCGCGAGATATGTGAGCGGGAGGACGGCGCGCCGCCGGTTATTGACCTCGTGGCGGAGCGTCGCAATGGCGATTTTGTTCGTGAAAGAATTTTATCCGGGGAAATTTCTGCTTGCCACGATGTCTCAGATGGTGGCCTCCTGATTGCGTTGGCGGAAATGGTCATGGCGAGCGGCGTTGGTTGTGTCGTGGAGCATCCGCCATCGGCTATGGCGCCGCACGCTTTCTATTTCGGGGAGGATCAGGCCGCCTATATCGTCGCGGTCCCTGACGCGGTTGCGTTTATCGCCCGCGCTGAAGCCGCCCATGTCCCTGTGCGCCGCCTCGGACGCAGTGGTGGCACGCATCTTACCCTGGCTGAGGGCATCTCGCTTTCAGCTGATCGCCTGCGGGAAGTCAACGCCGCGTTCTTCCCCAATTTGATGGAGCAATGACGCAGATGGCCATGCAGGAGGAAGAAATCCGCGCGCACATCCTGAAAGCGCTTCCCGACGCGGTGGTGGAAATCACCGATCTCGCCGGGGATGGCGACCATTATGCCTGTCGCGTCGTCAGTAAAGCGTTTGAGGGCTTGAATCGCGTGCGACAGCACCAACTTGTCTACGAGGCTCTTGGCGGGAAAATGGGGTCAACCCTTCACGCACTTGCACTCAAAACTGAAACGCCTTGACGCGCGTCGACGCGCAAGACCCTTATTTAAGGAGAAATCCGCTATGTCTCAGGACATTTTTCAGCGCATCCAGCGTGAAATCGACACGCATCCCGTCATGTTATTTATGAAAGGGGAAAAATTATTTCCGCAATGCGGGTTCTCTGCGCGTGTTGTGCAAGTATTAAATCGTATGGGCGTCGAATATCAGACGATCAACGTCCTTGAAGACGCTGAAATTCGTGAGGGCATCAAGGCTTTTTCCCAATGGCCGACGATTCCGCAACTTTACATCAAGGGCGAGTTCGTGGGCGGATGTGACATCGTCGTCGATATGTATCAGAATGGTGAGCTCGACTCCCTGCTGGATGAGAAGAAAATCGAGCGCGCCAAAGCCTGAGCACCATCATGGCGTGCCCCGGGTTTCAACCGGGCACGCCGCCGCGCGCATAAAAAACCTTCGGATCATGCGGGTTTTTACTTGCCAAACTGAACTTAATGCCGTGATTTAGCGTAAAGCTTTCAGTTTCATCGGATGGGGAAAGACATGCGACGTTTCGCTTCAATCTTATCGACGGGATTTTTTGCTGTCGGTCTTGCGCTTTCCCCTTCGACGTCAAAAGCCTCCGGCCGGACAATTTCAAACGTTGAAGCCAGTCGCCTGACACTCGCGGCGCTCACCGCGCCCCCACGCCCTGTCGTGCACACAACGCGGCATCGCAAGCGTGGTTACGGCCGCAAAATGGTCGTCACGGCAAGCTATCGACATAAAGCAACGAAGAATGGCGTAAAGGCGCGCTTTATCCGTAAAGCTTCCTACCGGCACGTCAAATCCCACACGACGAAATCGCGCCACACGCGCCATCGCGGTTAAACGCTGACATCGCCCGGCCTGACTGGAGGGGCGCCGATGTTACATATCCCGTCCGATAACATCATATCAGCCGAAAAACGTCTTTGATGCGGCGGATTTCGTGCAATTCATCGATGATGATGAGGTCAAATCGTGTTGCGTCACGCTGCCAGCAAGGTTCTGTTTCAAGGCAGAATGTCGCGGCCTGTATAATGCGCTGTGCCTGACGGGGTGAGAGGCTTTGCGCGGCCTCCGTCAGGTGGCGACGCGCTTTAATCTCTACAAAAACGAGGTGACCGGGATCGGCGACAATCAGGTCAATTTCACCAAATGGCGTACGTTGGCGTCGCGCGAGGATGTCGCAGCCTTCTTCTTGAAACAGGCGTGCGACGCGATCTTCCGCCGCGAGACCACGCCGATAGGCATCCGCGCCACGCAGCGCCCGGCGCAACGTCACTTTTGCTTCTGCAAAATCCGCGCCGCTTCCACCGCGAAGTACGTCAGCACGCCGTGACACCCCGCGCGTCGGAAAGCGATCAGACTCTCCAGGATTGTTTTTTCCCGATCCAGCAGGCCGACCTCGAAGGCATTTGCCAGCATCGCATACTCGCCTGAAACCTGATAGGCGAAGAGCGGCACCTTAAATGTGGTGCGGACACGATGGATGATATCGAGGTAGGGCATACCGGGTTTGACCATTACCATATCCGCGCCTTCCTCAAGGTCAAGAGCGACTTCCCTCAGGGCCTCATCCGTATTGGCCGGGTCCATCTGATAGGTCTTCTTATCCCCCTTCAGGCGACCGCCAGATTGCAACGCTTCCCGGAAAGGGCCGTAAAAGGCACTGGCATATTTCGCGGCATAGGACATGATACGGGTATTTTGGAAGCCCTCTTGATCAAGGGCGCGCCGGATCACGCCGACCCGTCCATCCATCATGTCTGACGGCGCGATGATGTCGATGCCGGCCCGGGCCTGATTGACAGCCTGCCGCGCCAGAACCTCAAGCGTCGCGTCATTCACGATTTCCTCGCCGGAGATGAGGCCGTCATGGCCGTGATCCGTGTAAGGGTCGAGCGCGACGTCACCGATAATGCCGAGATCCGGGTAATGTTTCTTGATTTCCCGTGCGGCACGACAGATCAGGTTATCCGGATTTTCCGCCTCACTTCCGACCGCATCCCGCAGATGTTCCGGCGTCACGGGGAAAATCGCGATCGCCGGGATGCCCAGAGCCACCGCTTCGGCAAGATGAGCCTTCAGGCGATCCACACTGACGCGCGCGACGCCAGGCATCGCCTTGATGGCGGAATGATGGTTTTGCCCCTCACAGACGAAAATCGGCCAGATCAGGTGATCCGTCGTCAGACATGTTTCGCGCACAAGGCGCCGCGTGAAATCATCGACGCGGTTCCGTCGCATCCGGGTCGCGGGGAAAGCCATCGCGTTTAATCCTCCCGAAGGCGCGCATTGGCCAGACGGCTATGCCGCCGACCATAAAAAACATAGACGAGTATGCCGAGTGCGAGCCATACAGCCAGACGAAGCCAGGTCATGATGTCAAGCGTGACAATCATGCCGACACAGACGATAATGCCCAATATCGGCACGGTCAGCCCACCCGGCACGGTGAAGGCCCGGGGGCGATGCGGCTCATGGATACGCAGATAGATCACACCGGCACAGACCAGAACAAACGCGAAAAGCGTGCCGATCGACACCATCACCCCTAGCACCCAGATGGGAAAGAGCGCGGCAAGAAACGCCGCCAGCAGCCACGTGATGACGTGACCCATGACGGGCGCGCCGGTCTTGGGGCTGACATACCCAACCGCTTTCGGCAGAAGCCCGTCACGGCTCATTGCATAAAAAACGCGGGCCTGGCCGAGCATGACGCCGATCAGCGTTGCCGCATAACCAAAGAGAAGGCTGATTTTGACGACGGTCTGCAACCAATCGAGATGGGTGACGTCGATCGCGGTCGCGACCGGGCTGGCATCATCGGCCAATGATTTATAATTAACCACCCCTGTCAGCACAAAGGCAAAAACAACGAAGAGGATTGTGCACACGATCAGACTGCCGAGGATGCCGATCGGCATGGTTTTTTCAGGATCGCGTGTTTCCTGCGCGGTTGTGGCGATGATGTCGAAGCCGAGATAAGCAAAGAACATCATCCCGGAAGCCTGCAACACGCCGGAGAACCCGAAACTTCCGAAATGACCGTCATTTTTCGGCAGGAAGGGGTGGAAATTCGCAAAATTGACGTGGGGGGCGCAGAAGATAACAAGTAGAACAATCACGCCGATTTTAAGAAACACGACAAAATTATTGAAAAGCAACGAGCCCGAGATACCGCGGACCAGAAGGAGGCTGATCAGGGTCAGGGCGATCATGGCGGGCAGGTTGACCCAACCATGGGCAGATGTCCCGTCCGCCAAAGTCGTCATCAGAAAAGGTGAGGTCAGCAGGCGCGGGTCGATTGAGATGCCCCATTGATGCACGAGCGAGGCAAAATAGCTTGACCAACTGACGGACACGGCCGCGCCGCCGACTGTATATTCCAGGATCAGATCCCAGCCGATAATCCAGGCAATCAACTCACCAAGGGTCGCGTAAGTATAGGAATAGGCTGAACCCGCACTTGGGATCATGCTCGCCAGTTCCGCATAACATAACCCGACCAAGGCGCACGCGATGGACGCGATCAGGAAAGAGAGGACCACGGCGGGGCCTGCATGTTGGCCCGCCGCGACACCCGTGAGGGAAAAGAGACCGGCGCCCACAATCGTGCCCACACCCAGCGCGATCAGGCCGGACGGACCGATGACGCGCCGCATTGCAGAATGACGCGAATCGTAAATATCCTGGTCGATCGATTTACGGCGCAGTAACGATTTCGCCTTAACGGGCATAAAACTATCCTTAACGAACGCCATCCCGTCTCGTCAGGATGGCGATGACTGATAATATGGGATATGAAGTCAAAGTCCATAACGCCATCATTTTCAAGCGCTCTGATGAGGGAAAATTCTTATGTGTTCCGCCGCGCATCCTGACCTTTCAAAATTTTATTTAGGCAATCTTGCTCAATCCGACAAAGAAGTCGCGGATATCCTTCACCAGGAGCTTGTGCGTCAGCAGGATGGGATCGAGCTGATCGCTTCGGAAAACATTGTGTCCCTCGCCGTGCTGGAAAGTCAGGGCTCTGTCCTTACCAATAAATATGCGGAGGGCCTGCCGGGGAAACGCTATTACGGTGGCTGCGTCGAAGTTGATAAGGTTGAAACACTCGCGATTGACCGGCTGACCCGTATTTTCGGTGCGAAATTCGCCAATGTGCAGCCACATTCCGGCGCCAATGCCAATATGGCGGCCTTCATGGCCATGGCTGCACCGGGTGACACGATTATGGGGATGAGCCTGGCCACCGGAGGGCATCTGACCCATGGCGCCGCACCGAATTATTCAGGCAAATGGTTCAAGCCCGTGCAATATGGCGTGCGGGCTGAAGATGGGCGGATCGATATGGAGGAGGTGGCGCGTCTCGCGCGTCAGCACAAGCCCAAAATCATCATTGCCGGGGGCTCCGCCTATCCGAGGGTCATCGACTTCGCGCATTTCCGTCAGATCGCGGATGAGGTCGGCGCTTACCTCATGGTCGATATGGCCCATTTTGCAGGGCTGGTAGCGGCTGGGCTGTT
Source organism: Sorlinia euscelidii (assembly GCF_036452135.1). Taxonomy (NCBI): domain Bacteria; kingdom Pseudomonadati; phylum Pseudomonadota; class Alphaproteobacteria; order Acetobacterales; family Acetobacteraceae; genus Sorlinia; species Sorlinia euscelidii. The sequence goes on along the minus strand of NZ_JAWJZZ010000003.1, from coordinate 370,449 downwards.
CCCCAACCCGGTGCCCCATGCGCATATCGTGACCAGTACAACACATAAAACGTTGCGCGGCCCGCGCGGCGGTGTCGTGCTGACAAATGATGAGGAACTCGCCAAAAAGGTGAATTCCGCTGTGTTTCCCGGGCTCCAGGGTGGGCCGCTCATGCATGTCATCGCCGCCAAGGCCGTCGCATTTGGGGAGGCGTTGCAACCCGCCTTCAAGTCCTACCAGCAGTCGGTTCTCGCCAATGCGCAGGCTCTCGCGGATGCGCTGAAAGAACGCGGTTTTGATATTGTGACGGGTGGCACGGATTGTCACCTCGCCCTTGTCGATCTGCGCCCGAAGAAAGTCACCGGTAAAGTGGCGGAAGCGGCTTTGGAGAGGGCAGGGATGACGGCCAATAAAAACGCCGTGCCTTTTGACCCGGAAAAACCCTTTGTCACCTCTGGCATCCGCCTCGGCAGCCCAGCCGCGACCTCACGCGGGTTTGGCGTTGCGGAATTCCACGACATCGGGCGGATGATTGATGAAGTGCTCTCCGCGCATGACACTGCGTCGCAGGATGCTGTTGAGACCCGCGTGCATGAGGAGGTCAAGGCACTTTGCCGTCGCTTCCCGATTTACAAAGGTGCCTATCCCTCTGCCTGAGGCAGGCATCATCCGGGCGGCGTGCACCGCCGCCCGACAGAGGGACAGGTCAATATCACCTCTTTTCAGGCGATGACTTTAAGCCGGATTTTCGTCGCTTTCTCCACTTCGCGCACAAGATGGCGCTTTTCCGGCCCGCAGAAACTGATGGCGAGACCGCGCGACCCGGCCCGGGCCGTGCGGCCCGCACGGTGGATGTAAGTTTCGACACTGGGTGGAAAATCGTAATTCACCACAAGCCCGACATCATTAATATCCAACCCGCGCGCCGCGACATCTGTTGTGACGAGAATATGGTCACGCCCCTCGCTGAAATGACGTAACGCTTTAGTACGCGCCGCCTGGCGCATGTCGCCGTGCAATATATCGGCCATGACGCCCGCCTTCCGCAGAAACCGCGTCACCGCATCGATCTCGGCCTTCATATTGACAAAAATAATGGCCCGCCCGCGGCGCGCTTGTAGACTTGCCAGAAGCAGATCGCCCTTAACCTGACCGGTGATAAAGGCGAGTTGGTGGTGCATCTGGCGCGGCATGGCGGCTTCAGGCTTGACGTCAACCCGTATGAAGCCTTTCGGGCGTATCTGCTGTGTCAGATCCTTTAACGCTGCCGGAAAAGTCGCTGAACACAGGATGAGTTGCGCGTCATCGGCACAGCCTGCGGCAATTTCCAACACTTCCGCGGCGAAACCCTCATCCAGCAAGCGATCAACCTCATCGATAATCAGCGTCGCGATGTGAGACAAGGTCACAGCACCGTCACGCCGGAGGTCAATTAATCGACCCGGTGTTGCCACCATGATCCGCGCCCCGCTTTCCAACTTTTTTATCTGGCGCGCGCGGTCCTCACCCCCCATGATGACCACGGATGAGATCCCGAAAGGGCGGGCCAGATTGCGTAAAATGCCGGCAATCTGCATCGCCAGCTCCCGCGTCGGAGACAGGATCAGCGCCTGAGGTGCCGGGATTGGGTTGGCGGCGGTTGGCGCCATGAGCCTCTGCAACAAAGCGGCGAGATAGGTGATGGTCTTCCCCGAGCCTGTCTGCGCCGTCAGAATGACATCCCGCCCGGAGAGGAGATGCGGCCAGGATTTGACCTGCACCTCATTCGGATGCGCGACACCCTCACGCGCCATGGCGGCGCAAAGTCGGGGGTCGAAACCAAAATCTGAAAGGTTTGTATCGGGCGTCATATTCACTTCTTGCCAAAAATGAGCGTCTGGCGCAAAGAGCGAACATGTCAGTCGCGGTTATCAGTGAAAATTTCGCCGGGATGCGTGCGCAGGCTGAAGGGCTGCTGCACCGGCTGGGTGTTGAACCCGATTTCCATACCATCCTGCTTAAGGGCATGTGGCGTCACCTGCCAACACGGTTTTGCCCCGACCCCCTTAAAGCGGCCGCGCCAATCCAACTTGCGCCGGACACGCAATGGCTCCTCAGTATCGGGGGGCGCGGCGGCGCGATAGGCGCGGCCCTTCGTCGGAAGACGGGACTGAAACTCGTTCAGGTTCAGAATCCGCGCATGGGCTTCGATCAATTTGACCTCATCATCGCCAATCATCACGACGATATCTCAGGGCCCAACGTCATCTCCATCCGCACCGCTCTGCACAATGTCACCTCCGACCGCCTCGCCTCGGCGCGGGCTGAGTGGGCGGCGCGTTTGCAACGGGCGGGTCGGCCCCTCCTTTGCGTCATGCTTGGCGGGTCGAACGGGCGCTTCCGCCTTGGGCATGAGGAGGGCCGCCTGATTGGCCAAAGCCTGGCACAGATGGTGCGGCAACAGAATATCGCGCTTGCCGTCACGCCCTCACGTCGCACGGACAGGCAGGCGCTTGCGGCTTTGACGTCGGAACTTGAAGGTCTTGATGTCTATATCTGGGGCGATGAGGGCGATGACCCGTATCTCGGCATGCTGGCATTGGCGGATATGGTCGCGGTCACGACGGACAGCGTGTCCATGATTTCAGAGGCGGTGGCCACGAAGGCACCCGTTCAGATCATCCCCCTGCCTGGACGGTCACGACGCATTTCAACCTTTGTGGAGGGCCTGACCCGTCTGGATCGCGTCCGACCCTTTACGCCGGATTGGCGCCCCTGGGACGTTTCCCCGCTTGACGACACGGAAATTGCGGTCGAAGAAGTAAGAAAGCGCCTGCTGGGCTAGCTTCCCCGCCGGTTTGACACGGATTTGAGGATGTTATGCTCGATATCAGCACCTTCACGCCTCAACGGGGTGGCAATGTTTTTTACAAAGCCATCGCCCATCCTCTCGCCGCGTCACTTATCCGAAAAATAGGCGCTGACCTCGGCAACGGGGCGCGCCTCGCGATCTATGACCCTGATCATGAGGCTTCCAATTTCCTGGCGCTTTACCCGGCCTTCAAGCCGGGTTACGGTTTCTTCACCCATCGGTCTGAAGAAGTCGGGAGGGATGATGGCAGAGGCGGCGTTTTCCAGCCTCTGTTTGACATTGCGCAGAGTAACGCCACCCACATACTCGCCCTCTCATTTGATGACGCTAAAACACGGTCTCGCCTCTCCCGCGTGACACGGGAAGATCAGCAGATCATCACGCTCGGTGGGGCCCGTTTGCCGGAGGCCATGCTCAGCAATAAGCAGAATTATCTCGATAAACTTAACTTCGCGACAAATTTTGCTTTCTTCCGCGATGATGACCAACTCTCCACGCGCCTCGTCGCCGCCAATTACTGGGGCCATTACGGCGCGACAAATGTGCGCTATTGGTTTCGTCTTTATGACGGGGTTGGGCGCGTCATTGCCGAATGGGAGGACCAAATGACAGCCCCCGGCGCGGGCTTGATCATTGACAGCCAGGAAGTCAGAAAACGCTTCGCCCTCCCGGCTTTTTGCGGGCAGTTATTTCTGCATGTTCTGGGCGCGCGGGGGCATGACACCGTCAAATATGCACTCGATATCTATGGGCGAGGGCGTGATGCGAGCCTCTCCGTCACTCATGACGCCAATGCATGGCCGTCACCCCGCTTCGCGACCTTGCCTGCGCCGGATGATGAGGAGCAGATTATTCTCTGGGTCCAGAATAGTCACGCCTCTTCCATCAGCCCGGGTGAGATTTCGTTAAACCGTATGGGTGACACGCGGGAATACCCTGTCACCGTCGAGATCCCGGCTTTCGGGACCTATCGGCTGGATGTGGGGGAGCTGATGCCGGACGTCAAATGGCCGGCCCAGCTTGAATTGCGCGCGGGTAATCATATTGTGCGGCCGCGTTATGAGGTGGTGCAACGCGGCCTGACGCGGATCGCGCACCTCAATATTGAGCGACAGGACCTCAAGCCCGACCCCACCATTGCAAAAATGCCTGCATGGATGGGGCGCGGATTTATCATGCCGTTCCCCGTGCTTGACCCCGCAAAATATACGACCTTCCTGCAGCCCAACCCCATGTCGGAGCAAGTGACTCATCTCCCCGTGCGGGTGGATTTATTTGACCGGCAGGGGAGGCAGGTCCGGCAGGAATTTCTCGGCAATCTCCCGCGTCATCACGCAGCAGCTTTCGCCATGCATGAGCTCATGCCGCATGAAGGGCATGGGGAGCTTGTTTATGATTACCGTGATGGCGGCGCGGCGGATGGCTGGCTGCACGCCATGTTGCGCTATCGTGACCGCACCACTGGACATGCGGCTGAAACAAGCTTCGGTGCGCATATCTTCAATACACTCATGACTTGGCGCAACGAGCCGCAATCCTATACCGGGCCGCCGCCAGGTTTAACGACTCGGCTCTTCCTTAAATTAGGTCAGGCGGGGATGCGCAGTTTCAGTCACCTCATTTACCCGACATCCCTTGAAGGGGGAGCGCCCTCCGAAACGATCCTGCATCTCGTGGCGCGGGACGGCACGGAAATCGCGCAGAAAGCGATCCATATCGCGCCATCGGGCTCAGCAATCATCTGGCCGGATGAGATATTCGGCCGAGACCTGATCGGGAAAGCCGGAGAGGGGGGCTATGTCCTCATCCGCGACATGACATGCCGCCTATTCGGCTATCATGGCCAGATGAATGCGAAGGCCGGTTTCTCGCTCGATCACATGTTCGGGTTCTGAGATTTTCCCGCAAGTGGCTTGTCACACGGTGCCGAGTTTGATAGTGATCCCGGCATCGCAACTGGGGTGCGTAGCTCAGCGGTAGAGCACTGCCTTCACACGGCAGGGGTCACAGGTTCAATCCCTGTCGCACCCACCAGTTCGATCCATTTCCCAAACTTCGTGTCAGTAAAAATCGCGTCGCGCGCGGGTCACGCCTGTGGCGCGGTCAGGGAGATACCGGTCCGAAAAAGTTTTAATGGATCCCAGGTGGAGAGCCTGAGATGCTGGCCCCTTCATCAAGCGTGATCGGGAAATTCATGTCATGAGACTCTCTCTCAAATTATTCTGCGTCACCATTGCCATGTCACTTTCCACCCACAATGCTCTGGCAGATGAGTGCCGGGGCGTCGTCATCAAAACCATCCCGGGCGATGATCTTGACGGGAAGAAAGGCACAGTGCTGGAATTGATCCACGCTTATGAGGGCAAGCCGGACGGCACCCCCCTGACTTATGGCGGGCATGGGGGCGGGATTTATCCGGCCGATCACGTTAAAATCCTGAATTGCACGCTGCGTAAAATAAAGACGGAGCCCTATTTTGACCTCATCCTCAGAGACACGCCTGAAAATGCACACGAGATACTGTATCAGTCGATCATGAATAAGCTTGTCGATGCCGGCCTGGATTACGCAAATGCGGGCAATGCGGCCTCCACCTATCTGGAACAGCCCCGCAAAGCATGCAGCCTGATGATCAAAAGAGCCCTCGACGGTGACCCGGCTGCCATCACCATTATTCGCAAGACCGGCATCTGTCAGCCGAAATGACGCCGCTTCGCCTGAAACAAGCTGGCTTTATGCCTCGTTTCCATCAGCTTTGGCGCTGATTGTTACGGGGTGGAAACGGGAGTGCTGTCGGGAATAAACCACGTAGATTAAAGCGCCAAGCATGGCATAAGCGAGAAGCAGAATAACGGGAAGCGGATTGCCCATGAGCGCATCTCGCCCGATATCCACCACCAGCGGTATCATCATCACGCCTGACAGCACGATCCCGAGCATGGGTGTCACACCCAGCCAGTAACCACGTATCATCACGCCCCCAAGCGGGACTTCAAACGGGCGCGGTGCGTCCGGCGCGTGGTTACGTTGCCAGATGACCGTAAAACACACCATGGCGAAGGCCAGAGCCGTGCCGATACTCACGATTTCACTGATGACATCGATCGGCAATGTGGCTGTGCCGATGGCGACGCAAATGCCGAGGATGATCGTGCCCGTCCAGGGTGTGCGAAAACGTTGATGGACGTGAGAGAATAAGGGCGAGATCAACCCGTCACGACTCATGGCGTAGAGAATCCGCGATTGCCCGTAAAGCAGGCCGAGCAGGACCGAGCATAGCCCCACCGTGGCGCCGATATTGACGCACAGCATCAGAAAGGGCGCGTGCATCTTTGAGACGGCGATGGCGAGTGGGTCTGCCACATTGAGTTGACGGTAAGGCACGATACCGAGCAGAACCACCGCCACGCCGAGATAGATGATGGTGCAGATTACGAGACTGCCGATAATGCCGATGGGCACGTCGCGCCGCGGATTCCGCGCTTCCGTCGCTGCGGTCGAAACGGCCTCGAACCCGACATAGGCGAAAAAGATCACCGATGCCGCGCGGAATACGCCCCCCCAGCCATAGCGAAATCCGCCTTCATTTTGCGGCATGAATGGCGCCCAGTTATGGGGCGAGATGGCGAAGACGCCAAACCCGATAAATAGCAGGAGCACACCCACCTTGATGCACACCACAATGGTATTAAGCCGTGCCGTCTCCTGCACCCCGATGACGAGGAAGAAAGTGATGAAGCACACGGCAAGCGCGCCGACGCCGTTTATCCGCCAGTCAAAACCGATTCGGGTCGCTTCCGCGGTGACATTTGTAATAAGGGTGGAGGTCTGGAACCATTCAGGCACATGAATATGGAAGGCCCCGGCCAGGCTTGACGCATATCCGGACAGTCCGGACGCCACAGCGATGCAGGAGATCCCATATTCAAGCAGCAGCAACCAGCCCGTGACCCAGGCCGCACGCTCCCCCATTGAGACATAGGCGTAGGAATAGGCGGAACCGGACACCGGCATGCTCGCCGCCAGTTCACCATAGCAAAGCGCGGTAAAGAGGCACGCGACCGCCGCGATGACGAAGGAGATCAGCACAGCTGGACCGGCATATTGCGATGCCGCCATGCCGGTCATGACGTAAATGCCCGCACCCACGGTTGAGCCGACACCGAGAAGTGTCAGTTGTGTCGCGGAGAGTGTCTGCTTCAAGGACCGATCCTTGAAGTCACGCTCTATCTGCACAAGCGTTTTGCGGCGGGATGGCATACTCATCACTCAAAGGCAGGAATCGGCAGCACCTTAAGAAAAATTAAATTTTAAGGAGAGCCAAAACGTTTTGATGGCGGAAAAATCGTCATCGTGCCAGTATAAAATATCCGACACTGCCAAAAATGATACAGTAATAAGCGAAAGGCGCGAGCGCCCAGCCATCATGCTTGCGGAAATAACGCAAAAGGAAAAGCGTGCTCAAAAGCGCTGTGACACCTGCCGCAACCGCCGCTATGACTGAAAGTTCGGCCATTTCATGGGTCACTTTAATGTGGCGCAATGCAAAGCCTTCCTTGACCGTTGCCGCGAATACGATCGGTTGTGCCATGAGAAGCGAGAATCGCGTCGCAACCTCGTGATTCAACCCGCGCAGGAGGCCGCCAATAATCGTCGACCCTGATCGCGAAAGTCCCGGCAACAAAGCGAGGCACTGCCAGACGCCGATGAAAAGCGCGTCTTTTACCCCCAGGGCTGAAATGACTTCCCTTTTTTGCGGGCGCTGACGGGCGCGCAGCCCCTCCATCGCCAGCAGGAGGAGCCCATTCGCGATCAGTAACAGAGAGACAAGACGCGGATCTGCGAAAATGCGACGGAAATAATGTTCGAAAAGCCCGCCAATGATCACGGCCGGAATCGTCGCCACCACCAGCAGGAAGAGTATACGCAGCGATTCAATCTGACGCTGCGCACCGTCGCGCCCTGTAGCGCCACGGAGCAGGGACCACCAATCCCGCCAGAAGACGGCAAGCAGCGCGATGAGCGTCCCGAAATGCAGAAAAGTGAGAAAGGGCAGGAAATAGGGGTCATGACGGTCAAACCCCCATCCGAAAAGTGCGGGCACCACCACCCCATGCCCGAGGCTGCTGACGGGAAAAAGTTCTGTCACTCCTTGGAGAACAGCGTAGGCCAACGCTTGGATGACGGTCATGGACTTCCCAAAACAAATGTTTGCGTGCAAAATCAATGCCGCAAGCCAGGCATCAAGGCAACCCTGACGCCGCGTGCACGTGGGCTTCTATGCCGCTATTGCATGAATCTACTGGTCATGAGGTCATTATTGTCTCAGAAATTCCGTGGGGGCGCCGCCCTTGCCAGCCTCGCCGTGCTGATCGTCGCCCTGGGCTTTACCGCTTATATCGGGGCGCATCGCCATGTCTTCAGCGGCGCGACCCTCCAATATACTGCATTGTTCAATTCCGCGAACGGCCTGCGACCAGGTGCGGAGGTGATGGTTTCCGGCGTCACAGTGGGTCAGGTCAATATGATCACCATTGATAAGGATACGGATCTCGCAAAGGTCGTTTTCAGTATTGATAAAAACCTGCCTTTGACCACCGATGCCGCCGTCGCGATCGTCGCGCCGGACATGACGTCCGACAATGCTCTGATGGTTAATCCCGGTCATGCTGCGACGCGGTTGAAACCGACGGAGATGATCACATCAACCACGGATCAGTTATCGCTGGAGCAACAGGTGAGTGACTATATTTTTGGCGGCCATCTCCAATAAGCGATGAGCGCCGTCTGAGATGGCGCGCTTCAGGTCGATGCGCGCATTGCCGGATGTGACCGAAGAGAAAAGGAAATTCGATGCTTGATCGTCGCCTGATGCTTACCGGGAGCCTCGCTGCCTTGAGCACCCGCGCTCATGCCGCCAAATTGTCGGGACGGGCATCACCCGCCTATCAGGCCTTTCTGAACAATGTCAAAAGCGCCGCACGCGCGGAAGCCATACGCGATAACGTGATCAATGATGCGTTCTCGGGCCTTAAGGCGCCCAATCGCAGGGTCATCGCCCTTGACCGTCGTCAGCCGGAGGGCACGCTGACATGGCAGGCCTATAAGAACCTTGTGCTGACGCAGGACACATTGGAAAGAGCGCGCATCAACATGGTTTCGCAGCGCGACATTCTCAAACCTGTCTCCGATAAATATGACGTTGATCCCGCTATCATCATTGCAATCTGGGGGCTTGAGTCGTCCTTTGGCAGGAAAATGGGAAAATTCAATATTTTCGATGCCTTGGCGACTTTAGCTTATGAGGGGCGACGGCGTCGCTTTTTCCGCGCTGAACTCATCCAGGCCCTTCATATTCTCGACCGGGAGGGCTTCCACGCCGCTGACATGTCCGGCTCCTATGCCGGGGCGATGGGGCAACCGCAATTCATGCCAAGCGCCTATCTCAGATTTGCTGCGGACGGGGATGGGGATGGCGTCCCTGATATCTGGCACAGCCGGGCGGATGTATTCGCTTCAATCGCGAAGTTTCTGCACCACTTTGGCTGGCAGCGCGGCCGACGCTGGGGTTACGCCGTGACGATGACAAAGCCCTTGCCGGTGGGCCAGTTGGGGCGTCGACATCGCGCCACCAATCAGCAATGGTCACGTGCCGGCGTTATTGGCGCGGATGGCGCAGCCCTGCCCCCGGATTCAGATCTCGGCGCGATTATTCCGACGGGAGAGGTGACCGCTTCTGGCTTCTCATCCGGTTTTGTGGTCTATGATAATTTCATGACGATCCGTCATTATAACCCGGCGGATTTCTATGCGCTTGCAGTGGGCTTGATTGCTGATGAAGCTTCGCGAATATAAGGCTGCGCTGGTCACGCTGGTTATCCTGACGGGCTGTCACGAAGCGGGGGCGCCCCCTCAAGCAAGCTTGCACCCGGCGCTTGGCAAACCCTGGAAAGGGCTCGATCGCTGGTTCTACCCCGAGGCGAAAACGGAATATTCTGAGACGGGCCTCGCCCAGATCTACACGCGGCCGGGAAATACCCCATTGCCGGATGGGGAGGTCTGGTCCGCCGCCGCCATGACGGGCGCGCATCAGACATTGCAGCTTCCGGCTTTAGTCCGGGTGGAGAATCTCAATAATGGCCGGGTCGTCAAAATCCGGCTCAATGATCGCGGCCCCCGTGATGGGCGGCGCCTTCTTGCTGTCACGCCAACTGTCGCGCGGATATTAGGTATGGGGAAAAATCCAACGCCTGTGCGGATCACGCTGGACCCTCAGCAAAATGCCGCCTTAGGTTATGACTCGGCGGCCATACCTGACCTCGGCATTGCGCCACCGGGGCGTGGCACAGTGACGGCGCAGTCGCTGGATGGCCGCGACCGACAGGTTTTTGACGCGGATGCAGGACGCATCAAGGCGCGAAAAACGCTGAGCGCGGGCGAGGCCCTGCCACCAACCTACATTCAGAAACCCGTTTATCCATTTAATTATTATGTTGTTCTAGGATCTTTCTACCAACATCGTGTTGCCGCGCGCGTCGCGACACGTTGCCAGGCCCTTGTCACGCGGGATGTCGGAGACGGCGCCAACCCCGCATGGCAGGTAATTGACGGGCCATTCCCCACGGTAGAGAAAACCGACGACGCGCAGAGTCGTGCCCAGAAATGTGGCATTAGTAATCCACGCCTCTTGGTCAGATAGGAAGTCACGTGCCCACTCGACGTTTTCTTCTCGGCAGTTCGGCTGCCGCAGTTGCTCTCTTTGCCGCAAGCCCCGCAATGGCCCGGAAACGCCAAGCCCGTAAGGCCCCCCTGCCGGTCAAGGAAGCCGTGCCGGACCCGGAACTCGCCACGCCGGCGGAAACACCGGTCGGGCCGGTTAATGTCAATGCCCGATGGGCCTGCGTGATGGATTTCGAGACGGGCGCGACACTGATGTCTAAATCGGCCGACGCCCATATGCCGCCATCCTCCCTTACAAAAATGATGACGGCCTATATTGTGTTCGGGATGCTGAAATCCGGTCGTCTGACGTTATCTCAGAATCTACCGGTCAGTGAGAAAGCCTGGCGTATGCAGGGCTCCAAGATGTTTGTGCCGCTGGGTGAAACGGTAGAGGTCAGCAAACTGATCCAGGGTATGTTAATTCAGTCCGGCAATGATGCCTGTATCGTTTTGGCGGAAGGTATCGCGGCGTCTGAGGCACAGTTTGTCACCCTGATGAACCAAATGGCCAGTCGGATGAAAATGGAAAACACGCATTTCACCAATTGCACCGGATGGCCCGACCCTGACCATTATATGTCAGCGCGCGATACGACGATCCTCGCCATGCATCTGATCCGGGATTACCCGGAATATTATCATTTCTTCTCCGAGAAGGAATTCGCCTTCAATCACATCAAGCAGGGAAACCGGAACACGTTGGTCGATAAGGGCCTCGCGGACGGGCTCAAAACGGGACATACGGATGCAGGCGGCTTTGGCATGTGCGTCAGTTCGGACCGTCACGGACGGCGGGTTGTCGTCACCCTGAATGGCATGACATCCATGAATGTCCGCGCGCGCGAAACAGCGCGTGTGCTGGATTGGGCCTTCGCTGAGTTTGAGAATGTGACAATTTTCAGCAAGGGTGACGTGGTGGATCATGCGCCTGTCTGGATGGGGGTTGAGGATAATCTGCCTCTCGTCGCCCCGTCCGATATACGCCTCACGCTGCCACGTAATTGGCGCGCACGTGATCACCTCTCCATCACTTACGCATCTCCGCTCATTGCACCGATATCGGCGGGACAAAGCTGCGGCGCACTTGTCTTTTCAGCCCCGGGCATGAAGGAAATCCGCCTGCCCCTGTTGGCTGACCACGCTGTGGCGCGCCTCGGCCTGCTTGGACGTGCCACGCGGCGCCTTGGCCTTGCAAACGGCTCCACGCAGTGAGGCGGCGCGGGGTTTTCATCACCCTGGAAGGCGGGGAGGGGTGCGGCAAATCAACGCAACTCGAGCTCGTCACAAATTTGCTTAAAGAACAAGGAGTTCCCGTCCTTTCCACGCGGGAGCCGGGGGCAGTGCGGGGGCGGAGCTACTTCGTAACACCATCTTATTCAACGATGTCACTTTCTCCGCGCGGTCAGAAGTCCTCCTCCACATGGCGGCGCGCGCGGACCATGTGGATCAGATCATCCGGCCTGCCCTTGAAGGCGGGCAACTCGTCCTTTGTGATCGCTATCATCACTCCACCATCGCCTATCAGGGCTATGGCGTGGGACGTGGCGCGACTGACATTCTGAAATTTATTGATGATGCGCGACGCCTCATTGCCTTTGAGCCGGATAAAACGTTCCTCCTTGATGTTCCGCCGGAGGTGGCGGCGCATCGTCTCGCCAGGCGGAAGGGCCGTGCGGATCGTTATGAGGAAAAGGGCGCCGATTTTCATGACCGCGTACGGCGCGGCTTCGACGAAATCGAGGCGCAGGAGTCGGTACGAATTATACGCATTGACGCGGACGGCGATGCGGACGCGTTAAGTCGCATTTTATGTTTTAAAATCAAGGAATTAATGGCTGGCGCGGCGCAATGATAAAAGAGAAGGCCCGTGACGTTGTCGGGCATGATGCCGCAATCCAGCAATTTGAGGCCGCCCGACGATCGGGCAGGCTTCATCATGCATGGCTCATCACGGGAACGCCCCAGATCGGCAAAACCACGCTGGCGCTGTTTTTTGCCAGAATCCTGCTCAACGCGATGGACCCGAAAAGTCCGATCTCACACCGTTTTGAAGCGGGCACGCATGGCGACCTCCTGGTGATCACGCGCGGGGTGAGCGCCGGGAAAGGAGGAGAAAGCCAGACGATCGTCGCCGCAGACATCAAGCCTGTGCAGCAGCTTCTGCATCACACCGCCGCGGAAGGCGGCTGGCGGGTGGTGATCGTCGCGGGGGGGATCTGCTCAATAACTTTGCCGCCAATGCCTTGTTGAAACTTCTGGAAGAACCACCTGAAAAAACGGTATTTTTCATCACCGCGGATAATACAGCGGCCGTGATCCCGACAATCCGCAGTCGCTGCCATAAGCTCTTCCTTCATCCTCTGAAGGATGCGGATATGCAGGTTTTTCTCGCCCGCCATCAATTGACGGACCCGGATTCGAATCAGCGCCTGATCTCCCAGGCGAAAGGTCGGCCGGGATATGCGCTGGAGCTGGCCTCCCGCCATCATGAAGATCTGACGCAGATCGTGGAAGAGCTTGCTTCCGGCGCATCCCGCGCCCTGTCGCCTGCCCAGGCGGAGCGTATCGCGAAAGAGGAGAGGGGTTTTTCTACCTTCTGCGATTTGCTACAGGAGCGCATCCGGGAGGCGTCGCTGACTTCCTGTCGCAAGGGAGATCAAAGCGCGGCAAACCGGGCAGCGGAAATCTATCAGAAGTTGATATATTTGCGGCATGAGACCGACCGCTTCAATCTCGACAAGACACTGGCAGCTCTTAAAGCCGCTGCGATGATAGGCAGATTATGACGTCGCGATATTATGTTACCACGCCGATTTATTACGTGAATGGCGCGCCCCATATCGGGCACGCTTACACTTCTGTCGCGGCCGATATCATCGCGCGCTTTCACCGTCTTGACGGGCGGGAGGTGTTTTTCCTGACTGGCACGGATGAGCACGGTCAGAAAGTGGAACAGGCCGCTGCCCAGGCGGGGCAGTCCACCTTAGACTTCGTCGATGGCATTTCCCGCAATTTCAAAGACATGGCGGACGCCATGGGTATTTCCTATGACCGTTTTATCCGCACGACGGAGGCACGGCACAAAGACGCGGCGCAGGCCCTTTGGCGTCAGGTTGCGGAGAATGATCATATTTATCTCGGCGCATATGAAGGTTGGTACGCACTGAGAGATGAATGTTTCTACAGTGAGGATGAGATCACCCTGCTGGAGGATGGCACCCATATTGCCCCGAGCGGGGCACCTGTGACGTGGGTGAAGGAAGAATCCTATTTTTTCCGCCTTTCCGCCTTTCAGGACCAATTACTCGCCCTTTATGAGGCAAACCCGCATTTCCTCGGGCCGGCAGGACGTCGGAAGGAAATCATCAGTTTCGTTAAATCGGGCCTGCGGGACCTCTCTATCAGCCGGACAAGCTTCTCCTGGGGTATCCCGGTACCGGGTGACCCAAAGCATGTCATGTATGTCTGGTTCGACGCGCTGGCAAATTACCTTTCCGCCCTCGGCTATCCCGATATGCAAAATGAGGGGATGAGGTTCTGGCCCGCCAATGCGCATATTGTGGGCAAGGACATTATCCGCTTCCATGCGGTTTTCTGGCCTGCCTTCCTGATGGCTGCGGGGCTGGACCTGCCGGACGCCATTTTCGCCAATGGCTGGTGGACCATCGAGGGTCAGAAGATGAGTAAATCTTTGGGCAATGTCATCGACCCCCGGGACCTTGCTTCAGAATTTGGCGTCGATGCGGTGCGGTTCTTTATGATGCGGGAAGTGCCTTTCGGGGGTGACTCGGATCTGAGCCGTAAGTCCCTGATCAATCGCGTCAATGTGGAACTGGCCAACGGGCTCGGCAATCTGGCGCAGCGGACGCTGACGCAGATCAACCGTCATTTCGATGGAAAATTGCCGGAATGGGGCGATATACAAGGCGATGACCGCGATTTATTGGCGCAATCCTCGCTTCTGCCGGACCTCCTGCGTCAGCATGTCGCCCGCTTTGCCCTGACGGATGGGCTGGAAGCCGTCTGGAAAGTGGTGCGCGCGTGTAATGCCTATATTGATCATCAAGCGCCTTGGGTTCTCAAAAAGACCGACCCTGTTCGTATGGGCACGGTGCTGCGCACACTTCATGAGGCTTTGCGTCATATCGCCATCGTCCTACAACCATATATGCCGGGGACAATGGATAAATTGCTGACGCAACTCGGCATTTCTCAGAATGCGCGTCAATTAGCTGACCTTGCACAGGGTGAAATTGATGCAGAATTGCCCGCGCCTCAGGGCCTCTTCCCGAGATTTGTGGAAGAGGGGGCGTGACGCCGATGGTTTCCGGGCTCATTGACTCACATTGCCATCTTGACCGCGTGGCTGATCTCAAGGAAGCACTTAACCAGGCGCGGGCCGAGCAGCTAGCCGGCATGGTGACGATTGGCACCGAGTTCTCAAAGGCGCAGACGCAGATTGATCTGACGCGACACAGTCAGCCGGACCTCAAAATATGGTGCAGTCTGGGCACCCACCCTGACGCCGTGCAGGACGCGCCCCTCGTTACCGCGGAAGAGATGGCCGAACGCTGCAACCATCCGGCCGTGATTGGCATTGGCGAGACCGGGCTGGATTTTTTCCAAGGCGATGAATCCGTGCGCGCACTGCAGGAAAAGTTTTTTCGCACCCATATTGCGGCCGCCCGCATGACAGGGTTGCCGCTGATTATCCATGCGCGCGAGGCTGATCATGACGTGGCGCGCATTCTGGAAGATGAGACGGGTCGCAATGGGGCCTTCCCATTTTTGCTTCATTGCTTCGCCTCGGGGATGAAGCTGGCCGAGACGGCGCTCAAGCTGGGTGGGTATATCAGTTTTTCCGGCATCATCACTTTCCGCAAGACGGAAACCTTGCAGGAAACTGCCCGCTTCATCCCGGAAGATCGGCTTTTAGTGGAGACGGACAGCCCTTATCTGGCCCCTGTGCCGAAACGCGGTAAGCCAAACACCCCAGCCTATGTCACTTTCACGGCGGCGCGTCTGGCGGAATTACGGGGTATCGCGCCGGAGCAACTCGCGGCTAGCACGACCGCGAACTTCTATCGCTTGTTTAAAAAAGCGGCATGAAGATCACCATTCTTGGATGTGGGCCTTCCGGCGGCGTCCCCATGATTGGCGGAGCGGGAGAGGGCGGCATATGGGGCGCATGTAATCCGCACGATCCACGTGATACGCGCACACGGTCCTCTATCGTTATCGAAACCGATGAGGGGACGCGGCTGCTTGTTGATTGCGGCCCGGATTTGCGGGCGCAATTGCTGCGCAACCATATTGCGCATATCGACGCCCTGATCGTCACGCATGAACATGCTGACCATATCGGTGGATTTGACGATATACGCGGGATTAACCGCGTTATTCAGCGCCCCTTACCGCTTTACGCATCCCCCGATGTCCTCAAATCGATGCAGATGCGCTTCCCTTACGCCTTTAAGCCATGGTCGGGTGGGGAATTTTTCCGCCCTGTGCCGGCGCCACACCCGGTTTCAGCGCCCGAAACCCTGGCTATTCAAGGGACCGACGTCAGTTTTTTTGCACAGCGTCATTATAAAGTGACGACTTTAGGGCTGCGTATCGGGAATTTCGCCTACAGCACGGATGTGGAATATCTGCCCGACGACGCGATCGAGGCTTTGCGCGGCGTTGAAACCTGGGTTGTCGGGTGCCTGCAACGTGAGCCGCATGTTGCGCATGCTTGTCTCGAAGACGTGCTGAGATGGCGCGCGGAAATCAAGCCTTCACGGGTGATCCTGACCCATATGGGCCCGGGCCTGAGTTACGGCCCGCTCGCGCAGGAGCTGCCCCCCGGCATGGAACCCGCTTACGATTCAATGACGTTCGACGTCTGACCCCCCGGGATCACCGCGTAAAATGGGGGATCAGGCGAGGGGGCGGAAACTAAGGTTTCTCTAAGCCTCAGAGAGCGGGGAGGAGAAGTTCCGATTTGGAACATTTTTAACGGTGGGCGATTTCTGTGATCAGATGTCCGCAACATGCTGAACTTAAACCATTAGATGAGATTTACAGCGACCAGCTATCCATCTCTACAGCCTGACTTAGTTGGCATAATATATCTTATCGGGCTGATATCCGCGCATGTCATGGCGCGGGGCTGTGGATGGGCGGGTCATCATTCTGTCGCCATCCTGCAACAGGGCACGGTGCCGCCTGCCTTCCCTTCCCGCGCGATTCGGTTTAAAAAACGCATAACGTATCCGAAACGAGTTCACCAGACACAGGGAAGCCTTCGTGACCGAAAATTTTCCGGACGAGCCCGTCGAAATCTACTCCCCCTCCCTTCCGGAAAAACATCGCCCTGCCAAACAGCCCCGCGGCCTGATGGCCATCACATTGTGCGAGGCCTGGATTGCCTACTGCCTTTACGGCTTCGGCGCTCTCCTCGTGCTTTACGCGGCCGATCACATTCTGCGCCCCGAAATCGCGCCAACCGTGATCGGGCTCGGGCCTTTCTCTCAGCTTTTACAGTGGATCTTCGGCACCACAACCACATCAGGACTCGCGGCCGAGATCTCCAGCGCCTATTTGATGTGCGCCTTTTTATGGCCGATCGCGGCCGGGATCATCATTGACCTGCTTCTCGGCTTCCGAAATGCCTTCATCATCGGCATGGTGCTGATCTGCGCCGGGTTTCTTCTCCTCGCGTCAAGCGCGACATTTCTCTTCGCGCTGCTGTCCTTGATACTTGGTTTCGGCCTGATCAGAGCCATGCTTCCCGCGCAGCTTGGGCAGCTTTATGATCATGATGACCCACGGCGGGCGGATGGCTATCAGATCTTCTGCCTCGGCCTGCAATTTACCGGCATTATCGCGCCTCTCGCGGGCGGGCTGACGGAGAAATATTATGGATGGGGCCCCGCCTTCCTCGTTTTAAGCCTCGGCGCGCCGCTTGGTGCGCTGTTTTACTGGTTAGGCTGGAAGCACCTCCCGAAAGCCTCATCACGTCAGAAAAAGGGGGTCCGCATCGGTTTATCACGGGAGGATAGGCGGGCGCTTCTGGTGATCGCGCTGTTTCTGCCGGCGCTCGCCGTCAGCAGCGTGCCGAACAGCCAGATGATGAGCGCCTATGAATTATGGGGCGGCCAGCATTTCGCCCTCTCATTATTCGGTTACACCCTCCCCGTCTCGTCTCTGATCTCACTTGACGGTATCGCAAGTGTTGCGACCGGGTTCATGATCCTCTGGCTCTGGCGCGTCTGGGGGCGTTATCGACGCGTGCCGGAAGAAATGGCGAAAGTCGTTATTGGCGGCATCATCACGCCTCTGGGCCCCCTCGCCCTCATGGCGGGCGCTTATTTCGGGCCAGGCCTGCATGAGGTCAATCTCTGGTGGGCAATTGCCTTTCACTTTCTGAATGATTTCGGGTTTGGCCTCTCTCAGGCGACCGGCATGGCGCTTGTCGCGAAACTTGCACCCGGTCCCATCCGGACAAGCGTGATCTCCTTCTACCCTTTCAGCTCTTTCCTCAGTCAGCTTTTTGCAGGGCGCCTTGCGTCGCTTCTGGGCGCGATGGGCAGCATTCCCTTTTGGGGGCTGCATATGGCCGCCTCAATTTTGGGGGCAGTCATGTTTATCGCGATTTACCTGGCATTCCGGGATGTTTTCAGGGAAGACGCGCAGCAAACCTCCCTGCCCTGACAAGCTTGACGCGCGCCCGGCTTTACACGCTGGGGGCGCATAGGGCGGACGTCAGTTCTCCCTCAACAATCCACCTCACCTGACCCGACAGCTGCGTCGCGCACCTCATCCGCCGTGTGCGTTGCGCCGCCCAGGACCAGCGCAATATCCTGAGGCGTGCCCAGCCTTTCCGTCGCGCGCACCTCGAGAGAGCGCCTGACGATCGGGTAATCATCCACGAGCCGCTTGAAGACATGCGCCGGGATCGAAAGGAGATGCCCGAACTGCACAGCGCGGATCGTCCCCGGGGCTGGTTGATTGGAAAGCAGCATATCCGCACCAATCAGATCCCCGGCGCCGAACTGAATGTCATGTTCTGAGATATGCATCTCCGCGAGGCCGGCAACAACGGCGTAAACCGTGCGCACCTTGCGCCCGCGACGCAGTAATTCCTCACCCGGTGACACAAAACGTAGCGAAATATTCATCGACAGATTATGCACGACGCCATCCGGCACACCGCGCAACGCCGGAAATTCCCGCAAGCGCTGGGAGATACCGCTTTTCAAGTCGAAGCGCAGCGGTTTACTCAGGCGCTCCCGCCGTTTCTCTGTGTCGCGATAGAGCTCCCGATGGACCTCCTCCGTGATAAGATTATCGGAAAGAAGCTCATCATACTCCTCCCCCTCCAGACGAAGGGAAATCTGGTGGAGGATGCGGCTTTCAAGCGCTTCAGAGTAACCCTGGTAATGCACGCGGAGCATCTCCAGCGCGTCATCCAACATACGACGCTGACGCCCCAGAACCTCAGAAACGATTTCACTGAGGCGAATCCCCAATGTCGGCTCCAACCGGTGCTTCATGAAGCGGGAAAGAGAAATCGAGACGAGATGTGTAATGACGAGCATCTCAAACCGTTCGGACATGCAGGTCATGAGAGGACGGTCTATATGCAGATATTGGTGCAGCATCTGCGCGATGCGAAACCGCCAGGTCGGGCGCAGGCGGCGGCGGCGCGCACGGACATAACCGTAACGACCTTCAAGCCGTGCGCCCTCCACCATGGCCTCCGCCGAACGCAGGAGTGTTTCCATCACCCGACGGGAGAGGCCCTGAATACGGAACAGATCAAGGAGAAGCGACCTCTCCTGGTTGGCGATGGTGATCAATGCCAATGTCACGCGTTGCCGGTCACCCAAGGCGGTATCGAATGTGTTGGCTTCACTCTCCTCCTCCGCGCGCCGATTAATATGGCCGAGAATGGTCCGCTGCGTCCCGCGTGCAAAACCGAGCTCCTCCGCAAGGCCGTGCGTGCGCTCGGCAATATGGCGCAAGCCGCTGCTAAGCACCTGATGGCGCAACGCCTTGTTGATGGGAGAAAGCTGATCAAGCTCAAAGAAAACGACAAGGTAGCGCAACGTCGTCCCATTGAGGAAAAGCGTGATCAGGACGAAGCCTGTGGCAATGACGCCGACAAAATGGGCGACGCTGCCACTGACCCGCTGATTTTCCGTCACCGCCAATGCCAGCGCCAAAGTGATCGCGCCGCGTAGCCCACCCCAGACCATCGTCGTTTTAAATGGCAGCGGTACCGGGGGTGACACTTTAAGCATTTCCAACAAGGGCAGCATCCCGAACACCACCGCACCGCGCGCCAATAAACCGGCGACAGAGGCGATCAGGATCAACACGCAATCCCAGCGCGTCATCCCGATGAGAAGACGCGGTATCAACATGGAGGCGAGCAGGAAGACCAGCGAGCCCGCCCAGAATAAAAGCTGCTGCCACAATTCGTTGAGGAAGCGCCATACTTGCGGCCGAAAGGTTGAAGGCCCGTAAACAGAGAGTGTCAGCCCGGCTGACGCCGTCGCCACCACACCTGAAAAACCGAAAAACTCATCGCAAATAATGTAAACGACATAAGGTAGCGCCAGAGTCAGCGTGACTTCAGCGGCGGCCGATGCGCCGAGCCCGGTAATGATCATCAGGGCCAGACGCGCAAAAGCGACACCAACCACAATTGCGCCGGTAAATGACACGGCAAAATTAACGACGGTTTCACCGAACTGAATATGATGATGGGATGCGACAGAGGAGAGAAGAATGGAGAAAATGGAGATCGCCGCCGCATCATTGAGCAGGGCCTCCCCTTCAACAAGGCGTGTCAGACGCGAGGACGCACCGACATCCCGGAAAATTCCCGCAACCGCGGAAGGGTCCGTCGTCGCGACGATAGAGCCGAGCAGGAGACAAATGACAAGGGATTGTCCCGCAAAAGGATAGAGTGAGAAGCCAATTGTTGCTGTTGACACCACCACGGCAAGGACGGCGAGCAGCAGGACGGTCGACGTCTCATGCGCAAGACGCCGGACATCAATTGCCAGCGCCCCCTGAAAAACAAGGATCGGCAGGAATATCAGCAAAAATGCTTCACTATTTATCGGAAAAAAGAGAATGGCCTCGGCCGCGCCATTGAACATTTCGATCGACGTTGAACGCAGCACAAGGTCCGCGAACAACCCGATCAAAATCCCCACGACGGCAAGCAGAACCGTTTCGGACACGCCGAGGCGCTGCGCCAAAGGCTGCACGAAACTGATCAATGCCAAAAGGAGCGCCAGCACCAATATAATGGCTGCTAGACCCGTCACCATCATCCTCTAAATATCTCCCGCCTATCGATTCACTTTATTATCAAACGGTTACGAGCGTGAGAGTTTTAACCCCGTCCCCGTTAAGAATGCATAAACCCCATGACGTCAACCCCTTCCAGCCAGTGCCGAAGGGCGTCCCAACCTTACAAATAGGGCGGTTGGGAGATGTCTGGGGACCATCACATCGCCATACGATGTTTATTCGACGGTCACGGATTTCGCGAGGTTCCGCGGCTGATCGACATCCGTCCCTTTCAGCAGCGCCACTTCATAAGCGAGGATCTGCACGGGGATGGTGAAGAGGATCGGCGCCACAAAAGCATCGACATCCGGCAACACAACCATTTGCTCCGCAATGCCGGAGAGCCGCGCCGCCCCTTTCTCATCCGTGAAGGCGAGTATGCGCCCGCCACGGGCTTTCGCCTCCTGGATGTTGGAAAGGGTCTTATCAAACAATATCGTCGATGGTGCAATGACCACAATCGGCACGTCTTTATCGATAAGAGATATGGGGCCGTGTTTCATCTCCCCCGCAGCGTAGGCCTCGGCATGGATATAGGAGATTTCCTTGAGCTTGAGCGCCCCTTCCAACGCGATGGGAAAGCACACACCGCGCCCGAGATAAAGGACATCGCGCGCCGCGGCCACGATCACGGCCATTGCCTGTATATCCGCGACACGCTGGAAAACCTCCGCGGCGCGGGAGGGCAGGTCAAAAAGGGAGGAGACCATCTGCTGCGCCCGCGACGCCTCAATTGTGCCGCGCGCCTGGCCCATGGCGATTGTCAATGCGGCGAGGACGGAAAGTTGCGCGGTAAAGGCTTTCGTGCTGGCGACAGAAATTTCCGGCCCCGCAACCATCCCGAGCGTGACGTCGCTGTCACGCCCCATTGTGCTGGTCTCGACATTAAGAATGGAGACGATGCGCTGGTCCGATCGGCGTAAAAGCCGCAGGGCGGCCAGTGTATCCGCCGTTTCACCGGATTGGGAAATGAGAAGTCCCATCCCCCCTGGCGTCAAAGGCGGCGCACGGTAACGAAGCTCGGAAGCCACATCAATATCGACAGGCACGCGGGCCTCCGCCTCTAACCAGTAGCGCCCGACAAGGGCCGCATAATAAGCGGAGCCGCATGCAGTCATCGTGACGCGCGGCACCTCGGCCAGAGAAAAATCGAATTTCGGAAGCGCCACGGCCTTGCTGACGGGGTCAATCACGCGCTGCAATGTCTGACCGATCACGACAGGATGCTCATGAAGCTCCTTTTCCATATAATGACGGTAGCCATCTTTACCGACAGCACCGGCAATCAGCGCCATGGGCTGCGCCGGGCGCCGCACCTTTTTGCCCGTTTCATCGAAGATCTGCACGGAGCGCGGTGTCAGAACGACCCAATCACCATCATCGAGGTAGGTGATTTTCTGCGCGAGTGGCGCGAGCGCGATACTGTCAGAACCGAGGAACATTTCGCCCTCACCATATCCGACAGCGAGCGGGGCGCCATGGCGCGCGCCGATAATCAGGCCGTCATGACTTGCGAAGATGATGGCCAGCGCGTAGGCACCCTGGAGGCGCTGCAAACTCTCCCGCGCGGCCTCCTGCGGTGAAGCACCGCGCGACATCATCAGGTCAATGAGTTGCGCGACAACTTCCGTATCCGTCTCTGACGAAAACACGCGCCCTTCCGCAACGAGTTCATCACGCAGAGATTCGTAATTTTCAATGATGCCATTATGCACCACCGCCACCTGTCCCACAGCATGGGGATGCGCGTTCTGCTCGTTCGGTTCCCCGTGGGTCGCCCATCTTGTATGGCCAATCCCGGTCGTCCCTGCGAGAGGCTGCGCCTCAAGCACAGCCTGCAGATGGTCGAGCTTGCCTGGCGCGCGGCGGCGATCGATCCGGCCGTTATCCAGCGTCGCAATGCCCGCGGAGTCATAGCCGCGATATTCAAGCCGTCTCAAAGCTTCGAAAATGAGAGGCGAAGCCGTGCGATGGCCGACGACACCACAGATCCCGCACATCAGCTTTTCTCCTTCTTCGCCTTGAGGGCGTCCTGCATCTGCTGACCGCGGCCTGATTTTGCCACCTGACGTGCGCGCGCAACGGCAAAATCCGTGTCCGCCACATTGTCAGTCAAGACGCTCCCCGCCGCCACAAGTGTGGCGTCCCCGATGCGGATCGGGGCCACCATAATGGTATTGGAGCCGATGAAAGCATGATCCCCGATCGACGTCTTATGTTTGAACACACCGTCATAATTGCAGGTGATGGACCCGGCGCCGATATTTGTCCCCGCACCGATCTCCGCATCGCCGATATAGGAGAGGTGATTGACCTTGCTCCCCTGGCCGAGTTGGGTCGCTTTCAGCTCAACAAAATTGCCGATATGCGCGTCCGACGCGCAGACCGTGCCCGGTCGGAGGCGTGCGAAGGGGCCGATGCGTGCGTCTTCGCCGACGATGCAACCCTCAAGGTGTGAAAAGGCTCGCACATGCACCCCACGTCCCAGACGAACACCTGGCCCGAACACGACATGTGGTTCTATCACGCAATCAGGTGATAATTCTGTGTCCGCCGCGAGGAAGACCGTCTCAGGCGCAATCAGCGTAACTCCTTCCGCCATCGCGGCGGCGCGAAGTTGCTCCTGAAGCGTGCGTTCCGCGGCCGCCAGCTCAGCACGGGAATTGACCCCGGCCAGTTCCGCCTCCGACCCCTCAATATAGATGACACGCCCTTCCCCGGCTGCCTGCTCGACCACATCGGTCAGGTAATATTCCCCCTGCGCATTATCATGCGTCAGGGCGGCCAGCCAGCGGCGCATATCGGTTGCGGCCGCGCACAACATGCCCGCATTACAGAGGGGAATGGCGCGCTCATCCTCCATCGCGTCCTTCCACTCAATAATGCGCTGCACGTCGCCCCCGGAAGTCACGAGGCGGCCATATTGGCCCGGATCCTTCGGACGCATGGCGAGAAGACGCAGCATCACACCGTCAGGGCGTGGCGCGACGAGCTGCTGCATCAAAGGGACGGAGATCAGAGGGTTGTCAGCGTAGAGAATGGCCACATCGCCACCCCCGAATTCCGCCGCTGCCTGGCGCGCCGCGTGCCCCGTCCCGGCGCGCTCATTCTGCACAATAACTTTGTGCGGTGTGACGCAGGACGCGATATCGTCCATATCCGGACCGACCACCACGATGATGCGGTCAAAGACCTGAGCCGCCTTTTCGATCAGCAATTTGATCATCGGCACGCCGCCAAGGGGGTGCATGGCCTTGGGCAGGCTGGATTTCATCCGCGTCCCCAACCCGGCAGCCAGGATGATGGCGGTGACTTCATGTCTTGTTACGGAGGGGGTTTGCGACATCGTTTCCACAACCTATCGATATCTTTTTCCGGTAACTAAGGATAGGTCAGTGCGTCAATTTTTTACCGGTCACTTATCGTTTCCGAATATTTCCGTCACGCGGGAGCGGACCTTTGGCCGGCGTCCGTGAGGTTGCTTCAAGCCTCAGGATGTTGAGTAATGATCCAGCACGGCAATGATTTTGCCGAGTTTGGGATGATGGAATTCAAATCGCACAACGATAAGAGGTGCCGCAAGACCGGTATCGAACCACGCCGCACCGGGATAAGGGGCTGAGAATAACGCGCGGTTCGGCGTTTCACGCATGAAGCCGGCGATCTGGCGTCCGATAAAATCACAGCGCAGCATTTTCCCGGCATATCTCTGCCGGTTGCCTTTCGGGACATCCGCCATGATGGGGCCTTTGACCTGCATTTCCGTCAGCCGAAGACCGTCAAAGACGTTCGCCGCACCATTGCAGGTCTGCGTCATCAGCATACGATGTTGAAGCATCGCGACCGCGGAGAGCGTGTCGAGCGTGCCCTTAAGCGCCTGCTTCGGCACGGTCTCCCGGTCCGCTTCCCGGGGGGTGAGGTCGGCAATATCCGGCTGTCCGTCCTGATAGGTCAATAGAATATGCCGTTCAGCCCCGCGAGAATAGCCCCCACTTTCAAAACGATGCGGCGCCACCCAATCGGTGGAAAAGGCACCCTCCGCCGCGCTCTGGATTTTCATCCGCAGAAAGAGACTGATCAATCCTGAGGCGTCCACATCCGTCGAGATGTTGTAATGTATGGGCGTCAGGCGATATTTGACCAGAACATGCGCCACATTGAAGCCGTGAACGTAAATCCGATAAGCGGCTTCAACTTGGCGAGACGCCTCCAGAGCGGGTGCCACTGTCGCCGCGGCGCGCGGGGCTGGCGCACTCACAGCCAGCGCTGTGACGGTGAGAAAAGCGCAGTAGCGAAAGCTAGACGTCAAGATTGGCGACTTTTTGGGCATTGCCCACAATGAAGTCGCGGCGCGGCTCCACAAGGTCGCCCATAAGGGTTGAGAAGACCTGCCCGGCCTCCTCCGCATCCCCGATTTTGACCTGCAGCAGAATGCGCGTTGCGGGGTCGAGCGTCGTATTCCAGAGCTGCTCATTATTCATCTCGCCAAGGCCTTTGAAGCGGTTGATGGTGAGACCTTTACGTCCCTGCACCATGGCGCGTTCAAAAAGTTTGGCGGGGCCGTCCACTTTGATCTCGCTGCCATCCATCTTCAAGGTGGCCGGCGCACCGAAATGAAGGGCCACGTCGCGCGCCTCCTGGTTCAGCCAGCGTGCCTCAGCCGAACGCATCAGATTAGCATCCAGGTGATGCACCTCCTGAACGCCGCGCACCAACCGTGCCAGGCGCAGCCCGCCCTCATCTGATGGCACGACCTTCCAACTGCGTTCATTCTCCAGCGAGGATTGATCCAGCCTTTCCTGCAAGGCAGGTGCGCGCGCCTGTAAAGTGGCGCTGTCGACTGTCAGCAGATCAGCGATAAAGGCCTGTTCAAGAATCCAGACCGGCACTTTGCTCGACATATTCTGGAGAGTCTGTGCGACGCGCCCGATCATGCGCATTTCATCCAGAAGCGCCGCGCCCTCTAAAGTGCGCCCATTGGCAAAGACAAGCTTTGCCTGCCCCAGCGCTTTATCGAGGAGATAATGCTCTAAAGCCGCATCGTCTTTGAGATATCGCTCCTCATTGCCGCGTTTCGCACGGTAGAGGGGCGGCTGAGCGATGTAGAGGTAACCCTTTTCAATCAACTCCGGCATCTGACGGAAAAAGAAGGTCAGCAGTAAAGTGCGAATGTGCGAACCATCAACGTCAGCATCCGTCATGATGACGATCTTATGATATCTCAATTTATCGATGGAGAACCCGCCCTGATCCACGTCGCCACGGCCAATCCCCGTGCCAAGCGCCGTCACCAGCGTGCCGACTTCCGCTGAACCAAGCATCCGGTCAAACCGCGCCCGCTCCACGTTCAGGATTTTGCCCCGCAAGGGCAGGATCGCCTGGAAGCGCCGATCACGCCCCTGTTTCGCGGTCCCACCGGCGGAGTCACCCTCGACGAGGAATAATTCCGCCTTCGAAGCATCCCGTTCCTGACAGTCTGCCAGCTTGCCCGGCAGAGAAGCGACGTCAAGGACACCTTTGCGCCGGGTCAGCTCACGCGCGCGCCGCGCCGCCTCACGCGCAGCCGCTGCTTCCGCGACTTTTGAGAGGACTGCCCTGGCTTCTTTCGGGTGGGTTTCAAACCAGAACCCGATCGCATCCGCCGCCGCGACATGGACGACAGGCTGAACCTCGGACGAGACAAGCTTGTCCTTTGTCTGGGATGAAAATTTCGGGTCAGGCACTTTGACGGACAGCACAGCCGTCATGCCTTCCCGCATATCTTCACCCGTCAGGGCGACCGACTCCTTTTTTGACAGCCCATCCGCATATTTGCCGACAATGCGCGTCAATGCCTGGCGGAAACCCGCGAGATGCGAGCCGCCATCACGTTGCGGGATGTTATTGGTGAAGGCCAGCATCGTCTCATGGAAACTGTCATTCCACGTCATGGCGAATTCGACGCGTATCCCGCTTTCCGCATGGTCAATCGCGCCCACAATCGGCTCGGGCAGAAGGGAAGATTTGGAGGCGTCCAGATATTCTACGAAGGATTTCAACCCGCCTTCAAAGAAAAACTCATGTTCAATCGGCTCAACGTGACGCTCATCCCGGATCGTGATTCGAAGCCCGGAATTGAGGAAAGCGAGCTCACGCACGCGACGCTCAAGGATGGCAAGCTCAAATTCCGTGCGTGCGAAAGTTGCGGCGCTCGGTTTGAAAGTGACAAGCGTGCCGCGCGGCGCATCACTCTCCCCGACAATCTGAAGCGGGGCATCCCGCTCTCCGTGCTGGAAGCGGATGACATGCTCCAGCCCATTGCGCCAGATACGCACTTCCATCCACTCCGAGAGCGCATTGACCACCGCCGCGCCGACGCCATGCAGCCCGCCTGAAACTTTATAGGAGTTCTGATTGAATTTGCCGCCAGCATGAAGTTTTGTCAGCACGACCTCCGCCGCGCTCACTCCTTCCTCCGTATGAACATCGGTCGGGATACCGCGCCCATCATCCCGCACACTGACGGAACCATCACCATTCAGGATGACGGTGCATTGCGTGGCATGACCGGCCTGGGCCTCATCAACGGCATTATCGATGATTTCAAACACCATATGATGCAGACCGGACCCATCATCCGTATCACCGATATACATGCCAGGCCGTTTACGCACGGCGTCAAGTCCACGCAGGACCGAAATTGACGACGCACCGTAATCGCCGTCAAGGCCACTCATGTCGTCACCTTCTCCGTGGGGGGCCATTGACGGGTTTTGTTCGGACATAGTGATCCTGAGCTCCTGAATTATCTTCTATTGTCTTACACGAAAATCCGCTGCGCGACCACAGGCGCGCACCCTGTCCCAGCTCAGCTTTCACCGCGTAAAAATGATGTCACTCTATGAATGCAACGCGTTATCCCGGACACAGATGCGCGATGCTGCGGCGGAAAGTCCCTTGAAGTCCTCGACATCCGTCCCGGACATCATGACAGGCGCCTGCATTGCTTCCAGGGCCTGTAATAAAGCGTGGCGATGCGGGTCATCCAGATGCACAAGGGGCTCATCCAGCAACAGGGCGGGCGGCGCACCGTGATGCGCGGCCACGATGGCGGCATGCGAAAGGATAATCCCGACAAGCAACGTCTTCTGCTGGCCGCTGCTTGAAATCTGGGCCGAGCGGCCCGTCACGCGGTCACGAATGGCGTAATCCGCCCGATGTGCCCCGATGCGCGTGACACGCGCCTCCCGATCCTGCACCCGGGACGCAAGGAGGCGCGCGCGCAGCCCGTCTTCCACCTCTAAAGCCGGCCTGTCCAGCAAGGCGTCACCAATAGCGCAGGATAGTGCGATTTCCGGCAGGGGGAAGATCGGATCGCTGGGACTTTGGAGATGAATGGCATCAATAAGCGCAAGGCGCTCCGCCGTGACGGCGACAGCGTGGCGCGCAATGCTGTCTTCCACCGCCGAAAGCCAGGCCGACTCATCCGGTCGTTCTGCCAGAAGGCGATTACGATGCTGCACGGCCGTGTCATGCGCCGCGAGCTCCCTTGCATGAAGCGGATTATTGGAGAAAACGAGCCGGTCAAAAAAGCGTCGCCGCCCCCCCGCACCTTCCGAAAAAAGGCGATCCATCTGTGGTGTCAGCCAGATAACGGGGAAAAGCCCGGCGAGATCCGCCTGGGATTTAACGGATTGTCCATCAAGCTGCACCTGACGCCGCCCCGGCATGGCGGCATTATAGCCGACACCGACATCACGTGCGCCATGCTGATCATGAATAATGGCGGCCACACCCCAGCCATCCGCCCCGAAACGCGCCATTTGCGGCAAAGGCGCCCCGCGTAGCCCGCGGCCCGGCGAAAGGAGAGAGAGCGCCTCAAGCAGATTGGTTTTGCCAGCACCGTTTTGACCGTAAAACACGGTGACAAGCGCATCAGGCGCCCATGTCAGGCGCGCATAATTGCGAAACTGCGTCAGGACAAGTTTCTGAAGCAATGAACCGGTATGAGCTTTCAGACGCGCATCGGCATGAGAACGAACAGAACATTCTCATCCGTGGAATCCGTCACCAGCACGGGCGCGGCATTATCCGCGAAGGAAAACACGACTTCGGAATCAATCTGATCCGTGATGTCATGCAGGTAGCGCGCCTGAAACCCGATTTCCAGCGGTGTCGCATTATAGGCGACGCTGTTTTCCGTGAGTTCTTCCGTCGCCGTGCCTTGATCCTGGCTTTGCGCGGTCAATGTCAGCACATTTTCCCGCAGGGCCAGCTTGACCGGGCGGGAACGCTCGGTGCTGATGGCGGCGACACGCCCGACCGCGGTCGCGAAGTCCGATTTGCTGACGCGTAAAATGCGGTCATTCCCTTTTGGGATGACGCGCTCATATTCCGGGAATGTGCCGTCAATCAGCTTGCTCGTCAGCTTCATCCCTTCCCGCTCAAAAGAGATGATGGTCTCTGAGAGCTTGATCAGGACATCACTCCCATCCTCATCAAGTAACTTACGCAATTCACTGATGGTTTTGCGTGGGATGATCACGCCCGGCATACCTGGCGCGCCCGGAGGGGCCGGGATTTCCGTCCGCGCGAGGCGGTGCCCATCCGTCGCGACCGCGCGCAATGCGGGCTTACCGTCAACATCCGCTATATGCAGATAGATACCGTTGAGATAGTAGCGTGTTTCCTCCGTCGAGACGGCGAAGCGCGTCCGGTCGATCAGGCGACGCAGAGTGGCGGAGGGTAGTTTGAAGCTGTGGGAGAGATCCCCCGTCACCATCGTCGGGAAATCTTCAACCGGCAGGACGTTGAGGCTGGTCGCGTAACGCCCGGCGCGCAGGGCCAAAGGGGCGGTTCCGCCGGCATGTTCCAGCTCAATCGCGACATCATCGGGGAGCTTGCGGACGATTTCATAAAGCACGCTGGCGGCGACCGTGACAGCGCCATCCTGCGTGCCCTCCGCCTCCAGCACCTCGACCAGCAAAATCTCCATATCCGTGGCGGTCAGGTGAATGCGGCCATTGCTGTAATCGATCATGACATTGGCGAGGATCGGCACGGTATTCCGCCGCTCAACAACGCTCTGAATGTGTGCGAGCGCTTTGATCAAAGAAGATCTTTCAGCTTGAAATTTCATGAGATCTCGGAACCCCTGGCCACAATCGAAATACAACAAAATGAGATTAGCAGAGCAAGTAGCGTGGTGAAAGCCTACCCCTCCAACATCCGCTTTAAAAGCTCGACATCCTCCGCGAAGGCGACATCACGCTCCATCAATTCCTGAACGCGGGAGACGGCATGCATGACCGTCGTGTGATCACGATTGCCAAATTTACGCCCGATTTCCGGCAGGGAGCGGCTGGTGAGATGCTTCGCGAGAAACATTGCAACCTGTCGGGGCCGTGCCACAGCGCGCGCGCGCCGGGCTGACGACATGTCCGTCAGGCGGATATTCCAGTGCTCCGCCACTTTTCGCTGGATTTCCTCAATCGTCACGCGCCGGTCATGCGCTTTGAGGATGTCATGCAGCACATCCTGCGTGTTTTCGAGCGTGACGGGCCGCCCGAAAAGATTGGCATGGGCGATGAGGCGGTTCAGCGCGCCTTCAAGCTCACGCACATTGGAGGTGATTTTATGTGCGAGAAACTCAAGCACCTTGCCCGGCACGACAACGCCGGAAGCCTGGGCCTTGGCTTCCAGAATGGAGATGCGCAGCTCGAACGTTGTGGCATGGATGTCCGCCACCATGCCGCATCCCAGCCTTGTGCGCAGGCGATCCTCCAACCCTGAGAGGTCTGACGGTGATTTATCCGCGCTGACGACAATCTGACGGCCCGCATCCACCAGGGCATTGAAAGTATGGAAAAATTCTTCCTGCGTATTGTCCTTGCCGATCAAGAACTGCAGGTCATCTATCATCAGCACATCGACACTGCGGAGATGCTCCTTGAACTCCATCGTCGATTGGGAGCGGATCGCCGCGATGAAGCGGTACATAAATTTTTCTGCCGACATATAGGCGACGGAGACACCCCCCGCCTGCGTCAATTCTGAGCCGATAGCGTGCATCAGATGGGTTTTGCCCAACCCGACCCCACCATAAAGGAAAAGGGGGTTGAAACCGGGGCTGGAAGGTTTCTCCGCCACGCGCCGCGCACAGGCATAGGCAAATTCATTCGGTTTGCCGACCACGAAGCTGGAGAAGGTGAATCGTGGGTCCAGCGGCGCGGCGAGGTCGTGTCGTGCTTCCGGGCCTGGGTTGGAAGGATTTTCCTCGCCCATCTCAACGCGATCCCGCGGCGTTGATGCGGCAGGTGTCGAGTCGGGCGCGGGTTCCGCTATTGGTACGGCGGTTGCCGGGCGGACGACCTGTAATTCAACGCGTCGGACGAGCGCATTTTCAGCGCGCCATAAAGCTTCGAGCCGGTCACCATACTGGCCGCGAATCCAGTCCCTCAGAAAGCGCGTCGGCAGGAAAAGCGTGACCTCATCTTCCTCCAGCGGGCCGAGGACGATTTGCAGCAGCCACGTTTTATACTCAACATCCCCGATCTCGGCACGCAGGCGCTCACGCACTTTAAGCCATTGTTCCGCAAGCTCTTCCGTTGAGCCTTCGACGCAGTTGAAGGCCGCCGCCTGTACCTTACCTGGACCCTCTTCCGCCATATGAACCTCGGACATTGCCATGCTGACCCGTTGCACTGTTTTGCATCAGGAACCGGACCCGTGCACGACAATTTTCAGAAAAACAGAAATCTATGAAAGCCGCCGTGAAGGGACAAGCCTCGCGAAAAAAGTTGAATTTTTTCTTAAGGGGTCAAAAATAAAGCGAGCACATCCGCGAAGATGTTGCTCGCTTCAACGGGCATCATAAAGCCCCTTCGCCAGGCTGAAGGCGTTTAAGCGGAGGCCAGCGCCTTGATCCGCGCCGACAGACGGGACAATTTGCGTGACACGGTGTTGAGGGAGACAACACCCTTACCGACAGCGCGCTGCATCTCCGGCTGCGCCGCACGCAGAGCCTCACGCGCAGCGTCCTTGTCACCGGCCAGAATCGCCGTCTCGACTTTTTTCACGAAGGTGCGCACACGAGAGACGCGTGCCACGTTTCGCGCGCGGCGACGCTCATTCTGACGGATACGCTTGCGCGCGGATGCGGTGTTAGCCATGTTCTCTTTTCAGCCCTGTCCTGCTATTGGCCGGTTGACCCTGTGACGATGCCCCAAATGCCGTCCTCGCTGTGACGACTTTCGAAACACCGATGTTTCGGAGCCGATTTATCCAGTATCACGGCACAGGTCAAGCATTCTCTTACCCGAAACGCGGTCTCATCGCGTATCCTGGCAAAGTGGGCAGTAAAAACTGGAGCGTCCCCCCTGCACGGCCCGGCGGATCACCCCTTTGCGCGACAGGTGGGCACATTGAGGGCAGTCCTGCCCGGCACGGTCATAGACAAGGTGCAAGTCCTTATACCCGCCCTTCTCGCCATCGGCGCCGACATAATCCCGTAATGTCGAGCCGCCCGCCGCAATCGCTGCCGCCAGCACCTGACGTGTTTCCCTGACAATAAAGGAGATCTCCCGAACGGTCAGCTCACGCCCTTTCGTGAATGGATTGACCCGCGCACGGAAGAGGATTTCGCAGACATAAATATTGCCGAGCCCGGCCACGACGCGTTGATCCAGCAAAATGGCCTTGATGGCGGCGGATTTTCGAGAAATGGCGGCCGAAAGATAGTCCGGGGAAAATGCCTCACTCATCGGCTCCGGCCCTAAAAGGGCGAGAGATGGCCAGTTCCTCTCATCTTCCGTCCGTATCAGGTCAATCGCGCCGAAACGACGCGGATCGACAAAGCGCAACTGCAAACCGTCGGGAAAATGGAAAATCACATGCGTGTGGCGGGCGCGCGTCGCATCCGTGTCAGTGAGAAGAAAACGACCGGACATGCCGAGATGCACGATGATGCTGTCGCCCCGATCCGTCCTCATGATCATATATTTTCCGCGGCGCGTCAGTTCTGTCACGCAGGCACTGGCGAGGCGTGCGGAAAAATGCGGGTCGATCACGCGGCGCAAGCCAGCGCGGATGACGTCAACGGATTGGATGCGGGATTTCAGAACACGTCGCGCAATGCCCTGCAAGATTGTTTCAACTTCAGGAAGTTCCGGCACTTTATGCTGACCCGTCTTGAAAAGAGGCGATGCCGAGAGGGTTTGATGAACCGCAAAGCCCGTCCCTGAACGGACGTCGCGCGCCGCCCGCTCTGCAGGGGCTTTCTATATGGCACTGGCATCCGGGCGCGCAACACGATATTAAAGACACTTATGAGAGAGATATCTGCACATGATACGCCCCCGCCCATCGGCACACTTGATGAGGATGTGACGGATTTCGGTTTCCGCAGCGTCCGCAAGGATCAGAAGAAACCTCTGGTGCGCGGTGTATTTGACAGTGTCGCAAAGCGCTATGATGTCATGAATGACGTGATGTCACTCGGCATTCACCGCGTCTGGAAATCCATTTTCATCCGGTCTCTTCTGCCACGGCCCGATATGACGCTGCTTGATCTGGCTGGTGGCACGGGTGACATCTCTTTCGGCTGGCTGCGTCATGGCGGTGGCCCCGCCATTCTGACGGACATCAACGAGTCGATGCTCCGTGTCGGGGAGGAGCGCGCGGCTGAGCGCGGGCTGACGGGCAGAATGTCTTTCTGCGTCGTGGATGCGGAGGCCATCCCCCTGCCCGATTGCAGCGTGGACCGCGTCGCCATGGCTTTCGGGCTGCGTAATTGCACGCAGAAAGATGCGGTGCTGGCCGAGGCCTTTCGGGTATTGAAACCCGGTGGACGTTTCTGCTGCCTCGAATTTTCCCATGTTGAAGTCGCTGCCTTGTCCACGATCTATGATTTGTGGTCCTTCAAAGTCCTGCCGCGCATGGGTCAGGTGATCGCGAAGGATGCGGCGAGCTATCAATATCTGGCGGAAAGCATCCGCACCTTCCCGGATCAGGAGACGCTGGCCAATATGATGCGGGAGGCCGGGTTTGAACGCGTGAAATATCAGAATCTGACGGGCGGCATCGCCGCGATTCATACGGGTTGGCGCCTATAGACATGCTGAAACGCATCCTTCTCATCATCACAGGGGGGATCGCCGCCTATAAGGGGCTGGCTCTGATTCGCCTGCTCAAAAAAGAGGGGCATCACGTCGATGTCGTGCTGACGGAGGGCGCCCTCAAATTTGTGACGCCGCTTTCCGTGCAGGCGCTGGCGGGCACAGAACCGCATACCGCGCTTTTTTCCCCGACGGAAGAAAGCCGCATTGGGCATATCGCCCTGAGCCGTGACGCCGATATAATTGTGGTTTATCCCGCCACCGCGAACATCCTCGCTAAAATGCGCCATGGTTTCGCGGATGATCTCGCCTCAACCATCCTCCTCGCCACGGATAAGCCGATCTATGTCGCGCCAGCGATGAATCATCGCATGTGGAACCATCCCGCAACGCAGCAGAAT
The DNA here is from genome assembly GCF_036452135.1 of Sorlinia euscelidii. Lineage (NCBI taxonomy): Bacteria > Pseudomonadati > Pseudomonadota > Alphaproteobacteria > Acetobacterales > Acetobacteraceae > Sorlinia > Sorlinia euscelidii. Next base: position 336,048 of record NZ_JAWJZZ010000003.1, on the reverse strand, counting down.
GTTGAAGCCCTGGCGGCACGCGGCGTACACTTTATCGGGCCGGAGGAAGGTGACATGGCCTGTGGCGAATATGGCCCAGGCCGCGCCGTTGAACCGGAAAAACTCGTGCAGATCATCCTTGAGAACGGCGCGAATGAGGTTGCGGACATCGCCAGCGGCCTGCGCGTGCTTGTCACGGCCGGGCCGACCCATGAAGCCATCGACCCGATCCGTTACATCGCCAACCGCTCATCCGGCAAGCAAGGTTACGCGATTGCCGCCGCCTTCGCGCAGAGTGGAGCACAGGTGACGTTGGTGAGTGGCCCAACATCGCTCCCTGCCCCTGAAGATGTGGCGCGCATCCATGTGACCACGGCGGAAGAAATGCTTTACGCGTGCCGACAGGTTGGCTCGGTCGATATCGCTGTCTGCGTCGCGGCCGTGGCGGATTGGCGCCTTGAAACATCTTCGGCGCATAAGCTGAAAAAAGGGGACGACGAGCGTTTGCAGCTCTCTCTGGTTAAAAACCCTGATATTCTGGCCATGATTTCACAACCGGGCCCGTCGCGCCCTTCTCTTGTCATTGGTTTCGCGGCGGAAACAGACGATATTCAGCAGAATGCGGCGCAGAAACGGACGCAGAAAAATTGCGACTGGATTGTTGCGAACGGTGTCGATGCGCAAAATGCCCCTTTCGGGCAGGATGATAATACCGTCACAATCATTGATGAAACCAGCACCGAGACTTGGCCAGGTCTCCCAAAAAAGGAGATTGCTGCGCGTCTCGTGCAGCGCGCCGTTAAAACGGTTCGTTCCCGAACTTCCCACTCCATATGAGGTCTTCCATGCCTGTAACTCAAGACATGACAAGCGGCCTCAAGGTTCGCGTCGTGCGATTGCCACATGCGGTGGGGCTTGCCCTCCCACGTTACGCCAGTGACGGCGCGGCCGGATTTGATTTTATCGCGGCAATTGAGGCGGATATTGTCCTTGCACCGGGCGCGCGCGCCTTGATCCCCACCGGCCTCAAACTGGCATTGCCGCACGGTTACGAATTGCAGATCCGCCCGCGTTCCGGCCTCGCCCTCAATAACGGTGTGACGCTGCCGAACACGCCGGGCACGATTGATGAGGATTATCGGGGTGAGGTCAAAGTCATCATGATCAATCTCGGCACGGAACGTTTCGTCATCTCGCGCGGGATGCGGATCGCCCAGGGTATTATCGCGCCCGTGACGCGTCTGGAGTGGCAGGAAGTTTCAACTCTCGACGAGACATTGCGTGGCGAAGGGGGCTTCGGGAGCACAGGCGCCGCGCACTGAAACCATGACCTGATGTCAAACGGAAGAGCGGTGGAAGCTGATGAAAACGCACCGATCGGGAATAAAGGCGGATCCGCTTCTCGGACTTTTATGGGTGGTGGCGCTTTTTTTCATGTCGTTTTCTCTGCTGGCATGGGCACCCCGGCAGACAGCCCCCTTAGCTTCGGAAAATGCCGTCCCGATGGATGCGGAAGGGCTTGAAGTTTTCTCCGCCTTTCTCGTTACGCTACTGCGTATGGTCATGGCGCTTCTTATCAGCCTGCCCGTCTCCTTCATCCTGACATCATTGGCGCGGCGACGCCATGTCCCGGGTGTGACGCTGTCGGCACTGCTTGACCTGTTGCGTTGTGCGCCCTTTATCGGGCTGATCGCGGTTTTTGCCTTCATTAACTACGATCTTGCGATCATCCTCGCCACCGCCACGAGTTTTGCCGTCCAGGTCGGCTATGTATCGCGCTTATCGGCGGCGGAAACACCCCCCGCCCTGATTGAACTCTGCCGGGCACTGGGATTGACACGTTGGCAAATGTTCTGGCGGTGCAAGGCCCCGATTTTGACGCCCGGCATCATCGTCGCGCTCGGTGCGGCCATGCCTCTCGCGTGGCTGACCCTGGTCGGCGGGGAATTCATTCTTTCAAGCCGGGAGAGTCACGTTATCTCTTTGGGGCTGGGCAGCCTCCTGCGAAATGGCTTTGAAGAAGGCCGCGCATCGATCTGGATTGGCGCTTTGGTCGCCACCGCCATCCTCGTGCTCGGCTTCGAATGGATGGTGATCAACCCGGCGCGACACTGGTCACAGCGCTTCCGGCTTCAAGCCGCCATGCTTGCGGAGGAGAGTCGTTTTTACAGTTTTTTTCATCGCAGATTGGCCTCCAGCCTCTTCTTGAAATTTCTGCATCGTCAGGCGCTTTCCCTCGCCAATCGGCGTTTGCGGCACACGAGGGTGGCGCAGCATCATGACCCGACGCATCAATCTGCACCGCCCGCGCGCGCAAAGCTGCTTCCCGCGATTTTAATCGTAATTTGCGGGCTTATAATCGGGTATGACCGAGAAATTTTTCTGTCCTTTCACATCCGGCTTGAGATTTTAGCTTCCCTCGCTGAAACGGCATTCATTGTGCTGCTGGCATCGGCCATCGCGCTAGCGATCTGGCTCCCTCTCAGTGTTCTGATGCGCAGGCGGGTCGCGGCGCAGCGACCTGTCCCCCGTTTTCTGAAATTTTGGATGATCTTCCCGACATTCCTTTTGTTCCCGTTTTTAACGGATCTTCTCCCTGCATATGATTTCCCGCCTCTGACACTGACGCTCCTGCTCGTTTTTCTTTCAATCCAGGCGGGGGTTGCGGTGCGTTGTTTCGAAGCTTTCCAGCAATTCCCGACCGATCTGCTGGAGGTTGCGCGCAATCTCAATGTGCGCGGTATTTTATGGTGGCGGAAAGTGTTTCTGCCCTGCGTCACACCCTCAATGCGTCAGAACCTGGCGCATAGCGTGGTGATGGGGTGGCACAACGCCCTCCTGGCGGAGTTGGTCGTGGCCCTTCTCACCCCGGCCCGCGCCCCCGCTTTGGGCGGCGATCTGATTCAGGCCGTGACGCGCGGAGATGTGGCTGAGACCTTGATGCTCTTCATGCTCGTGACGGCCACCGCGTGGCTCTGTGTCCGCTTGATTGAACAAGACCCGTCGGAGGCGACCTGATGCATGTGCGCTCCAAAATAATCGCGTCCTCCTATCGAAATAAGGATGAAGGAGTGAAAACATCATGATGGAACCGCTTCTCTCCATTCGTGATTGCAGCAAAACCTTTCATAATGAAGGTCATAAGGATATCTCCCTCCTGGAAGATATCAATCTCGACCTCTATCCTGATGAAATTGTGGGACTTGTCGGGCGTGCCGGGTCGGGGAAATCGTCTCTCCTGCGTATCGCGGCGGGGCTGATACCCCCAACCTCCGGGAGTATTTACTGGAAAGATCAGGCGCTGCACGGGCCGACGCCGCATATCGGCATTGTCTTACAGTCATTCGCGCTCTTCCCATGGTTATCCGTTGCGGAAAATGTGATGCTCGGTCTGCAGGCCCAGCGTTTCCCGCCGCCGGAATGTGAGACGCGGGCGCAGCGCATGATCGACCTTATCGGGTTGGGCGGCTATGAAAACGCGATGCCGCATGAATTATCGAAATCCATGCTGTTGCGCGCCAGTCTCGCGCGCTCCCTCGTCATGGGGCCGGAGGTTCTGCTGCTTGATGAGCCTTTTGCTGATCTCGACGTCCTCAGCGCGGAAAATCTCCGCACCGATTTGATTTCCCTCTGGACGGAGAAGCGCCTGCCCACCCGTTCCATTCTGATCGTGACGCATAATATTGAGGAGGCCGTCCTCCTCTGTGATCGCATCCTGCTTTTCTCATCCAATCCGGGCCAGATCGAACATGAGCTTGAAGTGCCCTTCATGCATCCGCGCAACCGGAATGACCTGGCCTATCAAGGTTTTGTCGACCATATTTACACCATCCTGACCCGCCGCACGCCGATCGTCTCTGAAGCTGAATTACCAGCGGAAGAGTCCGGACTGCGGAAAATGGAAGCACCGCCGTCGGTTGTTCTGCCCGCCATACCGGTTACGCTTCTCGTCGGGTTGCTGGAAGCGGTCGCGGCGGCGCCCTTTAATGGTCGCGCGGATTTGCCGCCGTTGGCGACGAGCCTGCAAATGTCGCTTGATGATCTCTTCGCAATTGGCGACTCGCTGCATCTTCTTGGGCTGGCGGAGCTTGAGGATGGTGACATCATCCTGACGGATCTCGGAAGCCGCTTTGTTTTATGTGATCATGACGGGCGCAAAGATATGATCGGGACCAGCCTTCTTCACACCGTCCCGCTCATTCGGCAGATCCGTGCGGCTCTGGATGAGGCGCCCTCTCATGTCATTGAAAAAAGCACCTTTCTGGAAGCCATGCGGGAGACGATGTCCTCCTCCTACGCCGCGCAGACATTACAGACCGCCATCAATTGGGGTCGCTACGGGGACCTATACGATTTTGATGAAGAGACAGATCGTTTCCGACTCATTGACCCGGATTAACGTGCGTTGCGGCCTTACATATCGTCACGCATGAGGGACAGGAATTGCCGACGCGCTTTTTGCAGTTTCGGCGCGACGACCGCATTGCAATAGGCGTTTGACGGATTCCGCGTGAAGAAATCATGATGAGAGGCTTCCGCTTCCCAGAAACGGGCGGGGCCGCTGATTTCCGTTACCACATCCGGGCCCCATAAATCGGGTGATTGCGCCTCCTTTAAAGCCGCCTCCGCCGTCAGGCGCTGCTCTGGCGTGAGGGCAAAAATGATGGAGCGGTATTGCGTGCCGACATCATTTCCCTGGCGGTTGAGCTGAGTGGGGTCATGCGTCAGAAAGAAAATCTGAAGGAGCTGACGGTAGGAAATGACGTCCGGATCAAAAACGACCTGCAGGACTTCCGCGTGACCCGTTTCACCCGTGCAGACGGATTTATAATCCGGGTGCGCCATCTGCCCGCCTGCATAACCGGGTAGCACGCTTTCAACGCCCTTCAGCTTCTGAAAAATCGCTTCCGTGCACCAGAAACACCCATTCCCGAATAAAGCGACCTCGGTCTCACGCATTTTGATCCTTTCCGGCCATTCTCATCCCACGCACCGCTCTTAACATTAAGAGCCTCTCTCCCCATATCACGATGCCCCTCCCCCTTATGCAAGGGTGGCGCCGAATTTTCAGGACGCCATCACAGTAAAATCGGATGTGACTTGCTTCATGGCGATGAGGGTATTATCAGCGTCGAACATTATCATGACATGCCCCGCCTGGCTGGTTTGATCAATTCAGCGAGGAGACATCGCCGAGGATTGCCCATGCCCGTCTATCGCTCCCGCACCACCACTCACGGCCGCAACATGGCCGGCGCACGTGCCCTGTGGCGCGCAACGGGGATGACCAATGCGGACTTTGATAAGCCGCTGATCGCCATCGCCAATTCCTTCACGCAATTTGTGCCCGGCCATGTTCATTTGCGCGATCTCGGGCAGATCGTGGCGCAATCCGTGGCGGAGGCCGGGGGGATCGCGCGGGAGTTCAACACGATCGCGATTGATGACGGGATCGCGATGGGCCATGGCGGGATGCTTTACAGCCTGCCATCCCGCGAGTTGATTGCCGATTCTATTGAATATATGGTCAATGCACATTGTGCCGATGCGCTCGTCTGCATCAGTAATTGCGACAAGATTACACCGGGCATGTTGATGGCCGCCCTGCGACTCAACATCCCCGTTATTTTTGTATCTGGCGGGCCGATGGAAGCCGGGAAGCTTAACCGGCCCGGCATTAACCATGCGCTGGACCTCGTTGACTCCATGGTCGCCGCGGCCAACCCCAACGTCTCCGACGCGGACTCCGCCGCGATTGAAGAGGCAGCCTGCCCGACTTGTGGCTCCTGCTCCGGCATGTTCACCGCAAATTCCATGAATTGCTTGACCGAGGCGTTGGGTCTCTCCCTTCCCGGCAATGGCAGTCTCCTCGCAACCCATGCGGCGCGGCGGGAGCTTTTCGTGCAGGCCGGGCATGTGATCGTCGAACTGGCCAAACGTTATTATGAGCAGGATGATGCTCGCGCCCTGCCCCGGACCATCGCGAATAAGCAGGCTTTTGAAAATGCGATGAGCCTCGATATCGCCATGGGGGGCTCAACCAATACGGTGCTGCACCTCCTCGCCGCTGCGCGGGAGGGGGAAGTTGATTTTCACATGCAGGATATCGATCGCCTCTCCCGCCTTGTGCCCAATATCTGCAAAGTCGCCCCTGCCAAAGCCGATGTGCATATGGAAGATGTCCACCGCGCAGGGGGTGTGCCCGCCATTTTGGGGGAGCTTGATCGCGCGGGGTTGATCCATCGGGAGGCCTTAACCGTCCACGCGCCGAGTTTAGTGGAAAGCCTTGCGACGTGGGACGTCGTCAATGGTCATGAAGCCGCTGTGAACCGTTTCCGCGCCGCGCCGGGCGGGGTGCGCAGCGCGCAAGCCTTCTCGCAGGCAAGCACCTATCACAGCCTTGACCTTGACCGGAGTCACGGCGTCATCCGAGATCGCGCCCATGCATTTTCCCAGGATGGGGGGCTTGCCGTGCTCTATGGAAATCTGGCTGAAGATGGGGCCATCGTCAAAACGGCTGGTGTTGCGGAACGGCTTCTCACCTTCTCCGGCCCGGCGCGCCTGTTTGACAGTCAGGAAGATGCTGTTTCCGCCATTCTTGGGGGGCGGATCACCCACGGGGATGTGGTGGTCATCCGCTATGAAGGGCCGCGCGGCGGGCCGGGTATGCAGGAAATGCTCTACCCGACCAGTTATCTTAAATCCAAAAACCTCGCAGAAACCTGCGCCCTGATCACGGATGGACGGTTCTCGGGAGGGAGTTCGGGCCTGTCGATCGGACATATTTCGCCGGAAGGCGCTGAAGGGGGGCTGATTGCTTTGCTGGAAGAAGGCGATCAGATCGAAATTGACATCCCGCAGCGTCGGATAACCGCCTTACTGAGCGACGCAGTCATCGCCGCGCGCCGGGCGCGTATGGAGGCGCGCGGTCCCGCTTCCTGGACGGCCAAGCGTACCCGTCATGTTTCAGGCGCGTTGAAAGCCTATGCCGCGATGACGACGAGTGCCGCGCATGGTGCGGTGCGGGATGTCACCACCCTCACCCCTTTGCCCAAACGCCTTTGAAAGTCTGACGCGCGGTGACCTGCCCGCGCCTCAGTTGATCGCGTTCAGGCGGGCCACGGCTCTTTCCAGACGGGCAATATCATCCGCAAAGCTCGCCGCGCGGGCGCGATTTTCCTCGACGACTTCCGGTTTCGCGCGCTCGATAAAGGCCGCATTGGCGAGCTTCTTCTCGACCTTCTCCAGCTCACTGCGCGCCTTTTCGATTTCCTTCTCCACGCGGTTTTTCTCAGCAGCAATGTCGATCAGGCCCTCAAGGGGCATGACCAATGTCGCCCCCTGCAGGACGCTGAGCGCGGCCGAACCAGGCGGAGCACCATCGAGCATGTCGATTGTCGCAAGCCGCGCCATTCTCTCAATGACGGGGCGCCACACTTCAATGCGTGCCGAAACTCCCGCATCCGCCTCCTGTAGAAACACCGCGATCTTCTGACCTGCCGGCACGTTCATCTCCGCCCGCAAAGCCCGGATTTCTGAGATGAGCGCGATGATCCATCGGACTTCGTCAATCGTAGGGTCACTCTGCGCATTCTCCGTGAATTTCGGCCAGGCTTCGGAGGGCAATGCATTTTGATGGCCGAGATTTTCCCATAGCACACTGGTGACGAAGGGAATAACCGGGTGCAATATCGTGAGAATTCTGCTCAGAACGTGAGACGCAACCCCCTGGATCTCACCCCGCGCAACAACATCCTCACCTGCAAAGAAGGGCTTCGCAAATTCAAGGAACCAATCGCAGAAAATATTCCAGACAAAGCGATAAGCCTGCCCCGCATATTCATCGAAACGATAATGATCAAGCGCCTGCTGCGCCGCGCTTAAGGCCATATCAGCCTCTGTCAGAAGCCATTTTGCCACGGAGGTCCGCACCGCAGCCGGGTCAAAAGCCGGGTCAGCTTTAACGCCATTCATCTCGCAGAAACGCGCCGCATTCCATAATTTCGTAATAAAACTGCGATAATCCTCGACCCGCTTGCGACCAAAGCGGATATTACGACCCGGCCCCGCCAGCGCACAGATCGCCATGCGCGTCGCATCCGCGCCGTACTCCGCGATCAACTCCAGCGGGTCCAGCCCGTTACCTTTGCTTTTCGACATTTTCTGGCCGTGCTCGTCACGCACAAGCCCATGAATGACAACCGTTTCAAAGGGCGCTTTGCCGGTAAAGTGCAGCCCCATCATCATCATGCGGGCTACCCAGAAGAAGATGATATCGAAACCGGTCAGAAGCACGCTGGTTGGGTAATATCGCGCCAACTCCGCCGTCTTCTCCGGCCAGCCGAGTGTTGAGAAAGGCCATAAAGCGGAGCTGAACCAGGTGTCCAGCACATCTTCATCCTGCGTCAAAGCCACGTCACGCCCGTAATGCGCGCGGGCCTTCCGGCATGCGCCCACATCGTCATGCGCCACGAAGACCGTGCCATCAGGGCCATACCATGCCGGGATGCGATGCCCCCACCATAATTGGCGGCTGATGCACCAGGGCTGAATATCCCGCATCCAAGCGAAGAACGTGTTTTCCCATTGCTGGGGCTCAAATTTGACGGCTTTATTTTCGACAGCCTGTATCGCGGGTTTTGCCAGCGTCTCAGCATCACAGAACCATTGCGTCGTCAGGCGCGGCTCCACCACGGCCCCACCCCTCTGGGCATGCGGCATGCTGAGGCGATGCGGTTCCACTTTGATGAGGAAACCCATCTCCTCCAATTTCGCGACGATCTGCTTGCGCGCTTCGACGCGATCAACGCCCTCCAGCGTCTTAATAAAAGCAATATCCGTGACGTCCGGCACGTCGCGCAGATCACCCGCAATTTCTTCAAGCGTTACAGCCGCACGCGCATCGAGAATGCTCGGCATGGCGAGGTTGTGACGTCGGCCGAGCGCGAAATCATTGAAGTCATGCGCCGGGGTGATTTTCACCGCCCCCGTCCCTTTTTCAGGGTCGGAATAAGTGTCCGCAACGATGGGGATCTCACGCCCGACAAGCGGTAGGAAAACGGTCTGCCCGATCATCTCGCGGTAACGCGCATCGTCAGGATGCACGGCGACCGCCATGTCGGCGAGCATTGTTTCGGGACGTGTCGTGGCAACCGTGATCTGCCCGCCATTTTTCAGCGGGTAGGCGACATGCCACATGGAACCATTGACGTCCCGGTTCTCAATCTCAAGGTCGGATATTGCCGTGCCGAAGACCGGGTCCCAATTGACGAGCCTCCGGTCTCGATAAATGAGTTTCTGCTCATAAAGCGTGACGAACACCTCCCGCACAGCGCGGGAAAGCCCATCATCCATCGTGAAGCGCTCACGCGTCCAGTCTGCTGAGGCGCCGAGTTGGCGAAGCTGGGAGACGATTGTGCCACCGTAAGTTTCTTTCCAGTCCCAGACGCGGCGCAGAAACGCTTCGCGACCGAGCGCCGTGCGGGAGTGCCCCTCCGCCGCAAGCGCTTTCTCAACGACGAGTTGTGTGGCGATGCCGGCATGGTCCGTGCCAGCCTGCCAAAGCACATTGCGGCCTTCCATACGCTTTGCACGGATAATAATGTCCTGAAGTGCAAAATTAAGTGCGTGGCCGAAATGGAGAGAACCCGTCACATTTGGCGGCGGAAACATAATGGTAAAGGCTTCACCCCCCTGCGCGGGGTTCGCCTTGAACAGCCCGGCATCCTCCCATTCCTTGTAAAGGCGCGCTTCATATTTGGAAGGATCGAAGGACTTATCCAGCATGGCATACCTATAGAGTGGGCAATGTTAACAGCGAGCCCATAGCAAAAAAACCCGTTTATGGCACCCTGCAAACCGGTGTCGGGATGGATAAAGCGTTAATAATGGGTGCGGGTTGATCAGAGTGCGACGTGATCCACCGGGCCTGATGGCTTTAACGGCCTGGCTGCTGGGTGGCGACGTCGCTGATACCCCATAATTTATGCCTCACGGCTTTGTAATAGGCCTTCTCATCATAAAGCGGCACATTGATTTTGAGATCAGCGGCGGTGAGGCGTCCGATTGCGGCGGCAACCGTGTAGGATGACTTCACGAGCCCGGCAAGATTCTGGATAAGGGCTGTCTGAGATTGTAAAAGTGTCTGCTGCTGTTGCAGAACGGCAAATGTCGTCGCTGTGCCCACGACGGCCTGCTGTTCAATCCCGTCCAAAGCAACGACGTTGGCGTAAATCGCCTCACGATTGCTGGTGAGGGAGTCACGATAGGCACGCATCTGCTGCCAGTTCGCTGACGCAAGCTGCGCGGCGCGCCGACGTTCCACATCGGTTGCACGGCGCGCCGCCAGATATTCCTGCCGCGCCTCGCGCACGGCCGCATATTCCGCGCCACCCTGGTAAATCGGAAGGGACAACGTCAACAAAGCGTATTTATTGTCGGTTTCAAGGCTGCCATAGCCCTGATTTTTGACGCGCTGATAGGCCGCGGTTGCGGAAATCTGCGGCATCAGCGCCGACATCGCGACCGAAAAAGCATCCCTCTTCGCCGCCTGGGTGAAAAGGGAGTTGATGACGTTCGGGCTGTTTTCCCCCGCCATGCGCACGATTTCAGCTTCATTCTTCAACGGGATGATGAGAGGCTGCGGCGCTTTGAGGTTTGGCGCGGCGGGAATACCCACGACCTGAAGATAAGTCGCCTGCGCCGCCTGCAAACTGCCCTCCGCATTGCGGAGATTCGCTTCAGCATAGGATACGGCGGCCTGCGCCTGCGCGACATCCGTCTTGGTGATTTCACCATCGCGGAAACGGATACGTGTCGCCTCAAGCTGTTGTGAGAGGACGCGTTTATTATTCATGTTGATCTGAAGAAGCTGCTCCGCCTGCACCACGCCGATATAAGCATCAACTGTATCAAGAAAAACCTGTTGCTCCGTCGCGATAAGCTGCGCGCGCTCGGCGCGGACGGTGTTCTCAGCCTGATGCGTTTTCGCGGTGGTTTTACCACCCTGGTAGATCGGCTGCTGGATGGTCACACCGGCAGAATAACCAGGCGTCGCATAGGATCGGTTTGAAGCTGGCGTACCGAAGGGGGAACCGGGTGACGCAGACTGCGCCCCGTAAGCATTGAAACCTTTATAATAGCTGCCGGCAAGATTGGCCTGAATGGTCGGGCGCCATCCCGCCAGGGCTTCCGGCACCTGCTCATCCGTCGCACGAAGCTTGGCGCGCTCCTGCTGCAAGGTGGGATTTGTGAGATAAGCCGATGCGAGGGCTTCCTGCAAAGTATGGGGAATGAATTTCGGCGCGCCCGCGCCGTCATAGGTTTGCCCCAGCGCGGTCCCTGAGCTGCATATTGCCAAAAGTCCCAGACTAATTGACGTGGTCGGCTTTACCGCGCGCATCATGATCCTGTCGTGCCCCTATGTCCGTCACCCAGCATAACCCGCTACAAAGCAACCCACCATAGCGAGAGTGAGAACATACTACGCCCGCCGATTTAGGAAAATGAAAAAGGCGTCCCCCTTCATGATCACTGCGTTTTGCCCTTGACGTGTGGCGGGAGATAAAGAGATATAGGCGCCACAGCCGAGGTCCGGTGGCAGAATGGCTATGTAGCGGACTGCAAATCCGTCAATGTGGGTTCGATTCCCGCCCGGACCTCCACCTTGTTAAAAAAATGCGGGTTTTTCAGCACTTTAGGAAATTGTTTTACAGTTTTGGATGCGCTGTTTTACAGTTTGTCTTCATAATGCAATCAATGACGATCAACGATTGAACTCCCGCCGAGCTGTTATTTGTCGCTCTCAAACCACGATAAGTTCGGCCGAGCTCACTCTTCGTAGCGCCGTTTGAGGCTCTGATGCTGCGGTTTGCGCACCTTTCGACATTCTGAAAGAGGAATAAAGATGGGATTTCTTGCGGAAGCTGAATTGGACTGTCTGCGCATAGTTAACGCGGCGCTCCACATTGTGGGCGAAAATGAATTCGTGCCTCAGCCCCCGAGTCAGTTGGAAGAAGACGAATTTTTGAGAAGCCAAATTCGGAAAACCAATATCGACGCAAACTTCAGATTTTCCGAAACATCCTCGACTCTGGATCAGATTGAACGGATTGCGAGGTGTGAGGACGACTTCAATACCGGTGCGCAGAATTTATCCAAAGCATTTGCAAAATTACATAGTAAGACGAGTATAGATGGCGCCTTTTTCATTTTCGAGCTTGCAACTGATGATGATAGGGTAAAGATTTTCAGCCTCATAAAATTTGATTATGAAAAAGCACTTGAACAAGTCGGTGGTAGCGGGGAAACGCGCTTTAGGTTGATAACGCGCGCTATAGTCGCTGGTAAACGAGCCGTGCAGAAATCAGCCTTGATCAAAGTGGTTGACGGAAAAGCGAATTCATCTCTCAGTGCATATGATCGGATAAAATCGAATACGAATATCGGAGATTACTTTGCGAAATATCTGGATGCGTCTCAGGAAAGGAGCGACGAGCAACTAACAAAGGAAGTTGTAAAGCTTGTCCTCGAAACTTTGACTGAATGCTCTTCTCTTTTGCCTGGGAACGACGTTAAAGCAGCGTTCAATCGAGCAAAAGCACATTTGGCTGATCGAACGATAGATGATGACGCCACGCTCGACGCCATATTATCTGGCGCGGATCATCCAGACGACGAGAGAAAGATCAACCGTTTTGAACAGTGTTTGCGGCGCAAGTTAAAAAGCTTCAAGTTAGAGGGATTGTCGTTCAAGCCAAACCGAACAATTCTCAGGAGGCCTTCATATCAAAGACTGGAGACCTGTGAGGGCGTCAACATTTTGTATCGTGAGGGCGCCCCTGCCGAGACGATCCATCGAGAGCCCACTGATGAAGGCGGAGAGATCATAACAATTTGCACCAAAAAGGTGACTAATGTCCGAGTCCTCCCTGAAAATGCTCGCCTCGAAGTTAAATCGCTGCTGCATTGAAGGAATCGTCGTCAGCGAAAGAACGGAACATATAACGCTTGCTAATCTATCCGCGGATTTGGCAAGAGAAATTGCAGGCAGCTTTCAAGAAGTCGGTTGGACACTCTCTGTATATGATGGTGCTGACTCTGCTTGTGAAATCCCGGACATTATGGAGGCATTATGTCCGTATCGGGTAAGCGTGCAGAAACCCAGTTGCGCGTCAGGAGAAATCCTTTTCTTGTCTACGGCAGGATTTAGAGACTGGCTTAATAGTCCTACGAAAGCGGATCTCGTCGTCGTGGTCGGTTTAGACGAGATAATTTCTACGGAAAGCACACAATTTGTTCCTTACGGGGCGTCCCGAGATCCCAGGAGGGGCTCGGTCTCCTTTTGTAATCCACGCAAGCTCGTGCGAGAGTACTCCTCGAAACGCAAAGTACCTCAATCTATCGAATGTTGGCTCCTGTCCGACCCGGCGAGCTGGGGCGAGTCTGTCCAATTTAAACTGTGGGCCAGTTATTCTACACGAGCTATCCTGCTGTCCCTAGCGAATGAGATTGATGAAGAAACTGAATCCTACGTATTCAAGGGAACTCCACGTTTGGCGTTAAAAATGCTCAAGAGTGACTTCGAGCTCGAAACCAGCTTAGACGAAAAAAATTTTGAGAATCTTCAGGCTGCTGGCCGATGGGTTTACGAGTCAGATCGCGAGGCAGAGGTTAGACATACACTTTTTTCCTCGGAGCTAGCACGCAACGGAGTCGGCAAAACTGACGCGGTCGCGTGCATCAAAGAGTCGTCAGCTGAAGCGTTGGATGGTGCCAAAATTGCTTACCAGATGTTGGTGGCTAAAATGAGCGCCGACAATCTAAAGGCGCTGGCCGATCTGCGGAAAGCCTTGATTGAGGAAATGAGCAAAATTGGAGACGCTTCCCGACAAGTAGCTCAGGCTGTCGCGTCAGCCCTATGGGCCGTGCTCGGTGCAGTGGCGGCTCGTATTACTGTCGAAACGCCTTTCATTCTTATCGTGCCCATATTGATGATCGCCTGCATTTACGTCTGGACGGTTATCTATACAGGATTAAAATTCATTGCTTTTCAAGAGGACCGACAGGGAGTTTGGCGCACCCAAATCTACAGCTTTTTGTCAAAGAGTGATTTCAAAGAGATGGTGCTTGACCCTAGTGGTAAAGCTGCATCGTCTTTCAAAATTGCGGCGAAGATCTGCGGCTTCGCAACAACGTTGATCTCCATTGGTATCGGCTTCATCATGATTAAGGCTCATAAATGAGTTGTCCCACTCATCCCCCCCTCCTACTCAAAGCCCGGAAGGCCTCATCCGCCATACGTTCCTGGCTGACCTGTTTCGTATAGCGGGACACTTCAGAGAGTGTTTTATGGCCGGTGATTGCGGCGATCTGGTGGGGTGTGCAGCCCGCTTCCGCGAGGCGCGTCGCTGCGGTTTTTCGGAGTCCGTGGGGCGTCAGGGCTGAGGAGAGACCGGCGGCGCGGACCCAATCGACAAAATTATTGTAAAATCCGTTGGCACTGTAAGGCTTCGGGCGGAGCCTTTCCGCCGTCAGGAAGCTCGGATGACATTTCGGGCAAAGATTGAGCGCCGTCCTGAGAGGTGGCAGGATAGGAATAGCAAGGCTCGTGCCCGTCTTTTCCTGAGTGAATCTGAGATAATCCCCATCAACATGTCGCCAACCGAGACGCACAATGTCGCCGCGCCGTTGACCCGTATAAAGCATGAGGAGGAGCGCGCACCGCTGCTTTGTCCCCTCACCCCAGTAAGCGAGATATTGCGCGACTTCCTCCTCCGACCAGCTACGCTGCCCCTCCTGCGCCTCCCTCAACAATTTGATACCGAATGTCGGGTCGGTCGCAATTAATTCCTCATCGATGGCGAAGCGAAAAATGGCCCGTAGCAGTTTCAGTTCACGATTGGCGGCGGCGGGTCGATCCGCAATTCTGTCGCGGATTTTGCGGATATGCCGACGCTCGAAATCCTTAAGCTTAAATTGCGCGAAAGCCTCTTTCTGGATGCGCGTCAGGATGTTTCGATAGGTGTTTTTCGTTGACGCGCGCAGCCCTTGAAAATGCGGCGACCTCATCCAGGCGGAAATACATTGGTCGAGCGTGTCATGCGGCAAGGTCGGTATTTCACGCGGCTTTTCCGACGCTGCGAGGGCGTTGTGATAAGCGGATAAAAAGTTCGGGTGGTTTTTATCGGGCAGGCGGAGGCTGGGATGGCCCTTGCGACGAAAATAGGTGCGATAACCGCCACAACGATCTTTAACTGTTTGAAGATATTTAAGCTTCAGAAGCATAAAATGTCGTCAAGTGAGATGACATTCGAGACCGAATCCTCACCTTGCTCAACGTTCGTCTCTCTCTGACTCAGTTTCTCGACGTAAGCATCGATATCTTCACGATAAAAGCGGACGGATCGGCCAATTCGGATCGCCCTCAAGGCCGGACGCACCGCATTGCGAAAATGCAGTTCAGAGATATCGAGATAACGGGCCGCGGACGTCGCCGACATCATTTTCGGCGGGTAGGATTGATAGCTCATTCCCCCCTCCCTCGCCCGCTGAAGTGGCGCCGAATATCCGCATAATCATTTGGTAAAGAGCGGACATTACGGCGATTTCGAGGCCCAGATAGGCGCCGCTTATGAAGATGATTTCATTTGGCGTCATAGGCTTCACACTCAGATATGGCGTGCGCCAAAGCATCGTAACGCCGCTTGAGCTCGCGGCGGGCAAGCCAATTGAGTAACCGGCGGCGCTCGCGCGGCGGTGCATCATTGAGAGCGTGCCAGCTTCGCGCCAAGGCGGCGCGTTGATGTGCGATTTCTGGATAAAAGATCTGAAAGGTCACGGCGCCACCTCCCCCAACGCCTCGGCGATGCTCATCCAGGCGCGGGGCACGGGGCTGAAATTGCCGGTGTGCTGAAACGCACCATTGCACCACCGATCCGGCCGGATTTCATCGACCCAGAGGACGAGGCACTCCTCCCCCTCACCTGGTTTGCCCTCATGGAAGGGTATCCATCGGTCATCGAGAGCCGCGGGAAGCGGACGGAAGGCCACGACCTCATCATAGAGCTCGCCGTAACGCGAAAGCAGCCATGCGGGGGCCACGTCAATATGGCCGTCCTCATAGCGGACAAACACGTCGCCGATGGCGGGCGAGTAACGGGTAAGATCGTGCCAGCCCGGCCTCACGGAGGGTTGCGGGTCAATGACGTCGGGCGAAATTTTAAAATAATTCTTCGGAACAAGCGATGACATCTCATCCTCCGTGAAAGATGAGTTATTGCTACCGTTGGTAGCAGTTCGAAGTCAAGCTAATTTGCGACTATTCGTAGCAAATTCTCTGCGTTGGGGTAACGCCACGTTGTGATTTTCCTATTCATGGTGGCATCATGAGGCATGTCAAAGCTTGATCAGGCCCGGATTCATCTTCTTTAACTGGTTGCGAAGCGCGGGACTAATCTCGCTTCCGTCTCTCGGGCTATCGGGCGTAACCACGCCTACCTGCATCAGTTCATCAATCGCGGCTCACCTCGCTAATTAAGCGAGACTGAGCGTGACAAGCTTGGTGCATATTTTAGCGTTTCTCCGGACAGCTTTCGGTCAGTCCCGAAAAACCGGAGCGTTGATCGGGCATTCGAAGGATTAAGAAAAAGTCGAATGGCTTCTCGCAAGCTTCAGATCTAGGAATATGATGCTTCGGCAGCATGGAGCGAAAATCTCCTCAATAGCGGTCGGGAAAAAGACGGCCTGCACGCTATCGACCATTGGACGCTTCCTCGAAGCTTTGCTTCGGGCTTTCTCAAAAATCTGGACTCGCTCGCGATCGTGAGAGTCGCGGGCGACAGCGCAGAGCCGGAATATCAGGCAGGCGAACGCATCCTGGTTGATCGTTCTCAAGTTGCACCCTCGCCTCCAGGGATCTACTTTTTGTGGGACGGATTCGGGCTCATTTTGAAACGGGTCGAAGTGATTTTCGGAGATGGAATACCCGTGAAATTGCGCGTTTCCAGCATCAATCAAGCCTACAAAGCGTGCGAACAAGCGCTGAACGGAGTTCGCATCTTTGGGCGCGTGGTGGGTAAATGGCAGTGGAAATGATAAGGGAGAATTTTACCTTGATTCAGCTCTCATCAGCCTCAGACATAGCTTTGAGAAGTGCGGTCGCCCTTCTCCGCTGCGCCTGAGACATGTCTCGCCAAGTCTCTAACCATCGTATCTCCTGCTCAACGTGCGTGAAGTCCGCCGCGAAACGCTTGAGAGACACAATTGCCGGCTTCTCCAAGCCCCCATCAATGTGCGACGCACTCACATGGGCGCGTAAACAATGCTTACCGAGAAACATCGTGAAATTTCTTGAGGCCGCCTTTGAAAGGCGCGCCTATGTCTCGACTCGTGGACTTCGGGACGATCCATGAGCGACATGCTTCACAGCTGAGTCACTTAGACCTGCCATCAAACTCAGTCGGCGTCGCGAAACACCGACATCCGCACACAGTGCGTCAAGAATTTGCAGTAAATGGTCCTCATTTTGCGCGTCACTCAAGGGAGCGTCCTTTCGCGACCGGCTAAGACCTTCGCTTCAACATGGATTCCATGAGCGTCAACACGATGGCCTTATCGTCATCCGATAATCTTCGCCACAAAGCCAGCAGCTCGGCCTCGTCCGATGGAACGTCGCTGCCGGACTTGTCGGATACGCCACCATAAACAAGGTAATCGACGGTGACGCCGAAAAAATCTGCCGCGGCTTTTACAATGTCGAAGTTACCGTCGCGGAGATCAAGCTCCATGAGGGAAAGGTAGGGACGTCCAACCCCTATCGCCTCGGCTGCCTCCACTTGCGTTAATTTCCGCTGTTTTCTGAGGGCCCGCAGCCGCGCGCCGAACGTATTTTGCATTCGGGCAGCATAGGATAGGCGCGTCAAACCTGCGTTCCGCATCTGTAGCAATTTACGTTGACAGAATATTGCTTCTTTTGGTAGCAAAAACCATGGATATGAAATTCGTCATCAAGGCAGGCGGTGGATCGCCCAAGCTCGCCAAAGCTTTGGGTCTCAAATTTCATGGTTCTGTCCTCAAATGGAAACGCGTCCCTGATAGGCATCTGGTGAAGATTGAACAAATAACGGGCATACCCCGTGAAGCGTTGCGGCCCGACTTATATATCAGGCAACCCCAATTGGCGCCGGATGAGGATGAAGCGGAACGTAAAATCATTTCCATTCCGTCAAACGCGTCCAGGAAGTCGGGCTGATGATCGAACGCTTTGCGTGTCCGTCCTCACAGCCACTCGCTCCGAAAATCATCACCCCCGCCCTCCGGACGGCCGGAAGCGCAACTCGCACTCCGTCCGCCAAGGGGAGCGAACCCCTCACCGCCTGTCAAAAGCCCGACGCGTCAATAATCATCTTCTTCATCGTCAAACAGCCTCACCCCCGTCCTGTCAGACGTGGTCAGCTTTTTGCCATCAACGACACGTATGACGGATCTGAAGAGATCGACGATGTAGGTTCGTTCCGGATTTTCCGTCCGGTTCAGGCCGATAGGCTTGCCCTCCACGACGGAAATTGTTTCTGCAATTTTCCATATAAGACCCTCGCGGGTCATGTTCCTCGTCATTCCAACTTACCTTTTACTGTATATAATACGCAAAAAATCGCTCATATCGCGAGTCCTGCGCTGAATTACAGCTTATACCATTTTATAAATCGTCAAAACGCGGAATTCATTCACGGCTCATTCCATAAGTCTTGTCGATTATCCCACAACTTAACTTGAGATAAGCAAATTTTACCGTGACGAGAGGAGGTTTTATGCGCACGAACTTAAGCAATGCTTTATTTTTTGGCGATCTGACGACCTCATTTAGGCAAATTGATAAGCGAGACGTCTTTCCTCTCCTGCGCGCCAGGATCGGCTTTCATCACGGTGCGCAGATGGAATTCGCGCGCGCACACGGATTGTGCCACGTTCGGGTCAATCAAGCCCTGAACTCGGTTTTCCGCGTCATCCCCAATGACATTCTTGAGGCTGCCGGCATCAGCCGCGTTGAGGCCTATTTTGATTTGCGGGGCACGCCTTGATGTCGGCTGAAATCCGCGTTGACAACGTATCCAAAGCCGATCCGGCACCAAAGCAAGCTGGCGGGATCGACGCCACGCGTCTCATATCCATCATCCTTCGCATTGAGCGGTTGGAGGAAGAGCGGAAAGCCATCGGTGGCGACGTGAAGGACATCTTCGTTGAAGCCAGGTCATCGGGCTTCGACATCAAAGTGCTCAAGCACTTGTTGCGTATCCGCCAACAGAACCCGGCAGATGTGGAGGAGGCTGAAAACCTGCTCGACATCTATCGACACGCTTTAGGCATGTGAGGCTGAGAATGAGGAAAACCCGCCTCCATCATCTCGCCATCGCCAGCGCGATTGATGAGGTTGAGCCGATGGATTCCGATGGCACGGATCGCCTTCGCGTAACTTACGAGTTTTTGCACGATCTTATGCGGCTGGACGATAATATGCGAGGCATTTCCGTAAGAACCCTCGCTAAAGCTTTGCAAAGACGGGATTGATGGCCGCGCGCCACCCTCCTTCAAAAGAGAGTTCTGATGTCATGCGCGATGCGACACTGACTTTACATCAATGGATGACCGGGCGGCCGGCACATGGCGAGGCGACTTCATGAATATAGGCCGTCAAACCTCTCCTTACCGGCGCCACCCGGATGACTGGTATGTCGAGCCACCCGGCGTCATCGAAGCCCTGCTGGAGGTCGAATCCCCTTTCATCGGGCGCGTCATGGATCCGTGTTGCGGCAGGGGCACCATCCCCCTCACTTATGCCGACACACCCCGCCACACGGCAAAAATGGTCACGAGCGATATCGTCAAAAGGTGGGATGACGTCCTCGAACTCGCACCCTACGCCACATCCTTGCCGCGGTGGCGTCCGGACAGCGTCATTACCAACCCACCATTTCGGGAGGCGCAAGCCTTCATCGAATGCGCGCTGGAAAACACGACAGACCGGGTTTGCGTGCTCCTGCCGCTTAATTTCCTCGGATCAGAAAAGCGCTACCTGTTTTTCAAGACCAGGCCCCTGGCGCGCATCTGGCACCTGGTGCCGCGCATTTCCATGCTGCCTGGCGACATGCCGCCACGCGGAAGCGGCATGACGGAATATGCGTGGTTCGTGTTTCAGCACGCCCATACCGGCTCATGCATTTTTCAGCACCTTCCGCACAAACGGGGTGCGCAAGCCCGTCGCGAAACCTCTCCCCTCTTTGAAGAGACCCACCATGACACATGATTTTCCATGGTTCGCCTTTTACCCACGTGACTTTCGGGACGGCACGACGCGCCTGACACTGGCGCAGATCGGGGCACTCATCTCACTCCTTAGTGAAGAGTGGATCAACGGGCCGCTTCCCGATAATGCGGATATACTCGCACGACTGCTGGGCATGGACCGAAAGTCGTTTCTGCGTGAAATTTGGCCCGGTTTGCGGGGCCATTTTGTAGCGGATGCGGAAGGCAATCTGGTCAATCGCCGCCTTGAGAACGAACGTGAAAAATCGGCGGATAAGAGCCAGAAACGGCGTGAGGCCGCGGGCAAGAGATGGCGTAAGGCTAAAACAAAAGAGGAACAAAATGACTGCATAACGGATGCAATTGCATCTGCGGAAGCAGAACACAGTACACAGTTCACAGAAGTACCATCTTCACTTCGTTCAGATGACGCGACGGCGCGTCGCCATTCGCCGCCTGTCATTGACGAGAAACCGCCTCCAGATCAGCGCCAGATTTTATTTCGAACAGGTCTCGACAATGTCTCGCGCCTCACGGGCAAGCCGCCACCGCAATGCCGACCCGTGATCGGACGATGGCTTAAGGCCTGCAAAGATGAGGCGCATCTCGTCAACAAGGTCATCGCGGAAGCGGTCGAGCAGCGACCGGCCGACCCCATCGCCTGGATTACCGCCTCTCTGCGTCATCGCATTCCTCCGCTGATTCAAGCTTCGGTGGCGAGGTTCGGATTGGATGAGGTTGATCTTGATGCACCTCTTCGCGTCTACCACGAGCAATGTCGGAGGGAGCAAGCATGTCTGCACTGACCGCCTGCGGGCATCCAACCTCGCGCGAAGCTGAAAAGGATGCGGCGCAGGCCCTTCGACGAAAACATATTTCCGCCTGGTTATGGCGCTTGTCACGCCTGACACGCTTCCCCAACAGCGACGAACCCACCCGCGCCGCCACCCTGGCCGATTTCGCCGAAGGGCTGACCCTGTCCGACCTGCCAATCGCGGCCTTCAGCAAAGCTTCTCTCTTCGCCGTGGCAGGGCGGCACGAATGGTTTCCCGCCTTTAAGCCGCTCCGTGACCAGGTTGGTGAGAATTGGCGCGGCGCGCAATATCTGCCCGGAGTTGAGAAATCGCGTGGCCGCGCCTACCGAACTTTGACGTCTGAGGAGAAAGCTTGGGTGGACGTCTGGGAACGCAATGAGGCACGAGGGTGGCTGCATGACGACGAGCACGCCATCGATGCGCGATGCCAGGCACGCCGAAGGGGCCTGTGGATGAACCTCATGCAAGCTCGTTTCCCACGAGCTGCGGCGTTTGTCGCCCGAGTGAGTCGGGGGTGATGAGGTGAAGAGAGCGATCAGCGTTTGAGCCGCCGCCTTCAAATGACGGTTTTTTATCAAAGTTTAAGACATGAAAGGAAACCCGATAGTTATGCCGGACAATACTCAAACCTCCGAACCGAGGAGAGCACGTACTTCAAAGGTCGTGCTCAAATCAATCTTGATGACCAAATCGGATCTTTCTTTGTTATCAAACTTCGTAAATATCTCCTCACCATCGTCTACGGAGTTTGACAACGAGATTGAGGCTAAACCTGTTATCAAACCTCGTAGATATCTCTTCACCATCGTCTACGGAGTTTGACAACGAAACTGGAGCTAATCCTGTTATCAAACCTCGTAGATATCTCTTCACCATCGTCTACGGAGTTTGACAACGAGATTGAGGCCAAATCTGTTGTCAAACTTTCTAGATATAATATACGCTAACACTTACGGAGCTAGACGATGGGAAATCCTACCAGATGAGCGACAAAGCCTCCAACCTCTCCGACGCGGTGACATATCACTACGGCCGATTTCCTCCTGATTCTTTGGATTGGGAGAAACTTTTCAGGCCTATGGAAGAGGCTTCGAGGACTCTGGCAAGATACGATGCTAAGATGACAGGGATGGTCAATGCGGCCCTTTTAGTGGCCCCATTAAGAGCGCAAGACGCTGTTGCATCATCTAGAATGGAGGGAACAATCGCTACCATTGGGGAAATCTACCGCCTTCAAGCAGACGAAGACTCTGGAAGCCGGAACCCTTATAAAGAGGCGCGAAACGACACGATTGAGACATATCTTTATTCACGCGTCATGAACGAAGCGCAGGCTTTACTTTCTCAAGGATCCCCTCTTAACGAACATCTGGTGCGAACAGCGCATCAGCATTTACTTTCCTTCGGACGCGGAGCAGCGAAAAACCCCGGGAGCTACAAAACGGAGCAAAATTTCATCGGTTCTGAACGACGCGGCAAAATATCCTTCGTGCCCGCCCGGCCCGACTTCGTTGTGCCGGCAATGGGCGAACTGTTTAAGTATATCAATGACCCGACGATAAGCCCTATATTGCGCACGGCAATTGCTCATGTGGAATTCGAAGCCCTGCACCCGTTCCAAGATGGAAACGGCCGCATAGGACGCATGCTCATCACACTCATGCTGTGGAAACTTGGCGTCTTGGAGGAGCCTTACTTTTACGTCTCGGGCTACTTCGAAGACCACCGAGATGAATATATCGAAAAGATGCGCGCCGTGTCCAAGGACGGCGATTGGGAGGGATGGATCATTTTCTTCCTCGAAGCATTGCAAGAACAAGCTAAAGCCAATACCAAGACCGTCGATAGCATCTTCGAGTTATATAATCTGATGCGTAAAGCATTTAGAGAAGTCTTGAAGACGCAATACCACGACCAAGTTTTAGATTTCGTGTTCTCGAAGCCCTTTTTCTATAATAATACTTTTATCAAAACCTCTAAAATTCCAGCGGCGACGGCGCGGGTGATCTCTAAACGCTTGGCCGACGCGAATATCTTGCGGGTCGTGGCCGCCCCATCCGGACGGAGGGCCGCACTTTACGCGTTCGGACCTTTATTGGAAATATTGGAGACATGAACAAGGGAGGTTTCGTTTTTACCCTCTGCTTGAAGTTAACAGCGGTTTGACCTTAGCGTCAAATAATCTAACAGCACCGCATATTTGAGAGGCAAACCGTGCCCAAAACTGAAAGAAGCCGGAGCAGTTCGCGCCCACCCTCCGCAGCGCAACGCCCATTCGATGCCCCTACTCCCGAGCGCCTCCAGAAATCCGACTTCACGCGAGGCCACCCGCGTCGCGTGGTCACGATGCTGGATGCCCTGCTCAAAACTGGTGACATCTCGGACGACGCCTATTCCGCAGCGAGTCGGTGGCGACGGGATTACCTTTTTGCTCGCTTCGGCTACCAGGACTTTGACCGCCGCGACCAGCAAAGCGCCCACGTAAAACATGACGAAATCTCGTGGCGCATGACTCAGGCGGAGGTCTGGTGCCATCTCGCGGAAATTCGCGACGCCATCGGTTCGGACGCGCATCGTCGGCTCGAATGGGGTTTGATCGATGAGCTCACCTTCGTCCAAATGGCCGCACGCATTATGCCGCAACGCACAAAGGACGATGCGCGCAAGCGCGTCTCCGCCCAGTTCGCCATGACGCTGACCCGTCTGGATGAGGTCTATAAGGAGCGCCAACGCGCGAAGCAGCGAGACCGACAATTGAGCATCGGGAGAGAGTTGACGCCGGCCCGTCCTTGATTTAATTTTAAACAAAATGGGTTAACTCCGCCAAAATGAACTTCGAAGCCGCCGCTTAGGCGGCTTTTGTCGTTTCTAGGCCTTCCTTCCTCGCTATGAAGAGATCCTGTTGTGAAATGCCTACAGCCCCGTATCCCCGCGAGGACGACGGCGATCGCGCCGGTGTCGAAGAAAATAGCGGCCCCGATTTATCACTCGATGCGATGGCGCAGCCTGATGCGATATCTCTTCAGGATCCGCGGACGACGCTGTCAGCACTGTGGCCGGAGCGATGGCCGTATCTTCGGCGATCACATTATCGAGCTTCGCGATGGCGGCGCGGCGTTTGACGCCAATAACGTGCAGCTTTTGTGCGGATCCTGCCATACGAAGAAGACCGCAATGATGAAAGCCGCGCGAGCCGTTGCGCACCCTCCCTCCCCTACCCGCGGGGGGTCGTGAAAACTCGACGCGGTTTGAAGGGGCTGTCACCGCACAGGGTCTCACGCGCAAAAAATTTTTCCCGGAACAGAAAAAGCGCCGTTTTTGATCGACCTGATTGCGATGTCCAAATGGAGGAAAATCAAAGCCGCGTGGGAGGCTGAAACCGCGTCAAACCGCGCTTTAGCCAAGCAATTCGGCGTTTCCGAGGCCGCCATCCGGAAACGTGCCTCTTCGGAAAAGTGGGTGCGCAGGCGGTGCGCAGTTTTGACGCAAAAAGTGCGCACTGCGCACCCGATGCGCACCGATACTAAGACGGCAGAAAATCCTGCCGATCTCATCCCGGACCTAAAAGGCCTGACCCGGCGGATGATCGCAGAGTTGGGCGACGTCTCTGCGCATGAGAGCGAAATCGCCAACGCCATCACGCAGGAAACGAAAAACGACAAAAATGAAGCGCGGCGCAACGCCATGCTTAAAGCCATCAGTCTCTCCGCAAGGGTTCAGTCGCTCAAGGCGCTCACCCAAACGGCGATCATGCTGAAAACCGATGGCGTGGAAATGGGCAAAAAGGCGCAGAAAAAGCGTGGCGCGGCGCAGATTGCCGCAACCGGGCTTTTCGCACCGCTCCAGCCCCCCAATCTCAAAACAATGAATTAGCGTCATGGCCGCGCTTCAATACCGGACTGCCTGCCCCGATTGGGAGCGTCGCATCATTGCCGGTGAGAGCATTATCCCGGTCAGACCGCTTTTCCCGGAAGTTGCGGAAAGCGCACTGCAGGTCATGCGCAATCTGCAACTTGTCGATGTCACGGGCATGCCGAAAGTCGGCGAGATCTGCCGTCCCTGGATCATGGATTTCGCCGCCGCCTTGTTCGGGTCATACGACCCACAGACTGGCAAGCGCCTGATCAATGAGTATTTCATGCTGATCGCGAAGAAGAACGGCAAATCGACGCTGGCCTCCGCCATTATGCTCACCGCCTTGATCCTGAATTGGCGCGCTTCAGCGGAGTTCCTCATCCTCGCACCGACGAAAGAAGCCGCCGACAACGCCTTCCGGCCTGCGGAGGACATGGTTAGAGCCTCGGAAGAGCTGAGCACCCTCATGAAAGTTCAGAGCCATCCGCGTATCATTGAACATGGCACGACAGGGGCGACGCTCAAAGTCATTGCCGCGGATGGGCAGACCGTTGTTGGTAAGAAGGCCGGCGGCATTTTGGTCGATGAGTTATGGGAGTTCGGCAAGAAAAAGCAGGGTGAGACGCTCCTCATGGAAGCAACAGGCGGCATGGCGAGCCGTCCCGAGGGTTTTGTAATTTACCTCTCCACCCAATCTTCCGAGCCCCCTGCCGGCGTCTTTCGGTCCAAGCTCAATCTCGCGCGCAAAATCCGCGATGGCGTGGTGGAAAACCAATCTTTCCTTCCCGTCATCTATGAATTCCCCCGTCGCCTTATTGAGGCGGAGAAGCATCATGACCCGGCATTCTGGCATATTGCCAACCCAAATCTGGGCGCCTCGGTTGCCGAAGATTTCCTGAGAAGCCAGTATCAGCAGAAAAAGGAGGCGGGGCCAGGTGTTTTGACGGCCTGGATGGCCAAGCACCTTAATGTCGAAGTGGGTCTCGCCCAATATGACCAGGCATGGAGCGGCGCACGTTACTGGCAAAAACAGGGCGTAATTGATCTCACGCTTCCAGTCTTGCTGGAACGCGCCAGCCTGATCGTCATCGGCATTGATGGCGGGGGCAATGACGATTTCCTCTCCATGGCTGTCCTGGGTCGCGATAAATTAACCGATCGGTGGCTCCATTGGCAGAAATCATGGGTCTCGCGGGAGGTGCTCGAACTGCGCAAGGAAGATGCGCCACGCTATGTCGATTTCGAGATGGATGGCGATCTTGTCCTGGTCGATGACCGTCGCGACGACATAAAGGGCCTTTGCGATGTCACGATGGAGATTTTCCAATCGGGCAAATTGGCGTTGGTCGGGCTGGACCCGAACGGTGTCGCCGACATCGTCTTCGAGCTGGAGAAAGGCGGTATCCCTCATGCGATGATTCGTGGGGTGGCGCAGAGCTACGCAAACCTCAATGGCGCGACCAAGTCGCTGGAGCGCAAGCTCGCTGATGGCTCCCTCATCCATGGTGCCCGCCCGATCATGGCCTGGGCGGTCGGCAATGCCAAGGCGGAGTTGCGCGGCAATAACGTGGTCATTTCCAAGCAGATGGCAGGCGGCAAGAAAATCGATCCCCTCATGGCTTTGATTGATGCCGCGGCCTGCATGGCGGATCATCCTGAACTCTCATCTGGTGGCTCCATGCAGGACTTCCTCTCCACCGGAATTATCGCGGCATGAGTTTCACGGCGCGCCTTCGGAGCCTCGCTTACAAAGCGACTTTGGCAGCTTTTCAGTCGATCACCGGCGTTTCCCTGACGGACCTGCGCCTGGGCGCATTTCTGGCGGGCGGGCCCAGTTACACGGGTCAGGTGGTGACGGTGGACGCGGCGTTGCAGCTCGACACGGTCTGGGCATGTATCCGGCTGATTTCGGAAACGATCGCTTCCATGCCTCTTAAGCTTCACGCGCAGCAAGGTGACGGGCAATCCATCCTTGCACGGGATCACCCTCTTTACCGCGTGCTGGCCCGCGCGCCCAATGCGGATATGACGCCGATCGAATTCTGGTCCTGCATGGCGGCGTGCTGCCTCGCCTGGGGCAACGGTTTTGCTCAGGTGATGCGCCGCGGCGATGGGCAGATCGTCGCACTCAACCCGCTGCGCCCTGACCGCATGAGTGTCCAGCGCAACGCCTCAACGGGCGGGCTGACGTACATTTACAGTTATCAGGGCCAGACGCTGATCCTCGGGGAGGATGATATCTTCCACATTAAGGGGTTTTCGTTCGATGGGCTGATGGGGATTTCCCCGATCACCGCCGGACGTCAATCAATCGGCGCCGCAATCGCGGCAGAGGAATCCGCAGGCCGCATGTTCCGCAATGGGCTGCTTTCGCAAACCTATATTTCCGCGCCCGCCTACCTCTCCAGTGAGCAGAAGGAGCAGGCGCAGAAATTGCTTTCCGATTACACGGGCGCCATCAATGCGGGCAAGACACCCTTGCTTGAAGGCGGCTGGAAGATCGAGAGCGTTGGGCTGAACGCTGAAGACATGCAACTGCTTCAGACCCGGCAACTTGGCGTTGCAATGCTTTGCCGGTGGTTTGGCGTGCAACCTGTGATGATCGGCGCCATGGAGAAATCCACCGCCTGGGGAACAGGCCTGGAGCAGATGAATCTCTGGTTTCTTCAATATGGATTGATGCCTTGGCTGCAACGTATTGAGCAGGCCGTTGCACGGTGTCTGCTCCCGCCCGCAGAGCGCGATCACTATTTTGCCCGCTTCAACGTGGACGCGCTTTTGCGCGGTGATAGTACGGCCCGCGCGACTTACATGAAAACCGCCGTCAATAATGGTTGGATGACAGCCAATGAAGCGCGCGCAAATGATAATCTCCCGGCGATGGCGGGCGGCGACGTGCTGATGGTGCAGTCCCAAATGGTCCCCCTTACCGATATTGGGGGCGCCCACCGGTTGAACCATGTTCCCGAGCCAGGCCGTTCAAGCCAAAAAGAAGATGCAGAAATATGACGGAAAATCTCTATCTGACCGCCCCTTTCGAAATGAAATTCGCGCCGGATGCGCCGGATGGCAGTTTCGAAGGCTATGGCAGCGTTTTTGGCAATATCGACGCGCATGGAGATGAGGTGCTGCCAGGCGCCTTCCGCGATTCTCTTGCTGAGCGGAAGGCGCAGGGCCGCATGATTCCGATGCATGTCATGCACGGCATATTAGGCGGAGACGGCCTACCGGTTGGCGTATGGCATGAGGCATCCGAAGACTCCCGTGGCCTGCATCTTCGCGGGCGGCTTTCAGGCATGGATACGGATTATGGAAGGCGGCTCTACGGCCTTGTGAAAGATGGTGCTTTGAGCGGCTTATCCATCGGTTACTCATTGCGCAAAAATGGCTTCGTCTCGTGTCAGGATCCGAACGGCCCGCGCCGCCAGATCAGCGCCATCGACCTGCATGAGGTGAGCCTCGTGGATGACCCATCAAACGCCCTGGCCCGTGTCACGGAAATGCGTCGGCGACTTCTCCGAACGCCGGACGATGAAACCGAGATCATCGAAGAGATACGCGCGGCCTGCCAGGCACTGAAGCAGGCCGCCTCATACCGTCCCTTCAAAGATTTCCGCCTGCCTGATCTCGCCCGTCAGTCAACTCCAGACTGAAGGACTGTCCCTTTTTTACCGCAACTGACCACGGCGCTCTAAGCGCCTTTTTTTATGAGGATCATCCATGTCTGAGCAGGATTACAAACAGGCCGTCAAAGATCTGGAGGCGGCAACGGATGAGGTTAAGCGCTTCGCCGATACGGCCAAAATGGAATTGGGTAATCTGGGCAAAGTCTCGGATGAAACCAAGCAGCGCGCCGATAAAGCCCTGACAGAAATGCACAGCCTCTCCACCCGCGTAATGGATCTGGAGCAGAAAAATGCGCGGCGTGGGCAGCATGATCAGGGTCTCGCGCGGCGCTCCCTGGGTCAGATCGTCGTGGAGAGCGATGAAATCAAAACCCTTCTGAGTGAGGGTGAGCGCTTTCGTGGACGCGCCGCCGTTGAGGTCAAGGCCATTACCTCAGCAAGTTCGACCGGTAGCTCAGGCACGACGGGCCTCGTGGTAGCGGATCGCCGCCCCGATATCGTTCAGGCCGTGCCGAACCGGCTTTTAACCATACGCGACCTCCTGATGCCCGGCACGACATCTTCCAATGCGATTGACTATGTGCGGGAAACGCTCTTCGACATCAAAGCCGCGCCCGTTGAGGAAAACCCTTCCAAGATCAAGCCGCAATCGGAAATCACCTTTGAACTGGTAACGCAGGGCGTCAAAACGATTGCGCATTTCGTTGCCGCCTCCCGCCAGATCCTCGCCGACGCACCGATGCTGACCAGCTACATTGATGGCCGCCTGCGTTACGGCCTCGCGCTGGCGGAGGAGGAGCAACTCCTCAATGGCGATGGCACGGGCCAGAATCTCCATGGTTTAATGACCCAGGCAACGGAATATGTTGCGCCTGCAGGCGTCACCGTCAGAAATGAGACGATTATTGACCGCCTGCGCCTTGCCATGCTGCAGGCGACTTTAGCGCAATATCCCGCAACGGGGCATGTGCTGAATCCGACCGACTGGGCTTCGATCGAGCTCACCAAGGATGATTACAGCCGGTATATTTTCGCCAACCCAACCGGTCTCGCGGGACCGACACTCTGGGGCCTGCCAGTGGCGGAAAGTCTCAGTATGAAGGCCGGCACGTTCCTCACCGGCGCCTTTGCCTACGCTGCGCAGATCTTTGATCGTGAAACGGCCATCGTCGCGATCTCGACGGAAGACCGGGATAATTTCGTCAAAAATATGGTGACGATCCTGGCGGAAGAGCGCCTTGCCCTCGCCGTCTACCGTCCACAAGCCCTTATCAAAGGCCGTGTCGCAAGCGCGCCGCCATCGGTCAAGGCACCGCTCGATCCCAGCCGGAAAAAGAAAAACGATGATGGCAAGGATCCGGAAGAAGGCTGATGACACAAACGAGCTCCGGCGCGCATCTCCTCGCGCCCATGGGAGATCTGCGTATACAGCTCGCCATTAGCGGCGCCGACAAGACTGATGATGACGCTTTGGCAATGCTTTTGCGGGATGCGAGTGCGCGGGTGCGTAATTATGTCGGTCGCGCAGACTGGCTCACCGCTGAAGAGGACACCATCCCGGATGATGTGCGGAGCGCCACGCTGATCACTGCGCGTGCCTTGTTTTTCGATCTTCAGCGTGGCGACCCTGCGCTGCGGTCGGAAAGCGAGTCAGGCATTGGCGGATCGTCATGGGCGCCATTTGAAGGTGCCCTTCCGCATGAGGCCACGGCCATGCTGAATCGCTATCGCGCACCGGGCTTGTCATGATTGGCATCCAAAGAAGGCGACGGTTGATCAGGCGCCGCGGGCGGATCATGAGTTTGCGCCACGCCGCGCCGGAGAGCGCGATGGTCAAGATCATGGCCTATGCCGCACCTGTTTCCACGGCGTTTTTAACGGATGGGATGCCCCGACAGGCTTTCATCGCTGAGATTACGCATGACGAGCTCGCCCGGGCACCGTCTTACGGCAGACCCAGCGCAGGCGACGTCATTCTTGATGGGGACCGCCGATACACCCTCACTGACGCCTGCCCTGTCTATGACGGTCAGCAGATTGTGGGGTGGAAACTCATCGCGGCAGGCGGCACATGACGTCGCCAATCATCTGGCAGGACGCTTTTGACCGCGCGGCCGCCGCCTTGAAGAATGATGGCATCCCCGTGCTCGACATCTTCGCGCAACATGCGGATCTGAGCCGCCTTGAGTGCTTCGTCTTCTTCGAAATCGCCGCCGCGACGTCGGACAGAATGGCGGTAGGCGAAACGCTTTACGAAGAAGAAGGCGTCATCGGACTGACCCTGCACGTCATGCGCGGCACAGGCGCGATCGAAGCATTGTCGCTGCGACAGAAACTCTCCCGCGCCTTTCTCGGCCCGGCCTCTGACTGGCCGCCAGGCCTCCTTTATGACGGGCAGCAATTTGATGCGCCTGAGCAAAGCGCTGGCAACTGGACGCAATTTCCGCTCGGCATCGCCTACCGATTTCAAATCCTCTTACAGACGGGATAAAGCCATGACGTCATTCACCTTCGTGCCGCTCCTTGAGACCGGCATAAAAACCAATAAATTTGAGATGTTGGCGAAAGGTATCCAAGCGGCATCGACTTCTGCCGCCCTCGCAGAAGCCGCCGAAGCCGCGCCGGAGGGTCGGCGCGTCGGGGTGTTTCCCTATCAGACATTGACGGGCTGGCCGCAATCCCAGCCGGTTGACGTCGGAGAGACGGGAAAGAAATATAGTGCGCTCGCACAGATTGATGGCGTCAACGCGTATTTCACGCCCTTCAATCAAACGCCTGTTTCCATCCAGATCGACGCCGCGCAGATCGCCATGTCGCTGGGGCGGCTTTACGGCTTTCGCATTGGGCTGATCGCTTTCGTCGAGGACCCGCCGGAAACACCCCCGGAAGCTGTCAGATCTGAAAGCGTCAAATCATCCGCGAAGGGGAAATAATATGGCGATCACGGGACCCACCTCGGGTTACGCGGCTGGCGAGCAAACCAACCTCACGCACATTGAATATGCGCAGGAACTCAACTTCGCCACCAGCCCCAAAACCGGCTTCATGCGGCTGCGTCACGCCGGCGAAACTCTGGCAGTGCAGGACATGACCGCCACGCCGGATGAGATCAACGCTATACCGGAGGACGCTGAGACCATCCTCACCGGACGCAGTGTAAGCGGGTCTATTTCCGGGTTGCTGTCTTACAGCACTTACGATGATTTCATCGCCGCGGTGATGGGGATGGAGTGGGCGGACGGGATGGAATATGTCTGCTCTGACCCGGCGCATTGCCCGGCAATGTGGATGGATAATGGCGTTTTCCACCTCGAAACGTTTGAGGACAACCCGAAGCTCCTTGACTGGCCGGTCGCCGGGATGATGCGGCTCACAAATCCGCAAAATGTTTCGATAGATGTGCCCTTCATCAATCGCAGTCTTGACCCGTCAGATTCGCGTCGGGACATCGTCACTTACTCCAACATGGCGGGGCGGGCCATTTATGCGAAATTATTTGCAACAAGCGCGGTGACGGATCGGGTCATTATCCCTGAAGGATTCAAATTCACCCCTTTGGGCGCTTCCAATCACAAGGTTGGTAAAACCTTCACCTTCCGAAAAAGAGTTGCCGACCGATATCAAATTTTCACCGGAAATATGGTCTCGCAGATCCAGATCCACTTTCAGGCGCAGCAGACGCCGACGGTGCAAATGGACTTTATCGGTGCAAATCTCGTCCTCTCAAGCGCACCGGTCACAGACTCGGTATTGCCCGCCACCACGACGCGCATCATGGAGGCGGCGCGTTTCCGATCCTTTTCGATTGATGGCACGTCATATGATGGGATGGTTCAATCCGTGAACCTCACCCTTACCCGCAATGGCGCCGCGCAGGATCAGGCTCTTGGCAAGCTTGGCGCGGCGGGCATCCAGTTCGGCGCGTTCAAAGCGAGCCTGGAGGCGGAAGTCTACTTCCGCGATTACGCGGTGATTGATCTCTGGCAATCTGGCCGCAAAGTGCAAATCTCGTTCAGCATCGTTGATGACGCGGGCAAAGGATACGTCTTCACCTTGCTGAATGCGCAACTTTTCAACTTTACCGCGCCGATCGACCAGAAAAACAAAACGATGGTCCTGCGTCTGCCCTTCACCGGCAACCCCTATCCTGGTGGCGGAACACTCGCCGTGCGTCGGATCGGCTAACCGTCATCGCAACGCGCCCTTCAAAGATTGGAGAAAAACATGGTCACGATCAACACTCTCACCCGTGATACGCGCGCCATCAGTGATGGCGATTGGTTCGACAGCCTTGATTTCCTGAATGTGCGGATCAAGACCCGCGGTTATACGGATGATTATATTGACGCCCTCAATAAACGCACGCGCCGCGCCGCAGAACTGCACCGCTGCACCACGGACACGCTCCCCCAAAACGTCATGCGCAGCATTAATGCCGAACTTGTGGGCAAGCACCTCTTGCTGGATGTTGACGGCCTGACGGAAGAAGACGGCGTAACCAAGATTGACGTGGATAAATTCAGATCCCTGCTCGCCAGACCGGAATATAACCGTCTTCTGGCGCTCTGCTTTGAAGCCGCTGCTGCCATCACATTGAAGGCGGATGCGCAGCGCGCGGACGCTGTGGGAAACTGACTGCCGCCCTCTCCTGGCATCTTCAATGGGGTGATTATCTGGAAAGCCCGCTCCTGGAAGCGATCATGGCGGATAATCCGCGCGTCAATCCGAGGCCGGATTTCCTCTGGATTTGGGATGGGTGGCATCGCCTGGGGGCAGATCGGCCGCAATGTCCGTTTGGCTTCATCCATCCGATGGGCGGCGGCGTCATTTCAACGCGCCCAGGTGCGACACCTTGGATGATTGTGAGGCACTGGACGGCGTGTCATGGCTTTTCCGAAGCTGAATATCGGCTTTTCGATCACTGCATCACCGCGATGGACCGCGTCGCGCTGACTTATTGGGATCAGAAGCACAAAAGCGTCGGAACATCCTAATGATTAAGCTCTCATCAGCCCTTCAAAAAGATATCCAGCTTTTATCGGCGCATCGGCGCGATAGAGGGGATATCGGACGTGACATTGCGGCTTACTGCCGAGCAGATCGCGACAGCCTGATCGCCTCCGGACGGGCCTCCCGACATTTTGATCGGTTGGTTGATTGGAGCCTGTCTAAACCCGAGGAAGCGGTGGATCTTCAAAATGGACGAATCATTTACAGCTTCAGGCAGCTTGCCGACGCCGTACGTTGGGGTTTGGAGGAGCTGAAAAGGTGCTCTCCGCTCCATAGCGGCGCTTATCGGAAGAGTTGGACGCTCTATATTGATGGAACGCCATATGTCGGCAACATCGATGACATATCGGATGGCAGTGAGGTCTGGATCGTCAATACGATGCCTTATGCGCGGAAAATTGAGGTCGGGGGCCAGCGTGTGAGCATCCCGCCAAGAGTCACGGACCGCGTCGCACGGGCGGTGAAACGCCGTTTCGGCGGGGTGACGGTTTGGAGCGCATTTAAAGATATAAGCGACGGGACGGATGCACGCGGCGGGTACTTGCCTTACATTTTGAGGGGTAGGGGCGTGGCTTCAGGGATCACGTGGTCTCGCAAAACTGGCTGGACGCGCCTTCACCGCCCCTACCGCACCCGCCGCAAAGACCGACAGGCCGGCCAACCCATGCGTTACCCTGCGCTGGTGTTGGGGCGGAGGTTTTGAGATTCTCTGATTGCTGACATGAACGACTTTGTCACATGGTCGGCACGCTCGTGAATCGTGCAACATCCAATTTCTAAGCCCGAAACATCGTTGTTTCAATTGTTGCAAATATCAGTAGAAAGCGTCATTTGCTCCATTTACAAGGATATTCACAAAATGGTAAAGTAAACGAATGATACCATTTCGATATGTTGGCTCTGATCAAGGGCAACTAACCATTTCCGCTCCTGAGCTCTTCGGCCAAAACATTGAGCTGAGAGATTATTTTATGAACCCTGATTGGACCGAGATGGATCCGTTCGTGAGAATGCAAAGAACGAGCCTAGACGGACACGTCAATGTTGGCTTCAAGCCTCGGGGACCAATCCACATTGGGATTTTGGTCAGAAATGGATCTAGAGACGCCAGCGTTTTCGAAACAATCACCACATGCTGTGAAAATTCAGGTAGCCTTGTAAACATCAACGGGCATTATACTAGGATGCTCGACGGGAAAACATGCTTTTTCGAAAAGGCGCATATCCAGCGAAATCCAGATGAATGCGATGGTTATAAAGCCTTCAACTTGGTATGCACGCTCTTTTCACCACCTCATAGCTGACATCGAAGGCGAGGATTAAGTGCGGCTTGGCAGATAGTGCTTTACGCGGACAAACCGCGAGCGCGTGCGATTGTTGCAAGAGCCGAAAGAAGTAACGTCCCCTCATCATCTCGCTCCTCAATAGCCGCGTCGAGGTAAGCTGCAATATCCTCGTCACTCTCAAGATAATCAGCCGAGTCATACCGGCTCATTTTTTTTGATGCGTTACTCACAATTCCATCTCCCCTTTCAAGACGCGCCCTCCTTGGATTTCAATGACACCGACTGATCTCGCTAGGAAAAAAGTTACTGAAAGTGAGAACGTGGAAAACAAATTTTTTACGATTTTCTCAGAGAGAAGCTGGTTTCAATGCCTATATCTCTGAACAAGCTCAGCAACGATTTGAGACGTGGGTTTCCATCTTTGGACAACGCTTTGTAGATTGTAGAGCGTGCCAAATCCGTTTCTTTCGCCAATTCGTTGACTCCGCCCTTTCTAGCTCGCGCAATGATGGAAAGAGCGTTCGCAATCACGCTAGGATTTCCGGTTTCCCATGCCGCATTGAGAAAGTTTTCCTGCTCTTCGTCTGTCCGACAAAGGGAAGCAGGGTCGAGAGAAGTTGTTTTCACCTCGCTATGCATTTTCCTCATTCTCTAATGCTCCAATCATCCATTGTGCGTTTTTAATGTCTCTCTTTTGATTACGCTTCGAGCCGCCACAAAGAAGAATAATTACGGTTCGACCGCGCTGAACAAAATAAAGTCTGTAACCCGGGCCATAGTGAATACGAGCCTCAAAGAGGCCGTCTCCAAGCGACTTTACGTCGCCAAGTGAGCCGGCTGCCATGAGCAAGATACGTTGAGAAACGACCTGTTTAGTCTTGCGATCCTTCAGATCGTGTAGCCATTCTGCAAATGCCTCGGTCTGCCTAATCTCTCTCATCAGATGAGTCTACTATAATGGATCGGCGAGTGGAATGCATTTAAAAACAGAATCGTGATGCTGGATGACCCTTGACCACCTCCGCCGAGGTCGGAAGTCAATTTTCTCACCTCAGCCTTATGTCGAACGAATTCCTCGCGTTGGATGCAGCCCTAAAAAGGACTGACATCTCCTCATCTGATTATCAATTTTCGACTTCGTCGGCTTCCACGCCCTTTTGAACCAGCACCCTTATTGCTTCTGACCTTGAAGGGATTTCCGTCTGTCTGCGCCGCCATTGATCAACGCGCTCAAGAAAGCGTCTTGAAACCACAAGTTGTAATCTCTGATCTAGTTTATCGTTTTCCATAGGAGGACGATGGCAAGATCGTCGGCTTACATCAAGTGTGTAATTTACATGACATTGGAGAACTTTTGCCCGCTCCTATGGCATCCACCTACATTATTTTTTCGCCGAAACTTTCAACCCAGCTTCCACCAGGCGGCGTATGGCCTCGGCTCTGTTGAGCGCATTTTTATTAGCCCAAGCCTCAATCGCTCGACGCTGATTTCCAGTGAAACGCACACCCCACATGGGGTCGAAACCCGTTGCTGGCCTGCCTCTTCTTTTCTGATTATCGCTTATTGACTTCGTCATTATTTTTGTTTATCAAAAAAGCAGACCGAAAGGAAGCGCCAACTTCCTCTCGGCCCTAACAACAAGCATGGAGACGTATTCCGATGCCTATAGCTACCTCCACGTGTATCATAGAGTTACCTGTCTCCGCATTCTCTTTTGAGGGTGCAAAGGTGCGTGTCCTCAACCGGTCTGATGAACCTTGGTGGGTTCTCGCAGACGTTTGCGCTGTTTTGGGAATAAGAAATTACCGAGATGCTGCTCAACGATTAGACAGTGACGAAAGGAGGTCGGCTTTAGTGGACACCCTTGGTGGCCCCCAAGAAACCACCGTTATCAACAAGTCCGGCCTTTACTCCCTGATCCTTACATCGCGTAAACCCGCAGCGAAACGGTTCAAGAAGTGGGTCACGGCGGAAGTCCGCCCCGCTATCCGAAGAACCGGTGACTACATGGCCGATGCGCCGAAGTCCCGACTAACTGTTCTCGGGATCATCGTTCTGCAATGCCTTGAGGCCAGCTTCGATAAGTCTGCGAGCGGCTTCAGCACGGTTAGGCAAGCCAGATTCGTTTCTGCGCCAGTTGTCAATCTGATCAGACAATTCTGGTTGGAGGCGAATCTCAAAGCGGATGGGCTTACGTTCCATAGCCTGTGAATACGTAGTTTCCGTAACATACGCAACAAAAATTTGACCTCAACCGAAAGATACGGTAGATACGTATCGGTCGGTTGGGGATTGCCCTCCCGCAACCGACCTAACCACAACCAGAGGAGTTATCTCATGGCCACGGCTGAGATCGATACTATCACAGGTTTCATATCTCCCTCCATGCATGATGGTGAGTTGCGTATTCACGATATCGATTTGGCCACCCGCCTAGGATTCGATCGCCCCAGAGACGTTCGCAAACTCATCAAGAGATATTTGGCTGATTTGAAGCAAATGGGGGTTTGCGCCACCGTGGCGCAAACCTCATCCGACAAAGGCGGCCGCCCATCAGAGGAATACTACCTCAACAAGAAGCAGGCGATCTTCATCACGGCGAAGTCGGAGACTAGGGTAGCTACCGAGGTGACAATCGAGATCATAGAACGCTTTGATGCCTATGAACGCGGCGAAGCACCTCCCGTTCGGGTTTCCCCTACACGCCGTCCCTCAATCCTGCGGACCTTCCGCACCGCGATCGAAATCGGGAGACTCGCCGGGTTTAATGGAAGTCAGTTGGTCCTGCGTGCAGGGCGCTATTGCAAAGCCAAGTGCGGTGAGAACCCGCTTGAGCTGATGGGGACGGAGTATTTGACCGCCGCGGAAAATGAACACACGCTGACGCCGAGCCAGATCGGTCAAAAGCTTGGTAGACTCTCAGCGCGGCACATCAATCAGCTTCTGCTGGACCGTGGCTTGCAGACCTCCTATTACGACAAAAAAGGGCATCGCATTTACCACCTCACCGCGGCGGGCAGGCAATATGGACGGTTGGAGGACACTTCCCGCGCACACTCTGGCGGCAATGTGACCGTGTTGCGGTGGTACGCGCGGGTCATCCATGTTCTGCGCCCGCCCTCTCCCCTCCAGATCTCCCAACCGGAAATCGTTTTCGGAGGGCTGGCAAAATGAATCGTGTCAATCTCGAACAGACAAGCGCCACATTGGCCCAGGTCGGGCTCGGGATCACCAGCCTCGCCGAGATCATCGCCTGCGTGGGCTACCGGCTGGAACATGCCGCCTTGACGGCGCATGAGGCGCAGATGATCGGCTCCGCCCTGCGGGATTTCAGCATCGTGTGCGCCTCACGGGGCGATGCCGTCCTCAACGCGGTGGAAAAACTTTCTGAAGACTTAGAGGGATCGCCTGCTTAAGCGACCCGATGGCGCCGCTACAGACCCAGCTTAGCCCAGACGGGCATCACGTTGCTCGGGTGTCCGTCCACGCCGCGCCACGCACTTGCGCAATAATTTTGAGCGCGTGAGTTAGCGCCCGGCTACCACGGCGCTGAAGGTGATGAGATGCGCCATGAGCCGCGACTCCGTTAGGTTCAAGCCTCGCCCAAGAGGCGGCACCTCACCTGCAAAAACCACCTGATATGCAAGAAAAATAATGGCTGAAGACCGTAAAATCACCGAGCTTCAATATCGTATCACCACGCGTGACGAGACGTCATCCGGCACCAAATCCGCGGGCGCCAACCTTGATGCGTTGCAAGGTAAAGCGGAAGACGTCGCCACGAGCTTCACCGACATGGCCCGGCGGGCCGGGGCTTCAACGCGCGCTCTTTCAGACGAGACAGCAAGCGCCGCCGCCACGCTTGGCAAAAAATACACTGCCCTGATTCGGGAAGCCGCCGCTCTCCAGGCGCGCATTCGGGAGCTTGAAGGGTTGCGCGGCAAAATGACGGGCGCGCTTGGTCGCGGCGACGCGCAGGAATTGAAGCAGCTCGAAGCCGAGCTGACATCGGTCTCTCAAAAATATGAGGGAGTGCAGCGCGCAATCCGGCAGGTCACAACGGCCCAGGATGCCGCGACAGGCCGCCTGGGTGAGTTGAACGGCATAGTCCAGGGCTTCCGCGATAATCTCCAAAAGACGGCTTTACAGAGCAACAACCTGTTTGAAGTGACGGAAAAAGGCGCGGGCAGCGCCACAAACGCCCTCCTCCGCATGACAAAATCTTATGACGCCCTCTCCCATAAGCAGGACGCCCTTCACCGCGCGGAAGCGCAGCTTGAAAAATTGCGAGGTGTCAGCGCGCTGGCCGTCGAAAAAGAGTATTTTGACCCCCAAGACGCGGACCGACTCGTCAACCACCAATTGTCACGCATCGCGACGCTCAAAGCTGAGATTGCGACCATTCGTCAGATGGGCGAGGCCTCTGGACAGCAGGCGGAAAAGCATCGGAAGAACGCTGAGTCGATCGGACTTGAAAGCCATCAGCTCGGCATCCTCACGGCGCAGGCCCATAAATTCACGGATATGGTCGTGGCAGGCGGCAACCCCCTCAAAGCCGCCTTTTACGAGGTGCCGAATATGATCACCGTCATGGGCGGGTTCGGCAAAGCCCTTCAGCTCGTCACACATTATCTCGCCGGACCGATCGGGGTCGCCCTCGCTGCCAGTGCCGCAGGCATCGCATTTTACAAGATGGGCTCCCATGCGGAAGCAGAGCAGGCGCGCCTGGCAAAACTTTCCCAGCAATTAAGAGCGACGCGGCAAGATGCGGCGCAGATGGCGGGCGCGATCGACCAGGCCGCCCTCAGCCTGCAGAAGCAACGTGGCTGGGAGGGCGCAGCGGCCAACCAGGCTGCGACGTCGATCGGCGGCACCTACAACTTTACGGGCGGCGCTGGCGATATGATCAGCCTCGCCAACATCGCACGTGATGCCGGCACCGTCTTCGGCTCACTTGAAAAGGGCCTCACCGCTGTTCAGACGGCAATGACGGATCCCGTCGCAGAGATTCAGGCGCTTTATAAGCAGCACCTGCCCGGGATAAGCGCCCAATTGGTTGACCAGGTGAAACAGCTTCAGGCAAGTGGCGAGCAGGGCAAAGCCTATGCGGTGGTGATCAACGCAATTCGGGGCGCAACCAAAGACGCAAATGATATGGCGCTGACGCCTTTTCAGCGCTCCATGCACCGCCTTCAGGAAGCCGCTTCACCGCTACTCAGCGTCATTTCCCGCCTCAGTGCCGCTTTGGGCAAAGACCTGCTCGACGTCATGACAAGCATCCTGTCGGTGATCCCGGCAGATCGCGCCAGCCGTGACGGGCTTGCGGGGTCAAAACTGCTCATCAATGCAAGTGGTCATGTCGGGCTCGGCCAGGTCGATCCGCGCTACGCGCACGGCTATGACATCAGCACACCGTCAGGAAATATCGACGCGGCCCTCACGATTTTTCAAGAGTCGTTGAAACGCGCGGGAAACAGCCTCGACAAAGCGCTCGGCTATTATGGCGGCTTTAAGGATCCGACCAGTGCCGCCGCACGTCATTATGCCGCGTCAATTTACGGGCGGAACCCAATGGATCTGCCGACCGACACGCGTGACCTGATCGAGAGGGAAGCGGCGCGCTTCAATCTAACCGATTTACAGACACGCGTTTTCAAAAATGTGATTTTGCGGGAGAGCGGCGGCCATCAATTCACGGATTACAGAACCCCGGTGACGAATCAGACGAGTCATGCCACCTCCGCCGCCATCATTGATGACCAGAAATCTCTGCAGGCTGGCGCTGCCAATGCCGCGGGCGGGTACAATGCCGGCAGTTTGACAGCGCAGCGCGCGACGATCGAAGCTTTCATCGTCGCTCATGAGAAACTCGCGCAAACGCTGACTGCCGGTTCAGTCGCCTGGCAGAAAAATAATGAAGAATTGAGCAATGCGCGCGCGGAGCTCGCCAATGCAATTTCGCCTCAGGAGAAAATCGCCCGCGGCCTGCAGGACGCGCTGGAGCCGCTACAATCTCAGACGGGTTACTGGCGGGCGATGGCGGAAGTGGTCGCGCAGTTCAATGACGCGGCGCGCGGCACTGCCGTTAACCAGCAAGCTCTGTCAGAAGCGCTCACCGCCAAACAGCAAGCTCTGGCCGCTTCCTATGAGGATGGCACGGCGGCCTCGATGCGTCAGGCGCAGTCTCAGGAGGCGATCGCCAATGCTGCAGGCAAAAGCAGCGCTGCGCTTCAGCACGCAACGAATTTCCAGCAGGCTTACAGCGAGGCTCTCAATGATTTCAGCGAGGGATCGCGTGGTTTCGAAGCAGCGGTTGAAAAGCGCAGCGCCGCGCTCGATCGTCTCTCCGCTGCCCAGGCACGTAGTCAGCAACTAACGCAGAATATCGGTATTCAGGATAATATTTCTCTCATGGAGGCTCAGACCGCCGCAATCGGACAGGACACCCAGCAGCGCCAAATTCATCTATCCATCCTGCAGGCCGAAACGCAGATGCATCGGCAATATGGCGAGATCCTCCCGAAGGAAGCGCAGGATTACATTGCCCTCACCGGCCGCCTGGCTCAAACGACCGCCGCCTATCAGCAGCAGGAATCCGCCTTGAGTGAATTGACAGGTTCGATCTCTTCCATGGCGGACACGCTTTCCAACTCCGTGACGCAGGCTCTTGTCAATGCGTCGAACGGTGGCGTTTCCTTCAAGTCTGTCCTTTCCGGCATTCAATCTCAGGTTTTATCGCTGATCGCGAAACTGTCTCTGGTCAATCCATTGCTCAACGGCCTCGATGGCAAACACCGGAACACGTTAAGCTCTGTCATGAGCCTTTTTGGCGAGGGTGCGTCGGCGGCGCCGGAAAGCATTGTCGGGTCGAAGACCGGCGTCAGTCACGGCAACCTCGCCACCTATCTGAGATCCGCGGAGCATGTGAATCATCAGCGCGAAGGCGGTTTATTCGACTCGGTAGGCTCATTCTTCGGGCGCCTGTTAGGTCGGTCTCACAGTGACGTTCGTCCGGCGGCAACATCACTCCATGATGTGCCTCAAGCGAAACCAACGTCTTTCCTCACCCCCCTCAGCCACGCGTTCAGCGGGATTGGGGGTGGGTTTTCGTTGGGTTCGGCGTTGGGGAATATTGGGGGTGGGCAGTATGGCAATATGGGGTCGATCATCGGGGCCACGGCGGGGACGGCGATCGGGTCGGCGATTTTCCCCGGTGTGGGCACGGTGGTCGGCGGCCTCCTCGGTGGGGCGGCGGGTGGGTTGTTTGGCGGGTTGTTCGGGCACCGCAAGAACCCTTATACCATTGCCCAGGTCCAGGCCGGGCCGGATGGGTTTTCAGTCGGTAAAGTCTGGAACCAGGCGCAGACGGATAATATTACCGGGCCCCTGCGCAAGGATATTGACCGCCTCAACACGCAATTTGCGCGGCTCGGCATTCATGTGGGCGGGGGTTATATCGGTGCGGTGCGGGATGACCGCAATAATAAAGACCCGACGCTCAAAAATGTCGCGCTGGTCGATATCATCAAAAACGCCACCCTGACGTCCGGCAATGCCACATTCACGCAGGCGCTGCGCCAGGGTTTGACCGGCAATTACGGCGATCTCAATGATTATATGCGCACCATCACGCAGCTCAAGGACATGGCCAAAGTGGTGGATGATCTCGGCATTTCAGTCGGGAAGTTCAATGATGATGGCACGGTGGCGGGGGCGAATTTCTCCAAATTCTCCGGCGATCTGCGCACCGCTTTGGATACGGCGATTGGCGGCAGGACAATGTCGGTCGATGATCTGAAAGCGCAGTTTGACACGATCTCGACCTTTGTGAACACCACCATGCCCGACCTGCTCAAAGCCCTTGCGAGCGGTCAGAAGACGTGGGTTGATCAAATGGCCGCGCTTAAAAAGACCTATGAGGATGCGGCCCAGCAAGCGGATTCGTATGGGCTGGATGGCGGCGCCCTCCGCCAGAAATATGAATCGCTTTATGATCAGAGCAAAGCCACGCAGGAAGGGACGCTGAGCCAGAATGCCGACACCGTAAGAGCACGCTATCTGAGCGCCACCGGCGATGATCAGGGTGCGGCTCTGCTGAATTTCGACGTGTCGGCGGCGCAGCAGCGGCAGCAGCTTAAAACATCGTGGGAGAATTATCTCGGCGATGCTTATGCGTCGCAGCAAGCTTATATCGACCAGGCAACGCAGCTTGATAAAACCCTCGCCGCGGAGAGGCTGAACATCCAGAAGCAATATGCGGATCAGGCAAAGCAGGCGAGCCTCTCCGCCGCGCAGTCACTGACGACAAGCTTCGGCAGCCTGACAGACTATGCGCGCGGTCTGGTGACGTCGGATTATTCGCCCCTCTCCATCCAGGACCAATATAAGGTCGCGAATGACAATGTCGCGAAGGATTATAACGCCGCAATGGCGGGGGATTCGGATGCGCTCGGTCGCTTCCAGGGCGATATGGAAACGACTTTGCGCCTCTCCCAGAAATATTGGGGCTCCGGCACGGGTTATGCGGATGACTTTCAGCGCCTGACGGAGATGCTGGGCGGGCTTTCAGGCGCGGATAGCGACAAACTGACCGCCAGCCTGGTCGAGAAACTTTCCAAAAAGCAGGAGGACGCCATGCTGGCGCTGCGCGATAAAATGCAGGAGCTGCTACAGCAGGTTCAGCTTATCCAGGCGCAGCAGAAACAGGCCAGCAATAATGAAGCGCTGCGCCCGAGGCGCGCCTGATGCGCGTGCAGCTTGTTGAACTCGACCTCATCCGCAACAAAGCGGTCCTGCCCGAGATGGCGGGGCTTGAAGGGTGGAATGGCCGCCCCTGGGGGGCGCTTTCCGCTTATCCGCAAGCGGTGGAAAGCTTTGAGACCCTGCGATATTCCGATGCGGGTTACGTGTCGGATGATCATACGCCCTACCCACCTTACGTTATTCAAGGTTTGAGCCTCACGCGCGCACTGACCTTTTCCGCCGAGGCGCTGGGCGGCAGTTACAGTGTGGGCGCGTTGGAAATCGCAAACCCTGATGGCGCGCTCTCGGGCCTTTTGCAAAGCCGTGTCAATGATCACCTCCCTGTCCGCATCCGCGCGGGGCGGAAAG
Organism: Sorlinia euscelidii; assembly: GCF_036452135.1. NCBI lineage: Bacteria > Pseudomonadati > Pseudomonadota > Alphaproteobacteria > Acetobacterales > Acetobacteraceae > Sorlinia > Sorlinia euscelidii. Next base: position 292,064 of record NZ_JAWJZZ010000003.1, on the reverse strand, counting down.
ATTGGGACGCATCGCGGCAGATCTGGCGTGACCCGCCTTATGACGCAACCGCCCCCGTCTTTGCCGGGCTCGGGCGCAACTGGCAGCCCGGGCCGACCGGCTTTGAGGTGCCGCTGCTGGATGCAACTTACTGGCTTGATACAGCCATGCCCACGCGCAGTTATGGCGGCGGGGGCGGTCTGGACGGGGATAAAAACGTTGTCGGCCGCAGCCACCCACGCCTGCGCGGCATGTGCCGCAATATCACCCCGATTTTGATTGATGCCGTTAATCTTGTCTATCAGCTCTCCGACGCGGAAGCGGAGATCACAGCGGTTTATGAAGGGGGCTTCGGTGGGGGGATCGCCTTTGGCGGGCGGGTTGATGATCTTTACGCCGCACCGCCCGCGCCCGGCCATTACACCATCCAGCATTCGCCCGCGGGCACGTGGCTGCGCCTGGGCACCAAACCTGTCTATGCCATCACCCTCGACGCGACGGGGCGCTTCCCCTCCGGCGCCGCGCCGCATGGCTTGCTGAGCCTCCTCAGACAGATGCTGATTGAAGATCTGACATTGCCTGCCAACTTCATCGACCCGGGTTGGGACGCGGTTTCAGAATCTTATGACCCGTCGGGGGGCTGGTATTGGGATGGCGGGGAAAATGTCTCGGGCCGGGGCGTCTGCAACACGCTGCTTTCCGGGTTGGGCATCAGCCTGATCCCGACACGCACCGGCACGTTGCGGCCCTTTCTGATGAGACGGGTCTGTGACGATGTGCCGGAACTGCGCTATCTCAGCGCCGATGTGATTGCCCGCATCGCCCCCATGCGTCTGGATGCGTCGCTGGACCCGCCACCCTGGCGCTGGCGCGTCGGCTATGCGCATAATTTTACGCGACAGATCCATCTGAATGACCTGCATCCCCAGATCTCGGTGGACCAGCGCAATTTTATCGCTGAGTCAGACCGTGCCGCCTTATGGGTCAGCACGGCGGTCAAATCAGATTGGCGCGTCCCGTCCGACCCGCCTCTCCTGACAACCGCCCTGGCGCAGGAGAGCGATGCGGCTGCCATTGCGGATCGCCTCGGTGACGTTTGGGGCCGCCGGCGTCATATGTGGGCGATCGACGTGCCGCGCGACATGGCGACAGGATTTGAGCTGGGCGACACGGTCTTCCTCCGCGCCCCGATCCCGGGCGCGGAGGATGGCGCGCGCGGCACGGTAATTGGCGAAATGTCAAACGCGCTCGACCCCACCACCACCCTTACCCTACTGGTCTGACAAAATGGAAAATTGTGGCTTTGGCTGGCAGAATTTTGTTCTGATCGGCTCTCTCAGTGCGTCTTCCCAGCACGCGCAACTGCCTGTGACCAACCTTAAACTTCCACAAGGCGCAGCAAGCCTGGCCTGGCGGGCGATCGGGGACACGGTGTCGCTGGTGCTTCGTGCCGTGGGCGCATATCGCGTCGTCAGTGTGCATCGCACCAATCTGACCGCCAACGCGGTTTTGCGTGTGACGCTTTTCCGCGGCGATGTCGCGATCATTGAGGCCACCTCTGATGGGACGGCGCCGGTGAACGGGCAATGCGTGATTGTCCTCCCCCGGGCCTATTCAGGCGACCAGATGCGCCTCGACATCACCGATCACGATAACCCGGATGGCTTTCTTTCCATCCCGCTCTGCTATGCGGGGCCGCTCTTTCAACCGGCCCGCAATTACGCCGCGGCCAGCACGGAAAATGTGAGCGCCACCGCGCTTGAAACCACCACCATGGCAGGGGCGGAATTTGTTGCGCCGCAATATGTGCAGCGCAGGCTGACCATCGCCCATCAGTCACTGGGTGATGACGATGTGTCCGCCCTGCGCAGCCTGCAGATTGCGGCCGCCAGCGGTGCCAATACGCTCTTTATCCCCAACCCCGGTGCGGCGCCGCAGAATGTGACAAAGGCGGCGCTTTATGGGCGGGCCGTCATGAATGAGATTTCCAACCCCTTCGGCGCGGCGGACAGGCACGCCACCACCATCGACATCAAGGAAAGATTATGAGCACGCCCAAAGTCCTCGATCTCGTCCTGGAGACGAGCACCAATCCCGGCACAGGTGCCTTCGTGCTGAATGGCGCGCCGACAGGCCGGCGCAGCTTCGCCACCGCCCTGGCGGAAGGGGGCGATGTTTATTATTACGCCGAAGACGGGTCCCAGGCCGAATGGGGCGTGGGCGCGTTGGAAGTCGGGGCCGTCAACACACTGACGCGCCAGACTATCCTGGGCAATACCAGCGCGGGGCGCAACCCGCTGAACTTCACGACAGAAGTGCGCGTCTATTCCGGCCTGCCGGGGGACCGCATTGCCCCGCTGAACGCGGACGGCACGCTCTCGCTTGCCTCCCCCGCCGATGAGGATGACTCCGAAACCGCCCCGACCACAAAATGGACACGTAAACGCCTCGACGCGCTGGAGGCCACCGTCCGCCAGCTGGTCGAAACCCTCAAGGCCGACAGCGCCGCAACTTACGTAAAAAAAGCCGGGGATGAGATGGAGGGGAACCTTACAGTGAATGTGAGGTATGCGGGTGCCACGACGCCAGGCGAGATTTACACAGGTGGAACCGTAAGGCAGATCGGGCCCTATGCGAAGATTGCCGCGACTTTGAGCCCTTACGATGTCGCCGGCAAATATGCTGGTTACTTAATGCGTCTCTATGATGCGGCGGGCGTTGAGCACAAATTCGCGTTCAGGAATGACGACAATATTTACACGGAAAATGGTCGTTTACTGAATGATGGAGAGGATTTGAAAAGCCTCAAGGCAAGCATCAGCGGCCGTGTGGACTGGGCGTCATACAACGCGAAAGTCAAAGATTTCCAAGGTCAAATCTGGAACCGCCCCACCGCCGACGAATTCAATTCGGGCGATAGCCGGGTCATTCTCCTCCCCTTCTACGGCATGATTCAGAGCTTCAAATCGGGCGGCGTCGGCCTCTATAGCCGCATCAATTTCCCCCGCGCCTTCTCCAGCGTCTCCAGCATTGCCTGTACGCTCGTTTCGAACACAGGTCAGCGAAGGGATGTCACGATAGGGCGGGTGGATAATGGGGGCTTCTCAGTCATGTCGAATCTCGATGGCAGCGAGCTTTACGTCCAGGCCATCGGGAAACGATGATGATGCAACCGGAGCTAACGTTTCAGCGTGAGGTTGACGTCGTGCGCAAGGACTGCCGCGGCGATGAGCCGAATGTGACGCGCCTTGAATTTGGTGTGAGGGATCGGTTCGCGAAAATGCGGGATCAGTATTTGAAGCTTTTAAGAGAGAAATTGGGGATCTCTAGCCGCAGTTGATTTGTGAAAGCGCAAAGAGCGCCACGACGAACGCACCCCTATCATGGCACCAACGAAGAACCCGATCGCCGCCAAACGGAGAGGTTTGTCCGCGAGATTCGTGAAATACATTGTCTTCCCCACCTTGATTTAACCGCTGAAAATCGCGGCCGCGGTCAATTGACGGCGATTCACGTCCGCCGCGATCATATAGAAAGCGGCCCGACCATACGCCTACACGTTGACCGAACGATGACCGCGCTTCCATTTCAAGGGTGGCGGGTTTCGCTGGGCAAACGTGGCGAGATTACGAAGCCAGTTCGCCACCTCTTCCGGTATTGCGCTATCGCCAGAGACCCAGCGCCGCACGAGCCTCGGGTCGCATTCGATGGCTTCAGCCAATCCACGTTGCGACCAGTGCAACGTGTTGAGAGACCGCCTAAGGTCAACCGGGCTCATTTCAGAAAATGCGTCACGAGGGAGACGATAATCGAACCCATGGCCGCAGCAACAGACGTGGATACCACAATGGGAGCAAACCAGCGGTCACGGCCAAGCTTAGCAGCCTCCGCCACAAACTTCCGTTGCTCCGCCACAAATTTATCGCTTTCAGCAAGCAGGTGACGCAGTTCGATAGCCAGGCGGTGGTCTTCGTAAACGTGTCCGGATTTCGCTGACATTGATCATGCCCTTACATGCGCCGGGTTCATTACCTGTCTAAGTCCTCATATTGGGGATTTATGCGCAATATGTAAAGCCCCTTCCCCCACAGCCACCCATACGGGTGGCTTTTTCTTAAGGAGCCAGAAATTGGACATTAATGCTCTTCTCAACCAGCTCCAACATGCCCTTCCTGAAAGCTGGGCTGTCTACACGCCTTTTATCTTTCTTATGCTCTCAGGGCTCTGCAATGTGCTCGCCGTCGGTCTGAAACCGCCGACACTCGGGTCAAAGCATTATCTTGTGCGCAAATTCTATTATCTCATCGTCACTTGGGGCGCGCTTAATCTTGGCCATGCATCGAACCGACTCCAATGCGAACGCACGGGCTTCATGGTCAAACGTGACGAAGCGGATGCCGCTCACAGGGCCCTGACCAAAGCGGGCATCGACGTCCTGACGCGTGACCACGACGTCAAAAACAAAAATAATCAGGAGTAAGAAATGAAGAAGCCTCATAGCCGCAGGGCTTTTCTGCGCCTTTCCTGCGCCAGCGCCGCGATTTTAACGCTACCCGACTGCAGCGTGATACACGGCAAAAACACGACGACATTGATCCTCAATGTCGCCAAGATCCGTGCCTATGCGCAGGCAGGTCTCAACGCAGCAGCTACAATCCTTTCTCTTCCCCTGGTAGCTTCCACGATTGGGGCTGGCGTCGCGGCCACGATCACCCTGTCGAGCGAGGGCGTCGTTTCGGCGTTGAACGCGTTTGAAGCGGAGGTCGGTGATCAGGTAACAATTGTTTATGATTCGGGCGATCTCAAATCGAAGGTTGACGCCCTGCTTTCGGCCTTGGAAAAGCTTTCTCACGGCCTCACGAAGGCGCTCGGTTCGATGTCCCCCTCTTTGGACGAGAAGACGCGCGCGACGGTCGCCACTGCGCTCAACGCTCTCAGCACCATCGTCGCGATCTTCCAGGCCCTTCTCAGCGGGGCAATCGCTGTTGGTGGTGCGCCCCGGCGTCGCACCCGGCCCATGACAGAATCAGAGGCCCTCGCCACCCTTGGCGTGACCCTCTGACTGTAAGCTTACAGCTCTCCGAACAACAAACAATAAAATCTCGAGGAGACATTCAAATGACCTATAAACTCGGCAAGCGCCCCGCAAAGCGTGACCCGCGAACATACCGCCTCACACCGGCCCTCACCGCCCACTGGCCCTCCGTGCCGGAGGCGCAGGACTGGTCCGACAAGGTCGATTATCAAATGTGGGGCAATGACACATGCGGCTGTTGCGGCCTCGCGTCACAGGCGGGGTTCATTGCGACTTGGACGAAAAACGCGCAGTCCCAAGTCCTGCTTTCCACCGATCAGGTGATTGCCAATTACGCTGATGTGTCCGGCTACGATCCCAGGACGGGCATCAACGATGACGGCGTCATTCTCCTGGACGTGCTGAAAATCTGGCGCAAAAACGGCTTTCGCCGCCCTGGCCCGGACAAGGATATTCTGACCGCTTTCGGCTATGTTGAGCGCAAGGATGTCATGTCCGTCAAACGCTGCATCGCCTTCCTCGGCGGGATTATCGGCGGTGTGCAGATGGTGCAGGGCTTCATGGAGCTTGAGCCAGGGGACACGTGGGATCTCGACAAGGTCTCGAACCACATGCCGGTGGGCGGCCATGCCATTGCCGTGACGGGTTACAATAAGGACGGGCTCTTCTTCGCCTCCTGGGGCGCGCGGAGCTTCATGCCCTGGGCGACGTGGCAACATATCTCCGATGAGAGTTACGGCCTGCTGAGCCGCCAGAACTGGCTGGGCGATGATGGCAAGTCGCCGAAAGACCAGACATTCGATGCCCTGCTGAGTGAGATCCGCTCACTTTAACCGCGATCCCCGATCGGAAGCTGGCGCGCTGTCAGGCTCACGACGCCCCGAAGGATGGGGCAGGCAATTCGAGCCAAATGACCCTGTCCTGTTGCGCCCAAAGTGTCGAAATTTGTTTTACACCTTGCCCTAAAACGCTTGAGAAACGGTGGAGGGAAAACCACTGTTTTACACTTTAGAGCTTTGAAAACATTGAATCAGGGCATTCCCGCCCGGACCTCCACCTTTCATGAAATCTCTCTGTTTTTCATGGAGTTAGCGAAAAGGTTAGACACTTAGTCATCGACTCTGTTTGAGTTCAGACAGGCGGTTCGACAATTTAAGTGGTTGATATTGTTGCAAAATAATATTCCTGCCCTCATCTTCAATTTGTGCTGAAGATGCCGCTTTCCAGCGCCATGCGAGTTTGAACGCTGATCTGCATTCCCAAACGCATTCCGACTTCAACAAAATCGCACCAAAATTACTTTGCTGTCCGTCCCATTCAACGCCCCAGCGTCGCGCGTAATGCGGCGTTAATGCGTGACTGCCAGCCCGGGCCTTGCTGGCGATAAGTCTCGATGATGTCCGCATCCAGGCGCAACGTGACCTGGGTTTTTGTTGTCTCCTGACGCGGGCGGCCGCGGCGGACGATGCGGGACCCCTCGCGAATGGTTGCGGCGTCGAAAAAAGCGTCCGTAAGTTCGGGCGCGTCGTCCGGGTCACGCCATTCGGGCTGACCAGAGCTTTGTTTCTTTCTCATGTGCATACCTCATTGAAATAATGCGCCGCGATTGACCCCTCTGAGTCCATACGATCACGACAAGACAAGACGACAAGTGCCCAGCGGTGATAAAACGGGGCTCGACATAAACAAAACGCGTGTCTTCAACGGTCGCTGTCCGCCCCGAGAACACCGACGCGGCATCACGGAAATCGAGGCCTCGTTCGCTCAAGGTCTTTTCTCGCTTTGCGGGATCGAATGTGATGCGCATTATTTTATGTAGCTACATTTAATGCAAAAGTCAATATTTCTTGTAGAAAAAAAAAGATTTGCCGCCTGACTCGGGTCAGTGTGATGACGCTTTGAGCACGCGGGCGACTCTGGACCACTATCTTCATCAGCTCTAAAAAACATTGAATCAAGTCATCCCCGCGCGGACCTCCACTTTGCGTCAGGCGAACTGACATCTTGTAGTTTTCAAAACAGATCTGTCGATTTTTCTGGTTACAGCAGAGTTGACGCTGGTCCAACTTCGAAGTACTCTATGGCAGAATAGGTTTGCTTCGCATCATCCACAATCAAAGCCGTTGCAGAGGCAGCCTTTACCGTTACAGCGTAAGCAAATCACTTTCATCAGTAATTTATTATGAAACCATGACGCCGTCACGGCCGCGTCTGACGCCGCGCGCGCGTGAAAACTCCAGAATATGGTCATGCTCTTCATTGAATGAGGCCACCACGTCTCTCGGAGGGCCTTCGCGTTAAAGCCACTGTAAGTTCAGATGAGGCCGGTATAAAATTGGCCGAGTAGCCAGTGCCCCCGATGGTGAACGTCTGCAACATGTCAGGCTTCAACGCCGAACGTGCGTTTTCGGGATTTCCGCCCAGCTGGTTTCGCATCATATTCCGCCCGTTGCGGGCGTTTTTTCATTGTTCAATTCAAGTCAGTCCCCACGGCACATTCAAGCGCCGCTTTACCTTCCAAAAAACTCATCCTCACTGTCATCACGAGATGCACGTGGCGGAAATTGTCCAGAATTCAGTTTATGACGACCGATTAAACGGCGAACCGGTAGGTTTTCCCCGACGCACGCAGCACATCCCTTCCCCCTCGAACAAACCGCGATGATCGTGAATTCTGGTCTATCGCAAAAGGAAAATAATCATGGCAGTCACAGGCCCGACATCCGGTTTTTCAGCGGGTGAACAGACCAATCTTACCCATGTCGATTATGCGCAGGAAGTCAGTTTCGGCATCGCCCCATCGGACGGTTTCAGACGTCTGCGCCACGCTGGTGAAACGCTCGCCGTGCAGGACATGACAGTAACCCCTGATGAAATCAATGCCATACCGGAGGAGGCTGAGACCGTCCTCACCGGTCGAAGCACAAGTGGTTCCATTTCCGGTTTATTGTCCTACGAAACCTATGATGAATTCATTGCAGCCATCATGGGGATGGAATGGTCGGAAGGCACACCCTACCAGGCGACGGATGATGCCCATCTCCCGGCAATATTACTGACCTACGAAGCCTTCGAATTTTCGACCTACGAAGATTATTCCGTCCTGTCGAACTGGCCCGTTAACGGGCTGGTCAAGATTTCACTTGGAGACTCGTCGCTCATCCTGCCTTACACGACTAAAATCATTGGGAAACAAGGATCGTCGATTGACACATTATCCTTATTCCGTCCGGCAGGTGAGGCGTTTTTCAAGCAGTTTTTCCCGGATCACGCGCTCACGGAAAGGATTATCTGTCCTCAGGGCTTTACCTATACCCCTGTCGGGATCGTCAACGGATCCGTGGGGAAAACCTTCGCCCTTCGTAAAAAGATCGCGGACCGTCATCATTTATTTTCCGGCAATATGGTCTCGCAGATCCAGATGAACTTCCAGGCGCAGCAAACGCCGACAATTCAGATCGATTTTATCGGGGCGAATCTTGAGCTGACAGATGTGTCGAACCTGGAATATGTCGCCGCCGCCACGACCACGCGTATCATGGAGGCCGGGAACTTCAACGCCTTCTCCATTGATGGGACGTCATATGACGGTGCGGTTCAATCCGCGATCCTCACCCTTACCCGCAATGGCGCCGCGCAGGATCAGGCTCTTGGCAGGATGGGCGCTGCGGGCATCCAGTTCGGCGCACTGAAGGTCACGCTGGAGGCGCAGATTTATTTCCGCAATGACGCGCTCATCCAACTTTGGCAATCCGGAAAGAAGGTGCAGATTTCGTTCAGCATTGTCGATGATCAAGGCAAGGGCTACCAGTTCACATTACTCAATGCCCAGCTTTTCAATTTCACAGCGCCGATTGATCAGAAAAACAAGACGATGGTCCTGCGCCTGCCCTTCACCGCGCATCCCTACCCTGGCGGCGGCACAATCGCCGTGCGCCGTATCGGGTAGGTAATATTAGGTTTCGATTGCGACATTCGACCGCGACCGAAGCCGTTGACTCAGTTTAACCTCACGCACGCCGTGACGTGCTGCCCGGAGCCTTTCGTCGCATTGGCAGCTCTCGTCGAAAATGGCGGCCCGGCGGCGCATTCATCGTCGTAGCAGCCGCGTTGAGGCGTTCCTCCCACAAATAAGCAACAAAATCGGTGACGTAAAAGCCGAGAGAGGCAAATCATGTCCAATTCTGATTCTCAAAATTGTGCCCCTGAAAACCGCATCCTCGATGAATATACAGTGTCCGGCGATGGTGGCCGCACACGTTCAACCATGGCGGATGTCATGAAGAATATTGACGGGCTGGCCAGCGCCGTCGCCTCCATGACACAGCTTGCTGCGGAGACGCAGGAGAAAGCGCAGGATGCCGCCACCAACGCCTATGACGCGGTGGAAGCTGCCGGGTCCGCCTTGGCGGAGGTCGACAGGGCCCTCAAATCTTCCGACGTCTATATCCCGGACCATGATGCGGTGCCCGGCATGGTGAAAGGCATGGTACAAGGCGCGACAGGTCGTTTTACGCGGCCCATTATCGGTCAGGGTTATCAGCAGACCTGGAATGACCCACCTGGTCGCGCCGGCACGTCTCATATCAACATCAAGCCCACCGGCGTCGGGGGGCACTGGTTTTACGATCTTGAAACATACACGGCTTCGCTCGACACAGAGTCATGGGGTGCTGCGCTTTATTCCGGCTGGGGATACGCACATTTCGGGAAACCAGAAAGGTCAACTTCGGTTTGGATCGGCAGGCCGAATTCCGGCAACTGGCAATATCTCAGTTACTTTTGCGCCCCGACATCCTTCATCTGGAATAACGACGTCACGCACCAGAACTCCGTCGATGTCGGTTGGGTTGCGCGTGGCGGCTCCGGGGAGGCGACAGATGGCACGCTGAGCTTCCGTGGCAGTATGCTTGGCCCGGATGTCAATGATTTTACAGATCTCGGGACGGCCAATCATCGCTTCCGGGATATTTACCTGTCCGGCAATGTGCAATTGACGTCAGACATCAAGGTAAAGCGCGTCATTGATGACCTGCTCGATCTCGATGCCGGCTACCGGGACAAGCTATTGGCATTTTATGACACTTTGCACCCAAAGCTTTTCCGCTACAAAGCCGACGTCGCAGAAGGCCCGCGGGAAGCACGCCTGCATGTGGGCGTTGTCGCTCAGGACGTCGAAGCCGCCCTGCGCCATGCAGGCCTCGACCCTGCGGACTGGGCGCTCTGGAGCCAGCAGCAGCGATATGAGCAGGTCCAAATCCCGGAAGAAGCAGAAGCGCAGGAGCTGACAATCGACCCGGAAACGGGTGAGAAAAAATCCTTCACCCCCCCGGTGCAGAAATATCGTTATGAAACCCGGCCTGTCCTGGATGAAAATGGGCAGCCCATCTGGATGCAGGCGCTGATTTATTCAGAACTGCAAATGCTTTTGAGCGTATGTGAGCGCCTGAAAAGGGAGGCCGTGGAACGGAAGCAGGCCGAGCTGGAAAAACGCCTCGAGGCGTTGGAGGCGGCTCATGGCGGGTAGTTCCGGTTACGGCGTGCCCGTCAAGACGCGCCTGAATGTTTCGGGCCCGCAAAATCTGCCGCAAGCGCTCTCAGGTGACATTATCTACTGCCTCGTCCTGTCCGGAGATATTGCCCTCACCATCGGGAAAGGCCGCCCGGCTGAACGCCAGTCCATGACACTCGTCATTCAGCAACCCGTTTATGGCGGGTGTGAAACGACATGGCCTTCCGATGTGCGTTGGGTGGAAGGGCGGATACCGTTTATCGATAGCCGCCCCGGGTCCATCATCGTCGTGACAATGACGCGATTTGATGAGTCCGGCCTGATATTCGGGAGGTTGGGATTTTGAGCAACGATATCAAAATTCCGACGACGGGATATGTTGAGCATGACGGTGTTTTAGCCTGGGGACCAGCCGCCATCAACGATGTCAAAACCGTCACCATTGACCGCCCCCGCCGCGTCATGCGTTTTTTGATCGACGGGGATTTTTCCGACCCGAACGCATCCAATATACCAATTTCCATATCCTTTTATGACGGGACCCTTCCGCTTTTCAGTGCGGTTGGCCTGCGCAACGTGCAGGGTCAATCGAGCCAGGACGCCATGAAAAAAAACTTCAATCTCAAATTGCGGCGTCCCTCTAATGGCAAGAAGCTCTATGTGAAAATGGGCGACTGGTCGCCGGTCTCGACGATCACGCTAAAAGGCTATGGCACGGATCGGACAATGGTGCGTGAAACCACCACGACCGAGCTGTGGCGTCAGATGCATTCCCACCCTGATCGTCTATTGGCGCCGGTATCCGCTTACAGATATTGGGACAAGCATGATTTGGGCATGCATCTGACGGCGTCCTTCAGCACAGATGGCCTGCCCTGCGAATTATGGTGGAACGGGAAATTCCAGCAACTCGTTGTCTGGCGATCACGCTCGACAAACGATGATTATTTGATGGATGACGCCCATCGCAACCACATCCTGATGCAGGCCGAGCACACGCTTGAACTCTGGGATCGCGATTTTGACAGCACGGGATGGTCAATCCAGTCTCCCAAGATCGACGGGTATGAGGATCAGGACGACATCTCGCAAAAAGCGCCAGACGTACAGGCGGCGTGCGCAAGGCTATTCAGATGGTTTCAGGCCTGCCGCGCCGATGAGACCTGGCTGCGGAAGGAAATGCATCAATATCTGCACCTGAAATCATGGCTCGATTATATTTTGCTCGTCAATGTGACCGGGTCCTATGATTCGTTTCAGAATAATTTCTTCCTCGGCACGTGGGACGCCAAAAAGTGGAGCATCTGGCCATTTGATCATGACCGCACTTTCGGGGTGTCGGCATGGCAGGACATCAACCAGGCCGCGCCGGACAAAATCGGGTGGATCACGCAGCGAGGTTACCCCGCCGATCAGGACCCGGGCTTTCTGGATATCCTCACCCGCCGCCTCCGTCCTGAATTGCGGGCACGATGGGCGGAACTGCGCGGGAACGGGATCATCTCAACAAACAATCTGAAGAAAATCATTCTGGGCCAGATTGCCTTGATCGACCGGGATTCCATGGTGGATGACCTGAAGAACTGGCCGCTTTGGGGCAATAACACGGTTCGGGTGGACATCCCTTACGACGGGCGCTGGACGGTCTCCTACGTCATTGACTGGTTTAAAAGGCGTGTTGCCTGGATGGATCAGGCGTGGGGATACCCGCAGGAAGAGGAGTAATCCGGCTGACCCTCTCCCCTTAACCAATGGGTGGGCAGTGCGGTCATCATGCGGTGCCCGTCCCGCCTGTCGACATGCAGACAATATCCGATGCGTCGTTCACCTGACGTTTGAGTATCCGGACGGAAGATTTCGCAGAAAATGGCGATGATCGACTTAACGTAACATGCTGAGGGGCGGTGCCCGGGCTGGACATCGGGTGCGTCATCATGACATCCCTTTAAAATCGGTGCTGCCGGGCGAGCAGGCGCGATACATCCTTCATGAAGCGCGTCATTCTTTTTCGGCGCGTTCACTTTGCACATGGTGCAGGGTAATTATCTCGCAGCCAGGATTTATCAATGGGTGGAGCGACGTGCGCCGGATGTTCCGCATCGATATTGCCAGGGCATTGAAATCAAATTATAATGAAGCGTCGGTAAAAATATCGATTTCAAGAAATTGGAAGAGACAGTTAATGTCCGCAATTTTGTCCGGTTTCATCCTGATCTCCGCTACGCCCTGTCTCCGATGCCGCAAAAGCACCGGTAAAGGGCTGATCGCCGCACATGCAGAGCGCCGACCTCATTGCCGGTTGAGCCTTCGCGCATCAATCATCCCAAAAAAAAGTTAAATTCCTACGCGTTTGTCAGGTGAATCATGTCCGGCTCGCCAGGCCGGATAACGCATTGCGCGCGACTTCTTTTCCAGAAAAATAGAAGAAAGAATAATAAAATGCACAAAATTATTTATAATGATTTCCGATCTGTCTCTGGTTTCAATAACCGGCAGCGTTTTCTCGTTCTTCACTACACTGCCGCAAATTTTTTGGACTCCATCGCGGCGCTCACCGGTCCCAGCGTCAGTGTGCATTACCTTGTCCCGGATGAGACGGACCCGTCTTACCGGGCTGCCGGTTACACAGACACTCAAATTTTCAATCTCGTGGATGAAAAGGACCGCGCCTGGCATGCCGGAATCAGCTATTGGCGTGGCCGCAATAACCTTAATGACTCATCTATCGGCATAGAAATCGTCAATCTGGCGTCGGATGATCATGGTGTCTTCACCTTCCCCCCCTTCCCGGAGAAGCAGATCGCGGCGGTGAAGGAGCTCGTAAAAAGTATTTTGCAACGTTACCCTGACATTAGTCCGCGCAATATCGTCGCCCACTCTGACATCGCACCCGGCCGCAAAAGTGACCCGGGGCCGAAATTTCCGTGGAAAGAGCTTTATGATGAGGGTATTGGCACATGGTATGATGCGGAAGACAAGCAGAAATTCCTTAACGTGCTCTCCACCTCCGGATTGGGAATGTTGCGGCCAAGTCGCTGCATGATCCTCGAACTTCTGAACCGGTTCGGATATGACGTTTCCGGCGCGTCGACGTCAGCGGGCTTCACAAGTTTAATACGCGCCGTGCAACTCCATTATCGCCCCGAAAATTATGATGGCGTTCTCGATGATGAGACGATCGCGATCATCCTCTCCCTCGCTGAAAAATATCCGGGGTCATAAGCTCAGCTAGCTTGTCGGGGCGCACGGCCCTGTGTCGATGCCAGGAACCATCATGCGTTTGCATGATAAACTCAATGTTCCGAAAAGGCCGTGTCGTCCCTTTCGCGCCGTCGGGTGAAGTCACCTGAATGGCGATGCCTCTTCCGCATCGCCATGTTCCGTCGCTGAGCGGTCAGGCAGGGTGTCGATTGGCGTAAGCCGCAGCTGCCCCGAGGAGGCCGGGCTCTTCGTGAGTAATAATTTTGACGGGGATACGGCTCATCATCGTTTCAAAACGACCCTTTGCGATAAAGCGCTCCGCAAAGCCGGAGTGTGGGAGGTGGTCCGCAAGTCGCAACCCGATCCCACCCGCAATCACAACACCCTGCGCACCATGGGCCAGGGCGAGATCCCCGGAAATTGAGCCCAGTGAAAGGCAGAAGCGCTCAAGCGCGGCGGCGGCGATGTCATCATTGCCGAAAATGGCCTGATCCCATAATTCCCGATTATGGCGTATGGATACGGGCGCGCCGTGCATCTCGGCAATAACTTCATAGAGATTGCTAAGGCCCGGACCTGACACAACGCGCTCTGCCGATACGCGCGTGAAACGTCCACGCAACTCCGTCAGGATGCGGTCTTCCACGCTGTCGAGCGGCGCAAAATCAATATGCCCCCCCTCCGTCTCAATCACGTCATAACGTCCTGACTGACGCAGAAGGCAGGCCGCACCAAAACCTGTCCCTGGCCCGACAACCGTGATGGACCCTGTCTCCGGCAATGGCCCATCGGAGCCGCAGAGATGTTTCAGATGCGCGTCATCCACCTGAGCGACGGCGTGGGCGACAGCGCCGAAATCATTGATCAGCACAAAATCATCAAGCCCGAGACTGTGCTTGAGATTATCCGGCTGGATAACCCAAGGGTTATTCGTCATTTTGAGGATATTGCCCTGGATGGGGCATGCAATCGCAATGCCCGCCCGGCGCGGCAACGGATTTTTCTGGGTCTGCGCGAATTTCCGCCATGCCAGCGCCAGGCTGGCATGATCTGATGTGCGCAATTTGACTCCAGGCGCGAGTTCCGTCACCCGCCCGTCAGCAATCTTCGCGACCGCAAAACGCGCGTGGGTTCCGCCGATATCGACCGCAACTACTTCCTGCATCAAACTGCCTTTATCTTTTCCTGTTTTCAGCCCGTGACGACGCACAAACAGGCACGCGGTCATGCCAGGCTGAATATTCAAATTTGTCTGTTTACCCTTTAACGAGGGCCCTGTGATACCCGAATCGAACGCAATAACATATGGGCAAGATTTCGTGGCGTAACAGCTTCGATCATGCGTAACAGATTGAAGATTTTGGGAAAAGTAACATGCCCACGTCGTTGTTTTAACGCTTTATTGATCACGGAAACAGCCTTCTCCGGCTTGGCCAGAAAGGGTTTAAACCCGTTAATGCGGCGGCTCATACGGGTGTCGATAAACCCGAAAGAAACCAAAGTCACATTTACGTTATAAGGGGTCACCGCCGCCCGCAAAGCCCCTGCGAACCGTTCTATCCCCGCTTTTGACGCGCAATAAGCGGCCGAGAAAGGCAAGTCATGCCAAGCCGCGACGGAACCGGTAAAGACGATGTGACCGCGACGGCGCTTCACCATAAGCTCGGCCGCGACGCTCGCGAGCCCGGTCGGGACCGCGTAATTGACCAACGCCGTTTCTAGAAGAATGTCAGGCGTCTCGACAACCCGCCCCGGCTGACGCATATCCGAAACCCCCGCATTAAGAAAAAGGAGGTCGATCGGCGCCTGGGCCTCAGCTCGTGAGAAAGCTTCGAGAGATTCATGCATATTGCTGAGATCAACGACGACGATATCGGTTTCGGCACCCGCCGCCGTGCAGATTTTCGCGAGAGATTCGAGACGCTGGAGGTCACGCCCCCATAGGGAAATGCGTTGCGCCCGTGCCGCATAATGTTGGGCAAGCGCCGCGCCAATGCCGCCCGATGCACCAGTTATTAAGACGTGGTCATATAACTGCAAACACTTTGACATTTCGGATGAACGTGACATTGAACAGGCTCTTGATGTTTAAAACGCGGACCGGTTTACACCAGCTTGCTGAAAAGGGAGAAACTTTGTTTGAAAAATCGGTAACGCCGGTTGCCCAGCGTGAAGCGCATCCCGCCAATCATCCTGCGGGAATTTCAAGCGACAGGACGCAGGCCGTAACGATCCGGTCAGTCACAACCCGCAAGGACCGCGCGTTGTTCATAAAACTGCCCCGCCTGCTTTACCAGGGGATGGCATCCTATACTCCGCCGCTGGATATCGAGCAAAGGGACCTCCTCGACCCGGGTAAGGCCCCCATCTTCCGTCATGCTTCTGTGCGATATTTTATTGCCTGGCGGGGTGCGCGGCCCGTAGGACGCATTGCCGCCATCGTCGATTACGTCGCGACGGCCCGTTGGGAGGAGAGGATCGGCCTCTTCGGGGCGTTGGATGCTGAAGCGGATGAGAGCGTGATTCGCGCCCTGCTGGACGCAGCCCGCGCCTGGCTTCGGGAGAATGGGATGGTGCAGATGCGCGGCCCCGTCACGCTGAACTGCCATGGAGAATCGGGGGTGATGGTCTCCGGGCAGGATGAAGCCCCCATGATCGCCACGCCATGGCACCCGCCGCACCTGCATCGCATGATGGAGCGGATCGGCCTGAAGAAGGAAATGGACCTTCTGACATTCCGCCTCGACCTCAAACAGGATTACGATTTTTCCTCCCTGTTTCCGCAGGGATTTGCCCCGGGATCGGGTCGGTATGAGGATATCTCGATCTCCCGACTCTCTAAAAGGCAGATCGCCGCACAAGGGGAGGTTTTACGGGCACTTTACAATGATGCCTGGGCGGACACCTATAATTTTGTCCCCATGCAGGCGCATGAGATGCGCACCATGATCAAGGCTTTACGCCCCGTTCTACGCCCTGAACATTACGTTCAGATCGATCAGAATGGCGCGCCGGTGGCCATGGCGCTTGTCGTGCCCAATATTTTTGATCTCACCCGGGATATAGGCCCCCAACCCTCACCCCTTGGCTGGGTCAAGCTCGCAGCACGAATCATGACGCATCGCTGCGAATCGGCACGTGTCATCCTTCTGGGCGTGTCGCATCTCGTGCGTGGCACGATGCTTGGTGCACTCCTGCCACCATTGGCGATTTCAGAATTATTGTCTCGACGCAATAAATTACCGTATCGATATGTCGAGCTCGGCTGGATTTTGGAGACAAACACGCCCATGCTGAACCTGGTGGAGCGTTTCGTCACGCAACCCAATAAGACGCACCGTATCTACGCGGAAAGCCTCGCGGGACCGCCGCGAAGTTAGAAATGCTGCCAGCCGCCTCGGGTCAGCTGGTAGGGCGCGCCCATCTCATCGAGCAATTGCGTCGCCGCGGGACCGGGTTTGACGGTCCCGATGCGGGTGATCGGCACAGCGGCGCGCTGCGATGCGTCGAGGATCGTGGCGGTGGCGGTGGCGGTTTCAGGGGCGGTGAAAAGCAGTTCATAATCATCCCCCCCCGTCACAAGCGCCTCAAAATATTTTCGCTGCAATGGGGGAGGAAGTTTTCCGGGAAGGGGAATATCCGCCGCTGAAAGCGCCATGATGACCTGGCTTTGCGAAGCGATATGGCCGGCATCCTGAATGAGGCCGTCTGAAATATCGAGGCAGGAAGTCGCTACGCCGGGAGGGATCACATGCGGGCGCGGCTCGGGGCAGCGGTAACGCGCCGCAAAAACGTCATCAAGGTGATCGATTTTGCCGGTCAGCGCCTGAAGGCCCAACCAGGAGCTTCCGATCGCGCCCGTTACCCAGATGGCATCGCCCGGGCGTGCGCCACCCCGCGTCAGGAGATGGTCGGCAGGCACTTCCCCGATCATCGTCACTGAAATAACGAGAGGACCATTTGTTCGCGTGGTGTCGCCGCCGATCAGGTTGAGATTATAGGCCCGTTGATCCGCTGCGAGACCCGCGGAAAATTTTTCAAGAAACATTTTTCCGCGTTGAGGCGGCAGGGTCAGGTTAAGCAGATATGAAACAGGACGCGCGCCCATCGCCGCACAGTCGGAGATATTAACGCGCAATGCCTTGCGCGCAATAAGGTCGGGCGGATCATCCGGCAGGAAATGGACATTTTCGACGATTGTATCCGTCGAAATGACCTGTCTTTTCCCGTCTGAAGCCGGGGTGAGACAGGCCGCATCATCTGCGAGCCCGTAGGCGCCTGGTCCGGCCAGTGACGTGAAATACCTTGCGATCAAGTCAAACTCACCGCCTGGATGATCGTCTTTCTCGGTCATCATGATGCCAGGGGGGCGCCCTCCGACTCCTGAGAGTCACTTCCCTGAGTGCGGCCGATCGCGTCCAGCACACCATGCACGAGTTTTGGCTCATCCCCCGAGAAGAACCCATGCGCTACATCGAGATACTCGTTAATGACGATCCGGATCGGCACCCCGGTGCAGATCTCGTAAGTGCCAGCGCGCATCAAACAACGCAGAACCGGGTCCAATCGCGTGAGCGGCCAGGTCGGCGGCAGGGCGCCAGTGATCAATGCGTCAAATCGCGCATCCTCTTTGACGACGCCGCGCACGATGCTCTCAAATAATTTGCGATCAGCCATCGGGACCTGACCGTCCTCAAATGAGCCCGTTTCACGCATTGAAAGGCGATGATCGGTGAATTGCGTAATAACAAGTTCGGCGCGCTCACCATTTTGCTCACATTGATAAAGTGCCTGAATGGCGGCCACGCGGGCGATCGTGCGTGATCTTGTTGGTTCTGGGGCGGACGCGCCAGTCATTTAATCCTGATCCTTTGGTCGATCTGTTTCGGAATCCATAAGTTCGGGCTCCTTAAACGTCTTTTGCTGCATGACCGTCAACAGTTTTGAAAACGCTTCCAACTCCCGGAAATCAAGATAGACGCTCGCAAACCGCACGAACGCCACCTCATCAACAGTCTTGAGGGCATTCATCGCCGCCTCACCAATCTGAGAGGAGGAGACCTCACCCTCCCCCATCGCCTCAAGCTGACGCACGACCTTATTCACCAGGCGCTCCTGCTGCTCCTCATCGACGGGGCGCTTACGCAGGGCGACGCGAATGGATTTGCTGAGCTTGTCGCGATCAAACGGAACGCGGCGTTTGTCGTTTTTAACAACGACCAGTTCCCGCAATTGAAAACGTTCAACCGTGGTGAAGCGATTGGTGCAGGACGGGCAGATACGCCGCCGCCTGATGGAGGCACCATCATCCGCAGGCCGACTATCTTTAACCTGGGTATCCATGTGACCGCAGAATGGGCAGCGCATTGCCGGTCCTCGTACCTGTGATGGGGGTAATATTATGCGGTCATGCAGCCGCTTTTGCACGCGTTTTAAACCGGTCACACCGTTTCGACCTTATGATTTTATTCAGACGGGTCCGGACAGGCGTTTTTTTACGCTTCGACCGTCATTTTATTTCGGAAAAGGCTCAAGGCATCACGATGCGCACATGGTCTCATATTATCGTCAGCACGCTTCTTTATGTGTTCCTGATGATTTCAACGCCCTGCTACGCGGATAATATGGATGACGGGAATGACAATGCCGCATCCGGCAATCTCAACGCGGCTCGCGACCTGAATATTCGTGGATGGATGCGACTTTCACGCCAAAATCCGGAAGTCATCAATATTTATCTGGAAATCACGAATGAGGGAAAGGACGCGTTTCTCATCACCGGGATACGCTCGACTTCCTGCCCATCCATATATGGGGTCAATTTTGACCAGGATGACACGGAGCAGGCGGCAGAAATGTTCACGCATTTCACGATCCCACGTAAAATGACCCTCGTCTTTCCCCGAGGGGGGTATCACTTCATCTGCCGCGGCTTCCGGCCGGAAAACGGCGCGCCGCGTCAGGTCACGCTGGATTTCAGCTTTCTGACGGGCGGGAAAAAACATGTTGTGCTGAATATGAATGATAAAGGGTTTTAAGCCGACGCCTAGCCCGCCTCGGCTTCCAGCTCTCGTGGAAGAGCGCGCCCTTGCGCACGCAGAATATCCAGGATCTGCTGGCCGTAACGCGCAATTTTATTATTCCCCAACCCCCTGATGTGCTCGAGCGCCGATAAATCAGGTGGCTTTTCTGCGCAAAGCGCCGCGATGACGCTGTCATGAAAAACGAGGTATGGCGGGATGTTCTGACGTCGCGCCTCCTCTTTGCGTAAACTGCGCAGCGCTTCAAAAATCGGCGCATCCTCTTCCGCGACCGTCAGCTCCGTCAGGACGCGCTCTGACATGGCGGCACGGCTGGCGGCTTTATGAAGGTCCCGCTCATCCTTCAGCATGACAGCACGCTCACCACGCAATATGGGCCGCACTTCATGGCCGTTCAGCTTCAGGACCTTATGCTCACCATCCAGCATGATAATATTATGCGCGACGAGCTGGCGCAGAAGGCTGCGCCACCATTTCTCGGTCTCATCCTTCCCCGTGCCAAACACTGTCAGGTGCTGATGCGCATGGGCTGCAACGGCGGTGGTCAAGCGCCCCCGCAAAACGGACACGACCTGCGTCGTGCCGAAGCGCTGTCCCATACGATAAATGGCGGAAAGCGCTTTCTGCACGGGGATAGACGCATCGAAAAGCTTGAGCGGCCGCTGACAATTATCGCAGTGCCCGCAATTTCCCTCAAAATCCTCGCCGAAACAGGCGAGTAATTGCTGGGTGCGGCATTTCGTTGTCTCTGCAAAGGCGATCATCGCATCCAGGCGGTTCCGCGCGATTGAACGGGCTTCTTCCGGCGCAGCGGACTGCTCAAGCCAATATCGCGCGCGTGCAATATCCTCCATGCCGTAAAGCAGGTAGGTTTGAGAACGCTCCCCATCACGCCCGGCGCGACCGATCTGTTGGTAATAGGCCTCCGGCGATGCTGGCATATCAAGATGCACGACACAGCGCACATCGGGCCGATCAATGCCCATGCCGAAGGCAATTGTGGCGACGACAACCAGAGGCTCCCCGCTTCTGAAACGCGTCAAAACGGCGCGCTTCTCCTGAGATGATAAACCCGCATGGAAAGGTAACGCAACAAAACCTTGTTTTTGAAGCTTTTCTGCGATTGCTTCCGTCTTATTCCGCGTGCCGCAATAGACGATACTCGCATGTTTCTCATGAGCCTTGAGGATGGCGAGCAGGTCGGCGATCTCAGCGTTTTTAGGGCGCGCCGCGAGGTGAAGATTGGGGCGATGGAAGCTCGAAACAAATTCACGCGCGTCACGCATGTCGAGAGATGCGAGAATGTCCTTCTGGGAATTCGGGTCCGCCGTCGCGGTGAGAGCGAGGCGCGGCACGCCGGGGAAATAGCCCGGCAAGCGCGCGAGCTCCCGGTAATCCGGCCGAAAATCATGACCCCAGACGGAGACGCAATGGGCCTCATCAATCGCGATGAGGGAAATCTGACGTCTGCCGAGCCATGACGCCACACCGGGGGCCAGAAGGCGCTCCGGCGAGATATAAAGGATTTTGATTTCGTCGCGTCGAAGCTGGTCCCGCAATTTCCCCAGCTCATCCGCCTCCAACTCGGAATGCAGCGCCGCCGCCTCGATGCCGAGTTGTCGCATCGCCGCCACCTGATCATTCATCAAAGCGATCAGCGGGGAAACGACAAGTCCCATCCCCTCCCGGCACAATATCGGCAATTGATAGCACAGGCTTTTGCCGCTGCCTGTCGGCATGACGACGAGGAGATCCTGCCCCTGCATGGCGGCAGAGACAACCTCCTCCTGCAACCCTCGGAAACTGTTATAACCGAAAACGCTCTCAAGCACGCCATAGGGGTCATGGCGTTTTTCATCGTCCATGAACTTGACCCCGCCTTAAATGGCGTCGATGCGCATCGCGCACGATGCCGCCTGCTTCAGGGGTCGATCTCGATCGTGACGGTCCGTGACGCCACAACGGCGTTCTTCGCATTGCGTGGGGCGCGGGATTTCTGCTGGATGATCCGCGCATCAACACCTTGACGTGCGAGGGCTTCAGCGACATTTGCGGCGCGTTTCATCGCCAGGAGCTCATCCGCTGACAGGTTGCGCCCGGCTTCGGCATGGCCGATGACGGCGACTTTGCGCGCATGTTCCTTGATGGCATCACTTGCGGCACGCGCAATAACGGCGTCGGCCGTGCTCGATAATTTCACCGATCTCGGCGCAAAAAATACCGGATAACGGTCGCGATCCGACCCGCTTTGACAGGCAGCGAGGCCGAGAACAGCAACAAACGGCATTTGGCGAAGATAAGCGCGCATTTATTGTCTTCCTTTGCTTGGGGCGATGCGATTCACCGCCTGCGATGGAGCGGATGGAATCATCAGCTTCGCCCTCAATGATCCTCAGAAGGTCGAAATCGCCGATAATTGACCATCACTCAGTTTCCACACCGAATCAAGCTTTTCGACACCTGTCAGGCGATGAAGCACCATGATGAGTGTCCGCCCTGCCGTAACGTCATTCAGCGTGCGGAAGAACTGTTGCTCTGTTTCAGCGTCAAGACCCGCTGTTGGTTCATCCAGCAGGACGATCGGCGCGTCAGAGAGGAGGATGCGCGCCAGAGCAAGGCGACGCCCCTCTCCACCGGATAAAGTCCGTCCGCCCTCACCCACCCAGTCATCGAGTCCCTCCGGCAGGGCTTTGACAGTGTCCGCCAGGCCCGCCTGCGTCAAGACACGCCAGAGTTTATCGTCCGAATGCGCGAGACCGTCGAGGCAGAGATTATTTCTGATCGTGTCCGTAAAAATATGTGTCGTCTGCGATAGCCAGGCGACCTGGCGACGCAGCGCCTTCGTGTCAAACTCCTCGTAGCCGTGATCATCGATCATCAGGCGCCCACGTGTCGGCGAGACGACTTTGAGAAGCAGGGAAACAAGACTTGATTTACCGGCACCTGAAGGACCGATTATGGCAATATGTTGGCCTCGTCCTATTACGAGGTCGCAATCACGCAAAACCGGCGGTCTTTCCGCGTGCCACGTAAAATCGACATGGTCAAAGCGGATTTCGCCAAAATCGGGGTCGATGTTCCTCCGTCCATGAAGCTGCGCCTGTTTCTGCGTCACGAAAACCGTCACCCGCGCCGCCGCATGACGCAACTTGCCGAGCAGAACGCCCGTTCGGGCGAAACCCTGGAGCAGTTCCAATCCAGCGATGAGGATGAAGATCAAGGCGACGAAACCCGTCAGTCTGCTGCCATGAGCCATACAGGACCCGACCCCAATGAGGCAAAGTGCGACCATAGCCTGGCCCAGGAGATACGACATCATCCCGGATGCGGCCTGACGGCGAGCCTGCATGGCTTCAGCCTTGATCAGATGCGACGCCGCCTGCTGTACCCGCCCCGCCAGTAAGGATTGGGCACCGTAAATCTGGGCTTCCCGCAGCCCGATCGCAAAATCAAGCCCGGAAGAGCGCAATTGCCCCTGTGCCCGTAACACGTCCCCCCGGAACGCGACGTCCACAGAGCGGATAATACAGGCAGGCCAACAACCATGCCCAAGGCGACAAGGCCCAATGTCACGGCAAGAGTGAAGCTTAAAGCCCCGGCAAAAAAGATGATGGCCAGAATTGTCACAATCGCCGCACAGAAAGGCGTGATCAGCCGCAAATAGATCGCGTCCAACGCGTCAACATCATGGACCAGCCGGGAGAGCATATCCCCGCTGCGCATAAAGCCCATCCCGTGGTCAGAAACCCGTGCAAGATGGCGGAAAAACCAGACCCGCGTCGCGGTCAGCGCCCTGAACATCGCGTCATGCGCGCAGAGGCGCTCAAAATAACGGAGAATGACACGCCCCGCGCCCAGGAGTCGGAGGGTCAGGAGACTCACAATCGCCGTTGCGCCGACGACACCGACACGGGCAGCGGCGCTTCCCATCAGGGTCAGGCCGATAAGGGCGGAAAAGATTGCCAATATCACGCCGAAAATAAGACGCCATTTATAGGGCTGCCAGACGCGCAGGATCGGCCTGAAGACGCTCAACGTTTCCCTGGCCGGTTGTTCCAGGTGCGTTACGTTTTCCTGCATCATGATGTTGCCCGTCCGCGCCCGATCGTCAGTTTCTGCGTTGCCAGGGCGCGCACTTTTTCCGCATGGCTGGCGAGGATCACCGTCTTCCCGACCGCGAGGGCGGCGATGGCAGCGATGATTTCCTGCTCACTTTCCGGGTCGAGATGGGCCGTTGGTTCATCCAGAAGAAGGATCGGGGCATTTTTAAGGAAGGCCCGGGCGATGGCAACGCGTTGCGCCTGCCCGCCTGAAAGACCATATCCGCCCTCCCCCATCAATGTATCGAGCCCATGCGGTAATTGCCGGATCACGCCCTCCAGAGCCGCGCTTCTGACAGCCTGAAGGAGCGACTCCTCCGTCGCATCCGGTTTCGCGAAGAGGATATTGTCCCGCAATGTGCCCGCGAAAATGACGGGCTTCTGGTCGATCCAGGCCATCATCCGTGCCCGCGCCTCAGCGGGAATTTCCGTAGCATCGGTCCCATTGAAAGTGATCCTGCCAGCTTCCGGCGTGATGAAGCCGAGGATCAACTCCATGATCGTCGATTTGCCAGCCCCGGAAGGCCCATCTGTTACCAGGATTTCCCCGGGCCTGACTTCAAAGCTCAAAGCCTCGATGATGCGGGGCCGATCGCTTTGCCAGCGATAGGAAACATCATGAAAGCCCAGCGTCACGGCTTGCGGGCTCTCGGCGGCATAAGCCTCAGACGGCGCTTCGATCGCGGGTAGCCTGGCGAGTTCAGCTGCGGCGGCCTCCGCCTGAGCGACATCCTGATAGGTCAGCCCTTTGGCGCGGAAAGAACTGTAAAACTCCGGCACGCAGATGATTGTGAAAAAGACAGCAAAAATATCGTAGGAATAGTGACCGGGCCGGGCGAGCATGTGGTGGATCTGCCCATTATGGACGATCACCACACTGACCAGCGCGATGACGGAAGCGAGGTCCGTCGCTGTTGAGGACAGGAACGCCGTGCGCAGGACGCGCATCGTCCGCTGGCGGAGCGCATCGCCTGAAATCTGTAACTGAGCGGCCTCATGCGGCACGGCGCCGGCAAGCACCAATGTTGCGATGCCCCGCGTCCTGTCCAGAAACCGCGTTTGTAAACGGAGCATGGCAACAAACTGCTTCCTCGCCTCAACCCCCGTCCAGATGCCGAACACGGCCTGCGCCATCATGGCGATGAAAGCGGAAATCAGCAGGATAAGGGCCGCGGCGGGTTTGATATAAGCCACCGCACCCAGAACAATGGCGGGGGTCATGAGCCATGACGCCTTGATCGGCAGATAACGCGCGAAGTAACCGTCCATGGCCTCAATGTGATCGACGATCATCGCTGAGATTTCAGAGCTGTGAAGACGGCGAAGCAATGAGGGCCCTTCAGCTGAGATGGCGCGCATCACATAGTGCCGCAAATTCTGGCGGGCGCGGGCGCCGCAGCGATGTGCGACAATCTCCCGGGAATATGAAAGAAGCGCGCGCACCGCCACCAGCGCCGCAAATGCCATGACGCAGGATGTGACATGGATATCAATCCCACCGATTGCCGCCGTGATCACCCAGGCAATCAACGCCGCCATCGCGACGCCAATTACGCTATCGACACACGTCATGATGATCAGGGGCAAAATCTGCGCCCGTACACGACGTTGCTGCTGCCGAAGCCACAACCTCGCCTGGTTTTTGTCGTCCCGATTCATATGCCGCCATATAAGCGTCTGATCATGGCAAAAATAGTCATTTTTAAGCGGAAGAAGAAAAATTTACCGTTTTTCAAGCCTCTGGCGCGGTTGCTTACGACAATGTCATCCGACGCACAGGCTTGACGATGAAGGTCAGGACAAATTGCGTTCCGTCCTTAGTCGACAGCGTCATTTCACCGCCGAGCTGTTTGGTGAAGCCCGCGATCAGCTTGAGACCCAACTTTTCACGCCCGCCCTCTTTTTCAACATTTTGCGGGTCAAAGCCAATGCCGTCATCCTGAATTGTCAGGGTGCAAACTTCCTCATCCCGCGTGAGGGAGAGTTTGACGGCGCCGGATCGTTCCCCCGGGAAGGCATGGGCGAAGGCATTTGTCATGACTTCTGTCACGATCAGCGCCACAGGGACGGCCTGATCCGCCGTGACCGTGACAGAATCAAGCTTGAGGTCAAGCTCCACACGGCCCAGCAGATTGGGCGCATAAACAGCGTAAAGCTGTCGCGCCAACTCACCGAGGAAATTCTCCAATTGCAGGATGGCCGCCCCACCATCGGGGTAAAGATGTCGATGCAGGGTCGCCAAGGCGCGGACGCGCTCGCGGATCTCCTGAAATTCGCGCCGCGCTTCAGGCTGGCTGATCCGCTTGGCCTGAAGGTTCAGCAGCGAGGCCACAATCTGCAGATTATTTTTGACGCGGTGATGGATCTCCTTGATCAGGACATCCTGCTCCCGCATGGCGCGTTTCAGCTCCGCCTCATGGCGATCCAACTCGCGCGTGGCACGGCGGAAGGCCCGCAGCATGAAGGCGACTTCCGACGGGATGGACCTCGGGAAATTCGGGTTGAAATGCCCCGTCCGACGCCAGACATTGACGGACTGGGCCAGTCTCTGAAGCGGTGAGACAAGATAAAAATGAGCGGCGATCGCGACGAGCGCGAGCTCGATGATCAGCATCAACGCAATAAACGCGACCCGGGCGAGGAAGAGGTCAAGCGCGCGCGCCTCTTTGGGTTGCTGGTGCCGCGTGGCAACCAGGCTTCGTCCCTCAAATACAGGCACATATGAGTAGGATATGCGGGCATCCTGAAAGTGATCCAACTCCAACTTTTTTCTCGCATCCCGGGCGATGCGTGCCAGCGCGTAAGGTTTCCATGCCGTCTGGGCGTGACCTCCGGAGACAAGGGGAAGCGGCGCGGATGACGGGGACGAGTAGAGCCAGAGATCCTCAAAGCTGGGCGCTGTTACTCCGCGAATGGCGTGGCTGTAATTCAGAGCTTCCGCAATCGGAAAATATTTGATCCCGACGAGAAAGCCGCGCCCAAAGCTTTGATTGGCGCGCGGATAAGGCGTCCTGAGCGTGACTTTAATATAAACTTTCTGATCCGCCACGCCGACAAAAGGCGAGATGGCTGGATCCTCCCCTCCCGGCGTTTTCAGCCAGCTATGGCTTGAAAAGACATGTTGCCCCGGCGCGCAATCCGGTGACGACTCATCCGGCGTCGGGAAGCGGTGAATGATCTTTTCCGTCTCATCCAGCAACATAAGGCGGCACATCGTGCCTAAAGGCATCTGCATATGCACGTCAGGCAGCTGAACCGTGCCATTCGTCACAATGCGGGAGGAGAGCGCCTCCAGCCCGAGGCGCACACGATAGACCTGATCAATGATCAGGGATCGGGCGAAGAAGAGATCAGCCTGACTGCGGTCAAAGCCACCATTGACGGAGGTGCGGTAAGCGTGCCAGGCCAGCACGGCTGAAACGGCAGCAAGCGGCAGCGTCGCGAGGACGATGAATGTGATGACCCGGGCGCCGGCCGAGGAGAGACAATTGAGTCTCAAATGGCGCAATCTGGGCCTCCCTCATGCAATCTGAAACCGTCCACCTGCCAAATTCTGATCCCCGCAGTTTCAGGATTTTTCGCGATCGTCCTGAATGAGGCGAAGAAGCTCCTCAGGGATCGGCTCATTTGCAATATCGTCATACAAAGCATGCAGACCTCGCTTGAGCCAAAGATCGAACGCGTTTTCCGGCTCCGCGTCGTCATTTGGGCGGGCAGTTTGCGGTTTGATCTCCTTTCCCGCGCCCATAACATCACCTCGAAAATAAGATCCTGACCGACAAGAATTTCATTAATAAACAGCACGACCGCCGTCGAGTTGCAACGACGCGCGGTCGACCCGTTCGACATTATCGCCGACAGATTATTTAATTTCATAGGTTTACGAATGCTTTCTCAACTTATAATTCTTCTTGAAGCATGGCGACTCCGCGGAGTCGCCATTTTTTTTCAATTATTAAACAAGTCGTCGTAAGCTTTGCCGTGACGTCGGCGCTCATCAATAGCCGCTTTTAAAGCACTCACCTTCAGGCGTAACTTGTCGTTAGAGGGTAATTCGCCTGTAAGCCATGCTTCAAGCTGGCGACGCGCCCGAAATACGCGGCTCTTTGCTGTCCCAACTGCGCATCCGGTCGCCTCCGCCAGTGCCTCATAACTGAGGCCCTGCACCACGACCATCACCAGCGCCTCACGTTGATCTGCCGGGAGGCGGGATAAGGCAAGGGACAGGTCTTTGAGGGCGAGATTATCGTCATGTGTCGCATTGGTCGCAAAAGACGATGCCGGCACGTCATCAATATCCGTCGTGTCACGCTTCTTCCGCAGGTCGGAGATGAAGCGGTTTCTGAGAATACGATGCATCCAGGCGGAAAAATTGGTTCCGGGGATAAAACTGTCCTGCGCGGCCAAAGCATTGCACACCGCATCCTGCACAAGATCTTCAGCGGCCGAACGGTTACGCGTCAGAGAAAGCGCCTGGACACGAAGTTTTGGCAGAATTTTTATCACTTGGTCGTGGAAGCTGGACATAAAACCACCCTTTCCCGGTTGTCCTCTACCGGCATAATGGATGGGAATTAAAAAAGGTTGCAGTTGCGCGAAAGGTTCACAAAAAAAGTGAAGTTTTTTGTCAAATTCGCGCGACATCGCCCTCCCGCATTTCTGCCAGCCTGTCCCGCGCGCGGGAGACACGGGCTTTCATCGTTCCGACCGAGCAGTCACAGATCTGCGCGGCCTCCTCATAACTGAAGCCCTGCGCCCCTACTAATATAAGTGCTTCCCGCATCACGACGGGAAGTCGCCAGATCAGAACACTCAAATCCATGACCTGATCCTGATATCGGGGCGGTCCATGCGGGTCGGTTCGGGCGTGATCCTCAAAATCCGCCATCACTTCCTGCTCCCGCCTGGAGCTGCGCAGGCCCTCATAAAATAGGTTGCGCTGCACTTTCAGGATCCAGGCCTTCAGATTTGTACCTTCCTTATATTGGTCATGCGCCCGAAGGACGCGCAGGACCGTCTCCTGCACAAGGTCATCCGCCGATGAAACATCATGCGTCAGGAACCTGGCGAAGCTACGCATCGCAGGTAAAATCGCCGCCAATCCACGTCTCAGTTCACCATCCACGTTTCATCGACCCTTCTCGGCCTGCCATCAATGATGGGTATAGAAATCTCGAAGGCAGATACAATATAGTTGTTTCGTCAAGAGGTTTACCATAAAAATGGTGAGTAAGCTTCGTTTCTTGTTCCGTTCGGACCGCGTTTAAATGAGGATCGACCCATGGTATCAGATTTGCCGCGACAGGAGCTTTACCGTGCACTCCCGTTTGCCCGGCGGTTCGCACGTGCCCTGACCCGCGGACAGCAATCCGGGGATAAGCTTGTAACGGAGGCGTTGAAGCGTTTTCCCATATTGCCTGATGAGGAGACCTCCCTCAGCGCCCGGCATCGGCTTTACCGCATCGTCGCGGAAACCTTCCGCCAGATTGTCAAAATCGCGCCGGATGACGTGCCTGGCCTGTCGCTGGATCAACGCTTCCTTCTGCTCCTGACAGCATTGGAGGAAGTCCCGATCGGCAAAGCCGCGGAGATTATCGGCCTGGATGAGCGCACGGCGATGCACAAGGTGATGGAAGCGCATAAAGGCCTGCGTTCCATGGCGGAAACCAGCGTCCTTATTATTGAGGATGAGCCGATCATCGCTTTTGACATTCAGAATATCGTTGAGCAAAGCGGGCACCGATGCGTCGGTGTCGCCCATACGGAGGCCGATGCTGTCCGCCTCGCGCGGGAGACGCAACCGGACCTTATTCTTGCCGATATCAACCTGGGTGCCGGCGGAGATGGCATGTCGGCCGTGCGCCGTATCGGCCAGAATCAGGACATCCCCGTGATTTTCGTCACCGCCTATCCTGAGCGACTTCTTACAGGTGAATCCGAGGAGCCACCTTTCGTCATCACCAAACCTTTTGAGCCGATGACGCTCGCCATCACGACTTATCAGACCGTTACAGGTGGGTTATCGACGATTTGACCTTGTCAAAACCCATGCGTTTCGCCACGGATGACGCATGGATGCGCCTCTTTTAACACTTCAGAATATTTCATTCTTTCTCGGTGGCCCCCCACTCCTGCAGAACGCCGCTCTGTCCGTCCATGAGCGGGACCGTATATGCGTCGTCGGGCGCAATGGCTGCGGCAAATCGACTCTCCTTAAAATCGCGTCCGGGGATATATTGCCGGATGGGGGGCAGAGATTTCTGCAACCTGGCACGCGGGTGATCTACGTCCCGCAGGAACCGACCCCGGGTAATGCGAAGACCGTCTTTGATTATGTTGTGGCCGCGTTGCCGCCAGCGCGCCATTTCCTCGCGCGCAGCCTGATGGCGGAAGTCGGTCTCACGCCGGATAAGGACACCGCCGCGCTCTCCGGCGGTGAAATGCGCCGTGCCGCCCTCGCGCGCGCTTTCGCGGCGGAGCCTGACCTCCTTTTGCTGGATGAGCCCACCAACCATCTGGATCTCCCCACAATCTTATGGCTGGAAACGGCCCTCCGCCGTCTTAATGCCGCTGTCATCTTTATCAGTCACGACCGGCAATTTCTCAAAAACATGTCGCGTGGGGTGTTATGGATTCATCAGGGGCAGACCCATCGCCTGAATGAAGGGTTTGAGAAATTCGAAAGCTGGCGTGATGATTTTCTCGAAGAGGCGGAGCTCAGCGCCCATAAGCTCGACCGGCAGATCGCGCGTGAGGAAGACTGGATGCGCTACGGCGTCACAGCCCGCCGGAAACGCAATATGCGCCGGGTGGCGGAACTCGGCGCGCTGAGAAGAGAGCGTTCGGAACTTCTCTCACGCCGACGCGGCGCGATGTCCCTCGAAGCCCGCACCACCCTCGCTGGCGGTAAACTCGCTGCCGATATCGAAACACTCGGCAAATCTTTCGGTGAGCGCTGCCTTGTTCAGAACCTCAGCCTCAAAATTTTGCGCGGCGACCGAATCGGCATTATCGGGCCGAACGGATCGGGCAAAACAACGCTGCTCAAGCTTATCACTGGCGCGCTGACGCCGGATCACGGACGTGTCGCGTTGGGCCCTTCCATCCAGCCCATCGTGATTGACCAGCGACGTGAGACGCTCGACCCATCGCGCACGCTGGTCGAGAGCCTGACGGATGGCAAGGGCGACATGGTGCAATGTGCCGGCCAGACGCGCCACGTCATAGGTTACATGAAGGATTTTCTCTTCCGCCCGGAGCAGGCACGGACACCGGTCAGCGCCCTTTCAGGGGGTGAACGCGGCCGCCTGGCCCTCGCAAAAGCCCTCCTGACCCCGACGAACTTCCTCATACTTGATGAGCCGACCAATGATCTCGACCTTGATACGCTGGAAGTTTTGCTGGAATGGCTGGAGAAGTATGAGGGCACCGTCCTGCTGGTCAGCCATGATCGCGACTTCCTTGACCGCATCGTCACGTCGACGCTGGTGGCTGAGGGAGAAGGACGCTGGACGGAATATGCGGGCGGTTATGCCGATATCGCCGCGCTTTCCCCTGATCTGAAAAGCCCGGCATCGCGGGAAGATGTAACGGCGGATCGCAAAGCCCCTTCCAGCAAGCCCTCCTCGCGTCATCGTAAATTGAGTTACAATGATCAACGGGCCCTGGATCAACTGCCGGACCGCATCAGCAAATTAGAGGGAGCGATTTCCCACATGACGGCGGAACTTGCACAACCTGACCTTTATCAGAAAGACCCGACCCGCTTCAGCACCCTCACCGAAAAACTTGCGCAAAGTGAAAAGGCGCTTGAAGCTGCGGAAGAGCAATGGCTTACGCTTGAACTCAAAAAAAGCGCTTTGTCCGCGCCTCCCGACGCTTAAGGGAGTTGCCCCAATCCGGAGGCGAGCACGCGGGCGCGCGATTCCTCAATGCAGGCGGTGATCCGAAGCGCCGCATCAAGTGCGCGTATCCCTGCTTCCGCATTGACGAGGACGGGCGCGCCATCCTGGCAGGAGGCGACAAAAGCCGCGTGTTCGGCTTCAATATTATCGTGATCCTTCCAATGAATCGCCTCCTGCCGGAAGCCGCCTGTTCCGGGAAGGGGAAGTCCCCTCTCCCGACCGATAAAAGTCAGCTCGCGCTTCATGAAGTCAGCGGAGAGATAACCTTCTGCGCCGAAAATCCGCATTTTCCGCTCAGTCTTCAGGGAAATCCGGCTGGCGGTAATCGTGGCCACGCACCCATTTTCAAACCGGACACGCGCATTGGCAATGTCCTCATGCGCGCTGGAGACCGCGACACCCAACGCATCAATATCGCGGATCGGGCTGCGCACGAAGGAGAGGACGAGGTCGAGATCATGTATCATCAGATCAAGGATGACCGAGACATCCGTACCACGATCCTTGAAAGGCGCAATGCGCGTGGCCTCAATATAAATGGGTTTCGTCACGCGCGTGGAAATCGCCTTATGCTCCGCAGAATAACGGAGGAGGTGGCCGACCTGCAGCACGCAATTCTGCGCCGCGGCGAGCGCACCGAGCTTCTCCCCTTCCTCACGCGTTGCGGCGATGGGTTTCTCGATCAGGACATGTTTCCCGGCTTCCAGACATGTGGCGGCCAGCGCATAATGGTGCTCCGCCGGGGCCGCGATGATGACGGCCTCAACACGCGCCAGCAGGGCCGGAATATCTTCAGCCACGTCGCACCCCACTTCACGCGCGACGCTCTGCGCACGTGATGGGTCGGGGTCGTAAAGGATTTCAAGCGTTTCGCGGGTGGATGCATGCGATTTCAGGGCATGAAACCGCCCGAAATGCCCCGCCCCGATCAATCCTACATGCAGGGGCCGCATCGCTGATGCGCGGGAACGGAAACTCATGTCATCACCCTAAAAAACAATTCAGAAAGTGGCGGCTTTTACAAAGCCTTTATCACCCATAAAGGGAGTTGCATCGCGCCAAGGCACACGCCATCCTCAGGCGCTAGGACAAATCTGCGTTATCTGCTATACTCCCGCTCAGGCAATAAGGATACTGCGACGGCCGATGATCCGTTATAATCGCTTCACACTCCTCGGCGTGCTCGCCATATGCTTCGCCGGGCTTCTGCTTTGCGTCCCGAATTTTGTGCGTCAGGCGCCCTATCACCTCCCCTGGCGTCAGGTGCATCTCGGGCTGGACCTCCAAGGGGGGTCCTACCTCCTGCTCCAGGTCAATACCGAAACACTCTCCAGCGATCGCCTGACCGCGCTCGAGGATGATATCAAGCATAATCTGACCGATGCGGGGCTTGGATACCGACAGTTCTCGATCGACGCAAAAACGCGGACACTCCGTTTTTATCCTCGGGATGAGCAGGAGGCCGATGCCGCTTTCAAAGTCGTCAATGATATCCCGCGTGCTTCACCGGATGAATTCAGCGTGCAACGTGCACAGGCCCGGATTGAGGTCGCCCTCGACCACCAGGTTTTGCAGAGACGCGCGCATGAGGCGATGGCGCAGACGATCGAGATCGTTCGCCGCCGCATAGACGGCACAGGCGCCGTCGACCCGCAAATCACGCGTCAGGGGGAAGATCGGATCGTGGTGGAGTTGCCCGGCGTGAGTGACCCGGAGCGGATCAAAGCGCTTCTGGGCACGACGGCAAAAATGACATTCCAGCTCGTCGCAACGGCGGGCAGCGCAAGTAATGTGGGCGGTATCACGATGATACCGGCCGCAGATAATTCGCGGCAATGGCCCGTTTTAAACCATGTTGAAGTGGATGGGGCCGCCCTCACCAATGCCGCGCCGGTCATTGATCAGCAGACCGGGCAGTGGGCGGTCTCCTTCTCTTTTGATCATCGCGGGGCCACGGCATTTGCCAAAACAACGACTGAAAATGTCGGCAAGATGTTTGCCATCATCCTCGATAACAAGGTCATTGAAGCCCCGGTGATCCGCACTCCCATCACAGGGGGTAACGGGCAGATTACCGGCAATTTTGATGCGCGCACGGCGACGGATCTCGCCCTGATGCTGCGCGCCGGTGCATTACCCGTCCCGCTCAATGTCGTTGAACAACGATCGATCGGCCCTTCTCTCGGTACTGATTCCATTCGGGCCGGCGCCATCAGCCTGTTAGTGGGGCTGCTGCTGGTCATTGTGTTTATGCAGCTTTTTTACGGGCTATTCGGCCTTTACGCCAATCTCGCCCTCATGGCCAATCTCGTTTTGATGATCGCCATACTCAGTCTTTTTCAGGCGACACTGACTTTGCCGGGTATGGCGGGGATGCTGCTTACGCTCGGGATGGCCGTCGACGCCAATATTCTGATCAATGAGCGTATCCGGGAGGAAGTGCGCAACGGCCGCTCCGCCCTCGCCGCATTGCAGAATGGTTTTGAGCGCGCCCAATCAACGATTGTGGATAGTAATGCGACAGCTTTCCTCGCGCATGTCATGCTTTTTGCTTTCGGGACTGGGCCGGTGCGCGGTTTCGCCCTGACGATCACCATCGGCATTCTCACCACCCTGTTCACGACCATGGTGCTCTCCCGGCTGCTTATCATACGATGGTATGCCAAAACGCGCCCTGCGACCTTACCGGTGTAAAGAATCATGTTTTCTCGCCCCCTTTTGCGCTTTTTCCGTGATGACAAAAAAATCCCCTTCATGCGGGGACGTTATGCCGGGCTGATCGCGTCGGCCGCTTTGTCTCTCCTTTCCATTGCCCTGTTCTTCAAACCGGGGCTGGAATTGGGGCTGGATTTCCGCGGCGGTATCGTTGTGGAAGCGCGCACGAAAGGCCCGGCCGACGTGCCCGTGCTTCGGGAGGCATTAAATAAAAAAGGGATCACCGCCGCCGGCATCATTACATTCGGGGCGCCGGACGATGTGCTGATCCAGCTCGAAACACCGAAAGCAGGGGCGGATAATAATCAGGAGACGCAACGCCTCGTTGACCGGGTGCGTCAGACGGTCGAGGCCGCCCAGCCCGGCGCGCAGATTTTGCGTGCGGATGCGGTCGGAGCTTCCGTCTCGCAGGAGCTTTTCCGCAACGGCATTTTAGCGCTGCTTCTCAGCCTCGGCATGATCCTCATTTATATCTGGGTGCGGTTTGAGTGGGAATTCGCGATCAGCGCCGTGCTGACCCTTGTGCTTGATCTCACCAAGACGATCGGCTTCCTCGCCATCACGCGCATTCAGTTTGACCTGGTGATGGTCGCGGCGATTTTGACGATCCTCGGCTATTCCACCAATGATAAGGTCGTGGTTTATGACCGCGTGCGGGAAAATCTGCGCAAATATCGCAAAATGAATTTGCGCGAATTGCTCGACCTTTCCATCAATGAAACGCTGAACCGTACTTTGGGCACGTCATCCACCGTGTTTCTTGCCGCGCTGCCTTTGGCGATTTTCGGGGGTCACAGCCTGTCCGGCTTCGCGACCGTGATGTTGTTCGGTATTGTCATCGGCACCTCCTCATCTATATTTATCGCCTGCCCCATCCTTTTGCTTCTGGGGGCAAAAAGACTGCGCCGCGACGCATCGTGAGATGTCTGTCGGTGATGCGGCGTAAGGCCTGACCGCTCTCAAGGTCCGGTCAGGCTCTTCGCGCCACAGGGCCGCTTTACTTACGGTTTGCGCTCAAGCAGATCACGAATTTCGGTCAGAAGCTTTTCTGAAATCGTGGGTTCCGCCACCTCTTCCTGCTTTTTATAGAGGCTTGAAACGAGCTTCACCAGCCAGAAGACGGCGAAGGCAACGATGAGAAACTGAATCAGCGCATTTAGAAAAACGCCGACATTGATGGTTACCGCCCCTGCCTTCGTGGCTTCCGCCAAAGTTGGCAGGACGGGGCCTTTGAGGGTGATGAAAATATTTGAGAAATCGATGCCACCGGTCAGCAGACCGATACAAGGCGTCATCACATCCTTAACGAGGCTGCTGACAATGGCCGTGAAGGCCGCGCCGATAATGATCCCGACAGCCATATCAATGACATTGCCGCGCATGATGAATTTTTGAAATTCACCGACCCAGCCGGGCTTATGTAACGAAAATTTATTATCCATTTTCTCTCTCTTTATCTTCCAGCGCGCCTCTTCCCTAAGCGGGAAACGCTTCTCTTATCCGAAAAACCCGGTGATTCTGAAAGTTCCCGCAAATAAGCGTTCCCTTTCACGCCCGATTGCGATAAGACGCATCGCTTATAAGTCCCGGTCGGCATCGGGGCATGGTTATCTGGAGAGTTTGGCAATCATGAAATCTGGCATCCACCCTGAATATCACGAAATCAAAATTGTGATGACGGACGGGACCGAATTCACCACGCGTTCATGCTATGGTGAGCCCGGCGCGACATTGCGCCTTGACGTTGACCCGAAGTCTCACCCCGCCTGGACAGGCGTGCAACGTATTCTGGATACGGGCGGTCAGGTCGCCAAGTTCAATAAGCGTTTTGCCGGGATCGGCGCGCGCAACGCGAAGAAATAAACGCGCTGGGGACCGCCCTGCGATCTCTTGAAACCTCCTTTTCCGATCCCCATTTTAAGGTTGTTGCGGTGCCATTGGGCCGCAACAACCTTAATGGCTCAGCCCTCCGCCCGTTGGGGAGGGTTTAGCCGGATCTGCCTTAAAGGAGGTTCTTATGACGTACGATTTTTCCCCGCTTATGCGGACAGCGATTGGTTTTGACCGTTTTGCCCGCTTGATGGATAACGCTGCAAATATGGCGGCGCCCAATAATGGTTACCCCCCTTATAATATCGATAAGCAGGATGCCGATACTTATCGGCTGACGATGGCGGTTGCCGGGTTCGGCCCGGCTGATATCGACATCACGCTTGCCGATAATAATCTTGTCATCAAGGGCACGCCGCCCGCACATTTCACGGAAGGTGAAATATTGCATCGCGGCATTGCGGCCCGTACCTTTGAGCGTCGTTTCGTCCTCGCCGATCATATCGAAATCGGTGAAGCTGAACTGGTCAATGGTCTGTTGACGGTCACGATCAAACGGGTTGTGCCGGAGGCTTTGGCACCGCGCCGTATTGAAATCAAAAGCGTCGAGGGCCTTTCCACCTCTGCGAAAGCGGAAGGGACAAAGGGGCAGCGCAACGCCGCTTAAATTGACGCGCTTTTAAGAGAGAAAAGGGTGCAAATGCGCCCTTTTTTCTTATCCAGAGGCCGGAAAACACTTGACGTTTTATCGCGCACACCGTCATACGATGACAACTTCGCAATGCATTTCCAGGCACCATGCGGACCGTATCTCGATACGACAACTCTTTTCGGTGCCTGGCGCGGCATAATCTTGACCCGGGGTGACCGAGAATGACTCTTCCACTTATGCCAAAAGCCACTGCGGTGTGGCTTATCGACAAAACGGCGCTCACATTTTCACAGATCGCGGCTTTTTGCGGAATGCACCCTTTAGAGGTGCAGGCTATAGCGGATGGTGAAGTTGCTTCCGGCATTAATGGATATGACCCCGTCAAAAACAACCAGTTGACCTCTGAGGAAATTGCCCGCTGCGAGCGTGACTCAAACGCGACTCTGAAGCTCTCCTCCGCTGCCAATCCGATTCCGCGTCGCGCCAAGGGTGCCCGATACACCCCGATCGCCCGCCGAAACGACCGTCCGGACGCGATTGCGTTTCTCCTTCGGCAATTTCCGCAATTATCCGAAGCGCAGATCATCAAGCTTCTGGGCACCACAAAAGACACGATCGCCAAAGTGCGGGACCGTCAGCATTGGAACAGCGCCAATATCAAACCGCGTGACCCTGTCATTATCGGTTTATGCAGCCAGACCGACCTTAATGCCGCTGTGCATATCGCCGATCAGCGCCTTGAGAAGGAAGGCGGCGCGCAGGATATGCGTTTCACGGCCCCACCGGCGGATGACGTCAATGACGTGCCGGGAGACGCGCCGACGGCCGACGATAATGCGTCGCATGAGGATGATGTCGCCTGAACCGGGTTGCTGACGGTTACAGCGGTGAAGTGCGTTAAGCTTGTGTGGCCCGAAAGGGGATCAGCGTCTCACTGTCACGCCACGGCGCCATTTTACCGATTGCGCTTGGAAACGAGCACTGCAGAGGTGAGGATGGCACGATAAACCCGCCTGCCCGCCCCTTCACCCGAACCAAAGCCGGTTTGAGGTGTCAGATGAGAGACGACCGAATACAGGACAGTAAAGCGTGAACCGAAATCGAGACCTACTCGCCCATGTCGGCATCATCATGGGAAGTCAGAGTGACTGGGAAACGATGCAGCACGCCTCCCAGACGCTGGACCAATTGATGATCCCGCATCAGACTAAAATCGTCTCAGCACACCGCACACCGGACCGCCTGCGACAATATGCTGTTTCAGCACGGGATGCGGGGCTTAGAGTCATCATTGCCGGCGCGGGCGGTGCCGCACATCTGCCTGGAATGGTGTCAGCCTGGACAACGCTCCCTGTCCTCGGTGTGCCGGTTGAAAGCCGCGCGTTGAAAGGCATGGATTCCCTTCTCTCCATCGTGCAGATGCCTGGCGGTGTGCCGGTGGCGACATTCGCCATTGGCCGCGCGGGGGCCATTAACGCCGCCCTGACCGCCGCGTCGATCCTGTCTCTTGATGATGATGACGTGCGCATCCGCCTCGAAAAATGGCGCCAGGCCCAGACGGATAACGTCAAAGACGCACCTGAGGGCTAGGCCATGCCGGATATTTTGAAGCCTGGGGGGCGAATCGGCATCATCGGTGGCGGGCAACTTGGCCGCATGTCCGCCATGGCGGCGGCGGAAATGGGCTTCCACTGCCATATCTTCTCGCCTCGCGACGATGAGCCCGCGCTTGACGTGGCCCCTTCCGCAACAATCGGCGCTTATGATGATGCCGCAGCCCTGCGGCGCTTCGCGGAGAATGTCGATGTCATCACCTTCGAGTTTGAAAATATTCCCGCAGAAAGCATTGCATTGCTTGAATCACTCAAGCCCGTGCATCCTTCACGCAAAATATTGGAAATCAGTCAGGACCGCATCACTGAGAAATCCCGGCTCAACGCATTCGGCCTGAAGACGGCACCCTGGGTCGCCGTGACGGACCCTGATGCGCTTGCCTCGATAGAGGCGGCACTCGGCTTTCCGTTCATCCTGAAACAGACGCGTTTCGGCTATGATGGGAAGGGACAATGGCGGGTCAATAGCCCTCAGGACCTTGAGGCGATT
Source organism: Sorlinia euscelidii (assembly GCF_036452135.1). Classification (NCBI taxonomy): domain Bacteria; kingdom Pseudomonadati; phylum Pseudomonadota; class Alphaproteobacteria; order Acetobacterales; family Acetobacteraceae; genus Sorlinia; species Sorlinia euscelidii. The sequence continues at coordinate 252,992 of NZ_JAWJZZ010000003.1, read as the reverse complement.
CAGGAGACGCTGCCCTACCCGCTTATCGCCGAAGGCCTCGTTGATTTTGATCGGGAGCTCAGCGTCATCGTCGCGCGGGATCTTTACGGTGAAGCTTCCTGCTTTGACGTGACAGAAAATCGCCATCATCACGGCATCCTCGATATCAGCCTCGCCCCGGCCCGCATCAGCCCTGAGCTGGCGGCGTCAGCGCAGGATATGGCGTGCCGCATTGCCCATGGATTGGCGCTTGTCGGCATCCTCGCCGTCGAGTTGTTCCTGGACGCAAAGGGGGAATTACGCGTGAATGAAATCGCGCCGCGCCCCCATAATTCCGGCCATTGGACGCAGGATGCCTGCCTGATCAGTCAGTTTGAAGCGCATATACGCATGGTGGCGGGGCTGCGCGCGCAACCCCTCACCCGGCACAGCGATGCGGTCATGAAAAACCTGGTTGGTCCCGGCACGGAAGTCGCGGCCCGCAGAGCGCTCGAAACACTTGGCACGCGCCTGCATCTCTATGGCAAGGCGGAGGCGCGGCCTGGGCGCAAAATGGGTCACGTCAATGCGCTTTTCCCCAAAGGGGCGCTACCCGGGGATCTTGGGCTTGCCGCCGCGCTTGGGCCGATCCTCAATGACGGGCTCGAGTAAGCCGAGTTCTTTAAGACTGGCGTAACGCCCTTTACCAATCACCAGATGGTCGAGAATATCGACACCGATCAGGCGCGTTGCATACATGATCTGATGTGTCATGTGGATGTCGCTGCCGGATGGTGTCGGGTCTCCACTCGGATGATTATGGACGAGGATGAGGTTGGCAGCCCTCAGCTCCATTGCGCGACGCGCAACTTCCCGAGGATAGACGGGTGTGTGATTGACCGTGCCCTGCGCCTGGGCTTCATCCGCCAGAAAACCACCATCATCGGACAGGAAAATGACACGGAACTGCTCCACAGCCTCCCGCGCTAATCGACTGGTCAGATAATCCAGAAGAAATTGCTTATCCGCGAGGACGTTCTTCTTGTTAATCCGCTCACGATTGATGCGGATGGCTGCTTCCTGAACGAGGCGCACGGCGATGATAGCGCCGGTCGGGAAATTCGGGACAGAGGTAAGCGCTTCATTCGGTGCGCAAAGTAAACCGGAGAAGGAACCGAAACGCGCCTTGAGATTGACGGACACCGCAGCTGCCACGTCCTCCGGGATTTGCAAAACCCGTAGGAAATGTCGAATCTGGTCATAGTCATCTTTGACCGGCAGGCTTTCCGCCGCTTCAATTTCACTCAGGGCGATCCGCGACCACCCGGAGCCGATGACGTCAAAGAGATCGTTCGACCCGGTTGGCCTCTTCCTCGTTCTATTTTTTCGATTTATTCTTGGCAGAGTAGCCTCTCGTTGGGACAAACACTGGTGAGGATCGGAGGGAAACGGGATAAGTCTACAGCGTCAAACAGTTGACGAATGATGAAAGTCGCGCTTCAAACTTAGCGAAAGGTGATCCTAATCAAAACTCTTTTTTTACCGCACCGCATAATTGCTTTCAGACGATAATTCCTTGTTGCCGGAAACTGAACAATTCGAATTGCTTATCAATCAAAATATAGTCATGCAGCGTAATTGCGAGATGTTCTGTCTCTTTCTGTAGTTTGATTGCAACAGTTCGAAGTCGACGCGCCTCGCCTTGCACGTTGAACTGCACAGAGTGCAAACATATAAGCGCCGTTGCGTGGAGAGATAAGGCCCGGCGGAACATATCCTGCGTGTCGCGACCTACATTGAAAGCCTCGTCAGCCAGAAGCCGGTTCTTATTATTGAGGAAAAGCACCCGAGAGCTATCCTCCGGCATAATCTCCATTGTATCATGTAGATAATCAACGAGTTCCTCCCATGCGCCAACGACGATCTCCGCCTGTGGCTCAGACACGGCCAGCAAGGATGCCGCTGCTTGCGGGAGGCGCATGATTTTAATCGCCTTGTCGTTGAGGCCAATCTCACGCAGGCGAGTCACGGGTGCATTTACAACGCCGCCGATGGAACCGAACGTCGCCATCAGCTCCTTCGCACGCGGCTTCGTGTCCTGCCTGGGGACGGACAGAAACAACAGCATTTCAATTATTTCGTAATCCGCCAGAGATTCGACGCCATTGCGCAGGACACGCTCACGCATACGGGCACGATGGCCGAGCACGCTGTTCTTTTGACTGGAAGACCGCCTGCTCATTCTTTAAAAGGATATAGTGTCATAAAATTCTGCAACGTCGTGCGGTAAATGTGAATCATTCTGTACCATCCCCTGAAGCACATGGATACCTGAAACGCTTAAACCTTGAGCAGCGCGCCGCTGCCGAGTCAATCGAAGGGCCATTATTGATCCTCGCTGGCGCGGGGACAGGTAAAACCCGCGTTTTGACGACACGCTTCGCGCATCTTCTTCTGACGGGTAAAGCACGACCCCATCAAATTCTCGCCGTGACTTTCACGAATAAAGCAGCGCGGGAAATGAAAGACCGCATTGAGACGCTTGTCGGGCACACAGTCGATGGGTTGTGGCTGGGCACGTTCCACGCGATCTGCGTGCGGATGCTGCGTCGACATGCCGCGCTGGTTGGTCTCAGCAATCAATTTACCATTCTCGATACAGATGACCAGATCCGCCTCATCAAACAAGTGATGGAACCGGCCGGAATCGACGTGAAACGTTGGGCGCCGGCCGCCATGCTCGGCGTCATTCAACGCTGGAAAGACCGCGCCCTTACCCCGACAAGTATCACGCCTGCTGAGGATACTGACTTCGCGCAAGGCAAGGCGCGCGACATTTATCTCGCCTATCAGGAGAGGTTGCGCAGTCTCGATGCTTGCGACTTTGGCGACCTTATCCTGCACGTTTATGAAATCCTGCGCCTGCATCCTGAGGTTCTCAAACTTTATCATCATTTATTCAGATATATCATGGTCGACGAGTATCAGGATACGAACACAACCCAATATCTTTGGCTACGTCTTTTGTCACAACGCCCGGATGAAGACGCCAACATCGCCTGCGTCGGTGATGACGATCAGTCCATATATTCCTGGCGCGGCGCTGAAATTGAGAACATCCTTCGCTTTGAGCGTGACTTCCCAAAGGCGAAGATCATCAGGCTTGAACAGAATTACCGCTCAACGCAGGAAATTCTTTCGGCCGCCTCCGGGCTGATCGCGCATAATCATGACCGTTTGGGTAAAACACTTCGCCCCGGGACGGATGATCGCCGGGGGGAGAAAGTCACCATCCTGGCCGCACCGGATTCGGATGGTGAGGCGCATCTCATCACCGCACGGATTGAAACGCTGCATCATGAGGGCCATGATTACGCGCAGATGGCGATCTTGGTGCGCGCCTCTTTCCAGACGCGCGCATTTGAAGATCGTATGCTGGCGAAAAACATCCCCTACCGCATTATTGGCGGCATCCGGTTTTATGAACGCGCTGAAATCCGGGACGCGCTGGCTTATGCACGTCTTCTGGCGCGCCCGGGTGATGATCTCGCGTTTGAACGCATCGCCAATACGCCCCGCCGCGGGATCGGCGCCACCGCGATGCAGAAAATCCATGCAGCTGCCCGTGCGCAGCATTGTCCCCTCATGGTCGCCGCCCTGGCTGAAGACGGTCCCAGATTATTGACGCGCAAGGGGCAGGAAGCTCTGACGGCTTTATCCGATACGTTGGCGCAGGGGCGGGAAAAGCTGAATGGGGAAGGCCATGTTGTCGCGCTGGAAGCCGTGCTGGAAGAGGCTGGCTATCTCCAGATGTGGCGTGACGATAAGTCGATCGAAGCGCCCGGCAAGCTTGATAATATCAAGGAACTCCTCCGCGCCATGGCGGAATTCCCGTCTTTGGATGCGTTTCTGGAGCATATCGCCCTTGTGATGGATGCTGATGCTGTCCAGGGGGATGACAAGGTCAATGTCATGACGCTTCATGGCGCCAAGGGGCTGGAATTTGACACGGTGTTTCTGCCAGGGTGGGAGGAAGGTATTTTCCCCTCTCAACGCAGCCTTGATGAAGGCGGAGAACGCAGCCTTGAGGAGGAACGACGCCTGGCCTATGTCGGGCTGACACGCGCCAGAGCGCGGGCCATTATCTGCCACGCTGCGCGTCGGCGCATTTACGCCAACTGGCAGGACAGCATCCCGAGCCGGTTTGTCGGGGAAATCCCGGAAGAGTGGCGGAATGAAATCAACCCCTATGGTGGTTTGCGCGTGCAGGAAACACCCTTCCCGCGCCCTGCCAGCCATTGGCCAATACTCGCGCGACGTGATAGGGGCAAAGCGTCAATGTCGCCCCCGATGGAAGAATTTGAGGCGGGTCACCGCGTTTTCCATCAGAAATATGGATATGGTATAATTATGGTCGTCAATGGAGAGACTTTATCCGTCGCCTTCGAGAAAGCGGGCGACAAAGCCGTTCATGCCAGTTACGTCGATCTGATCTCATCATGATCCGCCCGCGCCACGCGACACAACTTGAAACGCTCTCCGTCACGGTTGCGGAAAGCGCTGTCCCCTTATTTGAAAGCGCGCTCGCCACAGTATGCACAACTGTCGGCATTTTCGAGGCAGATGACGACCATCGGAACTGGCGCGTCGAAGGGGTGCGTGATCAGGGCCATCGGGAGGATGAGTTGCAAAGCGCCCTTGAGGTGGCGCGCCTTCTTTCGGGCCATGATGCGCCGCTTCATCAGCAGGTAACCCATAGTGATGGCTGGCTGGCGCGTATTTATGAAGCCTTCCCGCCGCAGGAAATCGGACGGCGTTTTATGATCTGCGGCACGCATCTGGATGCGCAGCGCGCGCCGGGGCGGCACGTTATCACGCTCGATGCGGGGATCGCCTTCGGCTCGGGGGAGCATGGCTCAACCCGGGGTTGCCTACGGGGCTTTGAGAAAGTCGCTTATCGCCGCCCGCGCCGCATTCTGGATATGGGTTGCGGCTCGGGCATTCTGGCGATGGCCGCGGTAAAGCACCTTCACCGCCCGGCCCTCGCTGCGGATATTGACCCATGGTCTGTGCGAGTCACCCGAAGCAATGCGCGGCTTAACGGCCTCAAGAACATGATTCATGCGGTGCAGGGCCAGGGCTGGTCCACGCCCGCCGTGCGGCGCAGCCGGAATTTCGACCTGATATTCGCCAATATTCTGGCACGCCCCCTCTGCCTCATGGCCCGGGACCTTGCCGCCAAACTCAAACGCGGTGGAACGACCATATTGGCCGGATTGCTGACGTCGCAAGCCAATATGGTTCTGGCAGCCTATCGTCGTCAGGGCCTCGTGCTGGAGCGCCGCATTTATGAAGGGGAATGGTGCACCCTTATTCTAAGGAAACCCGCATGACCACACGTGATTGTCAGCTTCGCCTCGCGCGGGAAGAAGACCTCCCGGAAATACTTGAGATCGTCAATCACAATATCGCGCATTCTGACGCGCTCTGGAACAACACGCCGCAAACACTCACACAACGTGCGGCCTGGCTGAAACAGCAGCAGGAAAACGACATGCCCGTTTTCGTCGTGATATGCGAGGGTACGTTTTTCGGCTATGGCAGTTACGGCCCCTTCCGCCCCTATGAAGGTTATGCGCAGACGGTCGAGCACTCCATTTACGTCAAACCGGGAATGAGCCGCCTCGGGATCGGCCAGATGCTCCTGACTGCGCTGATTACCCATGCGACGGAGGCCGGGCGCCACGTGATGATCGGCGCCATCACTGACACAAATACGGCTTCCATCCAATTACATGAGAAATTCGGCTTCACCGCCATGCCTGCGATCCCGGAAGTGGGGCGCAAATTTGACCGATGGCTTAACCTCGTCTTTATGTATCGGATACTCGATTCCTGAAGCAGGGGTTAAAGGTGACATTATCCGCAAGCCGCGATTCCATCCGCCATATACGTGCACAGCTCTCCGCAGAGGGTCTGGACGGATTTATCCTGCCGCGGGGCGATGAATTTCTCGGTGAATATGTCGCCCCTTATGCGGAGCGCCTCGCCTGGCTGACCGGTTTTACCGGCAGTGCCGGGCTGGCGATCCTGCTGCAGGATGAAGGGGCCGTCTTTTCAGATGGTCGGTATACCGAGCAGCTCCGCAACCAGCTTGATCCGTCCATCTGGTCCGCGCAAAGCCTTGTGGCGGGTGGTCCGCAAAAATGGGTGGCGGCGCGTCAGAAGCCCTTGAAACTCGGCTATGACCCGCGCTTGACCTCCAAGGCGCTTTTCAAAAATTTCGACGCCATGTCGTCCGTGACGCTGGTCCCATGTGCGCAAAACCCGATCGATGCAGCCTGGGTGACGCAACCGGAAAAGCCTGATGGCAAGGTCCAGCTTCTGGACCGGCAATTTTCCGGGCAAAACTCTTTACAGAAACGCACGCATATCGGGCAGATATTGGCAGAGCATGGACATGACGCCGCCATGATCACGGACCCGACCTGCCTTGCCTGGCTGCTCAATATGCGCGGTGATGACGTGCCGTATACGCCGGTGGTACTGGGCTTCGGACGGATCACACCGGATGGCGCGGTAACGGCCTTTATCGATGAGGCCCGCCTGCCTGAGAACGCCGCCGCCCATTTCGGGCCTGGCGTCACCTTCGCCCCACCTGAAGCCTTGCCCCAGTCTCTGGAAAATCTCCGAGGCAAGATCGTGCGGCTGGACCCGGAAAGCGCATCCGTGTGGTTCCGGCAGCATCTCGATGCAATCGGGGCAAAGCCAGTGCATGATGCCGATCCCTGCCACCTTTTGAAGGCGCAGAAGAACGACGTCGAGCTTGATGGCGCCCGTCGCATCCAGAGAATCGACTCAGCCGCTCTATGCAAATTCCTGCATTTCGTCACCGGGTCGGGCGTTGGACGCCGCGAGTCAGAACTCGCCGATCACCTCCTGCGGTTCCGCTCTGGGTCGGCCGAATTCCGGGAGGAGAGCTTCCCCGCAATTTCCGCCGCGGGACCAAATGCCGCCCTGCCCCATTACCGCGCGATCGAGGGACAGGATCGTGAACTCACGGCGAACCAGATTTACCTCATTGATAGTGGCGGGCAGTATGAGGCCGGCACGACGGACGTGACGCGCACAATCTGGATCGGGCCGAACGCGCCGGATGACGCCATTTGTGACGCGTTCACGCGCGTGCTGAAAGGGCATATCGCCATCGCCCGGGCGATTTTCCCCGTCGGCTCACCGGGTTATCGTCTGGACCCGCTCGCCCGTTATGCTTTATGGCAGGCGGGGCTCGATTATGATCACGGGACGGGCCATGGCGTTGGGAGTTACCTTTCCGTGCATGAGGGACCGCAAAATATCGGCGCGGCCCCGCGTCCCACCCCGCTTATGCCGGGCATGATCGTCTCGAACGAACCCGGATATTACGAGCCGGGACATTTCGGCATACGCTCGGAAAATCTGCTGATCGTCAAAGTCGCACCCCGGACGGGTCCGCGGGAATTTCTGACGTTCGAAACGCTGAATTACGCACCTTTTGACCGCAAAATGATCCGCCCCGCCCTTCTCTCTACGGAGGAGATCGATTGGATCAACGCCTATCACGCCAAAACGCGGGCGGAAATTTCCCCGCTTCTGGAGGGAGATGCACGGGCGTGGCTCATGGAGGCATGTGCACCCCTGAACTGTTGATTGAGGCTTTTTATGACCAGCAAAACATATCGGGCGACCCTCATTGAAGGCGATGGGATCGGCCCGGAAATCACGGACTCAACCGTGAGAATTCTCGAAAAACTGGGCGCCCCCTTTATCTGGGAGAAATGTGCGGGCGGGCTCGGCGCGATCGAATCCAACGGTGTGCCCCTGCCGGAAGCGACGCTCGAAAGCATTTCCCGCACCGGTCTGGCCCTGAAAGGCCCGCTGACGACCCCGGTCGGCAAGGGGTTCAAGTCCGTCAATGTCACTTTGCGCCAGCGCTTCGGACTCTATGCCAATCTGCGCCCGACGCGGACAATCATCCCCGGCGAACGGTTTGATCATATCGACCTCGTCGTGGTGCGTGAAAATATCGAGGGGCTTTACGCCGCAAATGAATATTACCTCCCCTTGGGGGATGACCCACGCGCCATCGCCTGCGGTGGCGGCTTTAATTCCCGCGAAGAATGTGCGCGGATCATCCGCTTCGCCTGTGATTACGCCGTCGCGAATGGCCGCAAAAAAGTCACGCTTGTCCATAAAGCCAATATTCTGAAAATCTTCAGTGGGCTTTTCCTGGAGACGGGCCGCGATATTGCGCAGGAATATGACGGGAAGATCACCATCGACGAGCGGATTGTCGATGCATGCGCCATGCAGCTCGTCACCGATCCCTGGCAGTTCGATGTCATCGTCACGACGAATCTTTTCGGTGATATTCTCTCTGACCTCACAGCTGGACTTGTCGGGGGGCTGGGCATGGCGCCGGGGGCGAATATCGGTGAGAAAGCCGCCATCTTTGAGGCCGTCCATGGTTCAGCGCCGGATATTGCCGGTAAAAATGTCGCCAACCCCTTGGCCCTGTTGATGGCAGGCGGGTTGATGCTGGCCCATGTGGGGCGTCATGATCTGAAGCAACGTCTGGATGACGCCATCACCCGCGTCGTCACCACAGGCGGCGTGCGCACCCGTGACCTTGGCGGCACATCCAACACAAGTGAGATCACCACAGCCCTGCTCGACGCATTGTAAACCCCCTGCCCTGACCCGGGCACGACACGCGTGGATTTTATCTGTCGCGTGTCGCGTCAAGCCAGCCTTGCAGCATGTAGGACGCGGCCATTTTATCTACGACCGCCGCCCTTCTTTTGCGGGTCATGTCGGCTTCCTCAATCAGGAAGCGATTAACCGCGGAGGAGGAAAGACGCTCATCCCAACAGCAAGCAGGGAGGTCAAGACGTGAGGAGAGGTCACGCAGCCAGTCTTCAGCCGCCTGCGCCGCCGGTCCCCTCTCCCCGTTCATGCTGAGGGGCAGGCCGCAAACCAGCGCGCCCACGCCCTCCGCGGCGATCATGGCGGAGATTTCAGCCGCCATCTGCCCCAACTTCCGCCGCTTAATGACGCGGTAGGGTGAGGCCAGCATCAAACTGACGTCACTCAAAGCAAGACCGACGGAAACGCTTCCCGGATCAATGCCCAGCACACGTTGATCTCGTCCGAGCGTGGCGCGCAGCTTGTATGGATTGAATAGCGACATGATTAAGCGTTATAACCCGACCAAAATTAACACTCTTCCCTACCCGCCCCTCAGCAGGAAAGTCGAGAATTTATGTCGCTGGACACAGAATCCGTCATGCGGATCGCCAAATTGGCCCGCATCGGCCTGACGCCTCAGGAATGCGCTGAAGTCGGGTCGGAACTTGATCATATTCTCGGATGGGTCGAGCAACTTAAAAATGTCGATGTCACCGACGTGCCCCCCATGACCGGCGCGGGTGTCGCAACCCTACGCACGCGTCAGGATAAAGTCGCGCTGGAAAATAACGAGGAAGATGTTTTAGGCAATGCGCCCCTGCGGCGCGGCCCGTTTTACGCTGTGCCGAAGGTGGTTGAATAATGTCCCGCATGACCCTTACCGCCACACGCGACGCCCTCCGCGCCAAAAAGATTTCAGCGCTGGAAGTGACGGATCATTTCCTCGCCGCCGCGGAACAGCTGAACCCTGAGATCAACGCCTATATCACGCTTGACCCGGAGGGCGCGCGGGCCCAGGCAAAAGCTTCCGACGCGCGTCGCGCAAAGGGTGAGGCCCTGCCGCTTGATGGTTTACCTTTGGCTGTCAAGGATCTCTTCTGCACGAAAGGGGTCAGGACCACGGCAGCAAGTGCGATTTTGAAAGACTTCGTGCCACCTTATGAAAGTACGGTCACAAAAAATCTTCTGCAGGACGGCGCTGTTTTTCTAGGCAAGGCCAATCTGGACGAATTCGCGATGGGGTCAACGAACATGACCTCCCATTTCGGCCCCGTGACCAATCCTTGGAAACGCGCTTCGTCCGAACAGCGCCTCGTGCCGGGTGGTTCATCCGGTGGGTCAGCGGCCGCGGTTGCGGCGGGGATGGCACTGGGCGCCACGGGCACGGATACAGGCGGCTCCATCCGGCAGCCCGCGGCCTTCTGCGGCATTACCGGTGTCAAACCAAGTTACGGTCGATGCTCTCGCTTCGGGACGATCGCCTTCGCGAGTTCACTCGATCAGGCGGGCCCCATGGCCGCCAATCTTGCGGATTGCGCGTTGCTGCTGCAATCCATGGCTGGTTTCGACCCGCATGACAGCACCTCCGCGCAGCGCGACGTACCTGTTTACGCAGACGCGTTAAATCGCGGCGTGAAGGGGCTGCGCGTCGGCATCCCCGAAGAATATCGCCCCGACACATTGCCCGCGGAAATCCAGGCGCTTTGGGACCAGGGGATCGCCTGGCTGCGAGAAGCCGGGGCGCACATCATCGATGTCTCCCTGCCCCACACGCAATATGGCTTGCCCGTTTATTATATCGTCGCCCTTGCCGAGGCCTCCTCCAATCTTGCGCGCTATGACGGGGTGCGCTTCGGGACACGAGTCACCGCTGACTCATTGGACGGGCTTTATGAAGCGTCGCGGCGCGCGGGTTTCGGGGAGGAGGTCCGCCGCCGCATCCTGATGGGGACGCATGTGCTTTCATCCGGTTATTACGACGCATATTATCTGCACGCGCAAAAAGTGCGCACGCTGATCCAACGCGATTTTGATGCTGTTTTCGCGGATGTTGATGTGCTTCTGACGCCAACAGCACCCAGCGCCGCCTTCGCACAGGATGAGAAGCCAAGCGACCCGGTGCAGGTCTATCTGAACGATATTTTCACGGTGCCCGCCAGTCTGGCCGGCCTGCCGGCCCTTTCCCTGCCGGCAGGTCTCAATGGAGAAGGTTTGCCGCTCGGGCTGCAACTGATCGGCCGCGCCTTTGAGGAGGAAACCATGTTTGCAGCCGGTCGGGTGCTGGAGGACGCGGCGTCATTTGCGCATCGCCCTGCTCATTTTGCGGAGGGGCTGTCATGAGCACTTATGCTATTGAGGGCGCGACCGGCGCCTGGGAAGTCGTGATCGGGCTGGAAGTCCATGCCCAGATCGTCAGTCAGAGCAAACTTTTCTCCGGCGCGCCGACAGCATTCGGGGCTGAGGCCAATACGCAGGTCAGTCTGGTTGACGCTGCCTTCCCCGGGATGTTGCCGGTCTTGAATGAGGAATGCGTCGCGCAAGCTGTGCGAACGGGCCTCGGACTCAATGCGCAGATCAATCTTTTCAGCCGTTTTGACCGCAAAAATTACTTTTACGCCGATTTGCCGCAGGGATATCAGATCAGCCAGTTTGAGCACCCTATTGTCGGGAAAGGCGAGATCGAGATTGAGCTTGCCGATGGGCAGACGCGGAAAATCGGCGTCACGCGCCTGCATGTTGAGCAGGATGCGGGCAAGTCCATCCATGATCAGGACCCGGAACTTACTTTGATTGACCTCAACCGCGCCGGTGTCGGGCTGATGGAAATCGTCAGTGAGCCCGACTTGCGCTCCCCGGAGGAAGCCGGGGCCTATCTGCGGAAGCTTCGGCAGATTCTGCGTTACCTCGGCACGTGCGACGGCAATATGGAAGAAGGCTCCATGCGTGCGGATGTCAATGTCTCCGTGCGTAAGACGGGGGAAGCCTATCGCACACGCTGTGAGGTCAAAAACGTCAATTCGATCCGCTTCGTCATGCAGGCGATTCAGGCTGAAGCGCAACGCCAGGTGGAAGTCTGGGAATCGGGTGGCGAGGTGCAGCAGGAGACGCGGCTTTTCGACCACACGCGCGGTGAGACGCGTTCCATGCGCAGCAAAGAAAATGCGCATGACTACCGTTATTTTCCGGACCCGGACCTTTTGCCGCTGGTTCTCGACGCAAAATGGGTCGAATCGCTGCGTGATCACCTGCCGGAACTCCCCGAGCCGAAACGTGCCCGGTTGGAGGCGCAATATGGCGTCAGCCGTTACGAATCCGGTATTCTGACCACGGAGCAGGCCGTGGCGGATTTCTATGAGACCCTCGCGAAAGAAACGGAGCCGCGTCTGGCAGCCAACTGGATGTTGGGCGACTTTTTCGCCGGCCTGAATAAACTCGGCGTCGGAATTGACCGCTCCCCGATCTCGGCGCAACGCCTCGCGGGTCTGCTCAAGCTGATTCAGGATTCGACGATTAATGGCAAGATCGCGAAGGAAGTTCTGGAGGAGATGTTCACGTCAGAGGCTTCCGCAAGCGACATCGTCGATAAGCGCGGGCTGAAGCAGGTCACAGATACGGGCGCGATTGAAGCCGCGATCACGGCGGTGCTGGAGGCAAATCCGGACATGCTGGCCCAATATCGCAGCGGAAAAGACAAGCTTTTCGGGTTTTTTGTCGGGCAGGTCATGAAGGCGATGAAGGGAAAAGCCAACCCCGCCCTTGTCAATGAGCTGCTGAAAAAAATACTCGCGGTATAATCACGTTTCAGCATCAAAGGGGGTTTGACGTCCATGCCAATTCCCCCTAGAAGCACAGTTGCAAACGTCGTGTAAACAACGTCCCTCACGGCGGAGGGGTGGCCGAGTGGCTGAAGGCGGCGGTTTGCTAAACCGTTGTACGGTGTCAAGCCGTACCGTGGGTTCGAATCCCATCCCCTCCGCCAGCAACCGTTATCACGGCTTCTCATCCCCACTCACGACCCTTGATTTTCCCCGGTTTCCCGCCATAAACTTCTCTCACGGCTTCTCACCCCTTGTCATGCAAGCGCACGAAATTGGGGGTTTTTTTGGGAGTCACAAAAAAGGGGTGGGGGCATTGCCTCGTCTTCACGATCTGCGCCCTTTCAAGCCTCCATTCCCTCACCCCACCCCCATCAAATACCGGGCCGCTGGCTGATCCGTAACGCGTGACGTTATGGCGCCACTACAAAGGGCGGCGAGGATGGCGTTTTGTTTGCCGGGGCCGCCAGTTGCGGCGATAACGTGAGGGGATGTTGCGCAAACTGTCGAAGGAGACCCCCATTGTCCGACGGCTGAAGCCTGTCTGCAATGGCTGGCCCGCCGCGTCCAAGGGGATGGCGCAGATTTCACAGACGAATTTCGCCGAATCGATTTCGGGACTGTTCGCCGCCTTGGAAACATCGTATCGTTGGCATTCCTCTTTCTTCATGCTCGTTGGGATGGGCGCGGACGAACTGCCGATCCCCTTCACTAAGCTTCAGACGCGGGAAATCTGGCTGACAGGTGTTTTCCGCTATACCGGCACCTGGCCAATCGCGATTTCGATGGTCGCGCGCCATCAGGTGGATCTGACATCGATGGTGACGGCGCGTTATGACCTGGTGCATGTTCAGGATACGCTTGAGGCATCGCGCGACCCGCATTCGATCAAGCCAATGGTGACATTATGAGATCCGTTAACCCGGCCAAGGCCAGTCTCCAGATCGTCATGGACGAGACGTCGCGTCTCATGCGAGATAGCGCGCCCTCCCAGCTTGAGGCCGTCGCCGCGCTCTGCCTTGCCATTTCCAAAGGCGGGAAGACGGGAACGCGGTGGTTTTTCTCCGGTCAGGGGCGGTCCGGTCTGGTCGCGCAGATGGTGGCCATGCGCTTCATGCATCTTGGCCTTAACACGCATTTTATCGGTGAAGCTTCAGCACCCTCCATCCAGCCGGAAGACGTGCTGATATTAATTTCCGGCTCCGGTGCCACGCATGTGACGCTCCATTACGGAGAGATCGCGCGTGATGTCGGTGCGAAGATCATCGCGATCACCTGTGCGGGGGAAAATGCATTACAGAAATTATCTGACATCACCCTTGAAATCCCCGCATCTGACTCGCGTCAATTTGCGGGCAGCCTTTTTGAGCAAGGCGTTCTGCTGACCTGCGATGCGCTTTTCGCAGAGCTCGTAAAGGAATTCGAGGTGTCCGAGGCCGAAATGGCGCACCGTCACACGAATTTCCAGTAAAGGGTCTGCGCGGCGGGATGGCGTTTCACGAACGTCCCGAACATTGTCCCATCGGTCGTCCAATTTGCGACATCAAGTCGATCGGCACGCGGCGGAAGCACGGGCGAATCATGGAATTTCGACGATACGAATAAGGCAAGAGGATGGAAGGGCCCGTATCTACAGTTCGAAACTGACCCTTCCAGCTCAAATCCTATCCGTCGGATCAGCTGATATGGATGGCGGAGGCGTCGAGATGCTCGACCCCGAGGAACGTGACCTGCATATTATTATCCAGCTGCAGAATCGTATTCCCCCCTGAGACCGTGGCGGTGGCCAGCAGATCCTGGACCGCCAGCGCCGAATCCACAGGGTTGTAGAAATATTGGAAGAAATAATCACCCTTCGAGGCATCGAAATCCGTGATGGTGATATTGCCGCCACTGTGACCTGCCAGGACGCCGAAGGAATTTGCACCCTCTCCGCCTGTCACCGTGACAATTGAGTCACCGGACGCGCCTGAAAACGCCGTGCCGAAGACCATGTGATCGTCACCCGTCCCGCCAGTAAAGAGAGACTCTCCCGCGCCTGACCAGAAGTCGATATTGCCGGTTGAATTTGATGCGTCGATCGTCTGGTTACCGGTGGAGCCCGGTTGATTCAGGGTGATGATGGAATAGCCCGTCATCGTCGCAATGGCATCGAGGCCCGCACCTCCCCAGATCGTGCTGTTCTCACCGCCTGAAATCGTCGAGTTTCCAGTTCCGTTGAGGAAGGTCAATGCGCCGGCCACACTGACGACATGATCCTGCCCCTGAAAGACGGAGAGATTTCCCGCCGCGGAAATCGTGTCACCGACAGCGCCGGTAATCGTCCCTGACCCACCTGCATTATCAAATGTCACGGTTGACCCGGTACCGCCCGAGATGGAGCTGTTTGCCTTCACCTTGATGACACTGCCTACCGTCGCCGTATCGATGACGTCGGCGTTTTCGCCGAGATCATACTGCCCACGACCGCCATTGATCGTCACAAAATCCCTGCCATATGTCGTCCCTGCCGTGACGATGTAATCCAACCCCCCGGCGCCCGTGAGGTAGTTGACGTCGAAACCCTGACCGTAAACAGTGTCATTGCCCTGAGAGACGAGATAATTATTGCCTTGGCCGAGACCAATGAGGTTTCTCGCACCTGTTACCGTTACATAATTTTCACCACTCGACGTGTTGATGACGTTGCCGCCCACATTCAAAGCCGTGCTGACAAGTTCATTGAGGCCTTCCTGACTGGACGGGCCAACAGGTGAGTTGGGAACGCCGCCCGCATTGACGGCAATCGTCCAATCCCCCGTCGCGTTACCGAAGTCAGAAAAGCGTGAGCCCTCCAGGACGGAAATCGCCCCGCCAATTGCCCCGGAGATCATGTAATTCCCCGGAGAAGTTGATGCATCGAGGATGGAGAGCTGACGTGATTCCGTGGCATCGATCGAAAAACTTGACGGCACCGTCGCATTACCTTGATGGACAAGAAGGTGCGTGACGCCGTCTGCCAGATTATCCAGGGTCGTCCCAAAGGACTGGACGATCCAGTCCGCCTCAACAACGGTAAAAACATCCGACGCTGAGACATTGGGAGGGACGGCGACGAACGTACCGTCTGCGATGGCCGCAGTGATTGCGTCCGCATATTGCTGCGCCAAAGCGCTTGTGGCCGTCTCCGGCGCGTCAAACTGGTAATTCTGACCGGTGATACCCGGGACGGTGATCGTTGCCATCGTTCTACGATTCCTTTTTCGATGAATCCTTCTCGTTCAGCTTTGAGGAAGTCGAGAAGACATGTTTATTTCCGAGCTGCGAGGTAGCCGGACCGACGATCCACCAATAACTCGCGCAAAAGTCAGATTATCTTGGCTTGATAAATTTTTATTTAAATAGTTCAATTTATTTTATTGTCGAGAAATCCTGTTTCTCTGTGGAAAAATTTTTTGTCGTGGGCGACGTCAACCCATCGTTTCACATAATCTTGGTGGAGATTGTGGTACGGGGTTCGGCCTGTGCATCGCTCGGCCGCAAAATGGGAGCATCACGCCGCTTCAAGTAGCGGCGACACTGGAGGAGAATGTGATTGTCCCGCATGGTAACGCCCCGTCCGCGCCGTCATGCGCGGGAACATTGCGGGTCACGAATCATCAGGAAGATGAGATCGACGTTGCTGCATGATTTCTCATACGGCACCGCTTATCGAGGACTGAAACTTACGTCACGAGCCTCGCTGATATCCGGCCTGGCGCTCTATCGAGAGCTTCATCATCTTCGCTGAGAGAGGCGCATCTCGCATTCACCGTGCCCGCAGGCGATAAGGCGGTGCGGGCCGCGCGTCGATCAGCTTGAAATCGGGGAATCTGTGACGGACCAAATGGTGGGCGCAACAGGGATTGAACCTGTGACCCCTACCATGTCAAGGTAGTGCTCTACCGCTGAGCTATGCGCCCATCTGGTCCGTGGGCGTGCTTCTAACCTTCATCAGCGCGACTGACAAGACTGGAATTTAAAAAAAATGCCGCACGCGCTGCTCCAAGCATCATCATCCGCCTTTTGGCCCGGATGGTTTGGCCAGTTTCGAAGGGGGGCGTGGCGGCGGACGGTCAATCGGGGGCGAAATCTCTTCCTCCCCCATGGAAGTGACCTCCCTTACCATATGCGCCGTCACCATCCCCAGCCGATGGCGCGGCAATGCTTCAGGATAATCCTCCCGAATGCGTTTAATCATCTTCTCGCGAATGTCGCAGCGGA
Source organism: Sorlinia euscelidii (assembly GCF_036452135.1). Taxonomy (NCBI): domain Bacteria; kingdom Pseudomonadati; phylum Pseudomonadota; class Alphaproteobacteria; order Acetobacterales; family Acetobacteraceae; genus Sorlinia; species Sorlinia euscelidii. The sequence continues at coordinate 236,250 of NZ_JAWJZZ010000003.1, read as the reverse complement.
GATCCCAGCTTTTGAGCGCGCTTCGGGCGCTGGCGATGATTCGGATCTTGATTGTCACAGCGTCACAATCCGCAACCTGAAAATCGAGCACCTTTCCATCCCAGAGAGGACATGTCTTCGCGATCTCCTGTAATTCCTCCCGAAGCGCGTCGATCGGGGCTTCGTAATCGAGATACAGATAGACGATGCCGATGATGGCGGCTGAGTTATGTGTCCAGTTCTCAAACCGGTTTTCAAGAAAATAGGAGATCGGCACGATGTGTCGCCGCCAGTCCCAGACGCGTAGCACGACGTAAGTCGCCGTGATTTCCTCCACCCACGCCCAGTCGCCATTAATGATGATGAGATCTTCCATCCGGATCGGCTGGGTAATGGCGATCTGCACACCTGCCAGAAGATTCGTCAGCAGGCCGCGTGCCGACAAGCCGACGATCAGTGATGCAGCACCAGCCGAGGCGAAGAGAGACACACCATAATTGCGGACGGAATCAAACGTCATCAATGCGACCCCGACGGTGATGATACCGACGAGGATCTCAAGAAGGCGTTGCAGAACTTTGATTTGCGTCTGGTGCGAGCGGACGATGATGTCATCGTGATGCTCACTCAGCGAAATGCGACTGAGATAAGCCTCCGTCATAATACGGAATGCTTTGATCGCACTATAACCCACCATTAATATCGCGATGAAGACGAAAGATTTCTGCAGAATCTGCGTCGTCCGCCAGGAAAGTCCGGAAGCCGCGGGCAAGGCTGAAATCACCACAACCAGCACGATGATCAGCCGCACGGAGCGACGCGTCGACAGCACGATTTTGCGCGCGACCGTGCTACCCTCCCGACTGAGCAGGCGGAGCAGGAAGCGCGTCATCCAATGGCTGGCATAAAACGCGACCAATGCCAGTGTGACGAGCATGATGACCGTCACGACCGATGCGGGCAACCACCCGAAATACGCACGAAACTGGAGGAGGGAGGCGATAAAGTAGGTTTTGAAACTCATGTCGGCATCAACCCATTCAGGACGACCGCGGCCAGCGAAAGCAGTAGATGGTCAGGAGACAGGCTTTCATTGAAACGGGTCAACGACCGGTCGGCTTCCTTTTTTCGTCAGCCGGGCACCATTGCAGTTTTTTGATATCACGCACAAAATCATTGCGCACGTGGTTGACACGATATCACCGGGGCTTTAATTGCATCCCACCAGTCGCGATGGCGGCGTAGCTCAGCGGTAGAGCAGGGGAATCATAATCCCTTGGTCGGCGGTTCAAATCCGTCCGCCGCTACCATCCCGACTGGGTCAGCCATCATAGCCGTATCGACCCTGCGCGACCTCCCCCGCATGAAGCATCATGTTATCCAGCCCGGGCGAGACGCGACCTCGGCGGAGGTCGCGATCGATCTTTTCTTATTCAGCGTTATCCTCAGCAACATGGGCGGTCTCGCCTTCTGACTCACCCTCCGCTTCCTCAGGCCCGCGACGCTCCTCCCCCGACTCAGCCTGCTGCGCCTTCATGCGCTTCTGATGGCGCTCCTGACGTTCTGCCTGAGATTGCTGGGCCGCCTGCGTCATGGCATTGATGATACGAAAATAATGTTCAGCATGCTGGAAATACGCCTCCGCAAGGATTCGGTCACCCGCACCGGTCGCGTCCCGACCCAGCTGAAGATATTTCTCAAAAAGCTGTTGCGCCGTGCCGCGGACACGCATTTCAGGCCCGTTACTGTCAAACACGTGGTTGCGGTTAAGCGGCGTCTGATTATTACCCTGACGCGCGCTCATCCCACCGTTGGAGCGATGATGACGGCCTCTGATACGTTTGATGTTCATGGATTTAAATGGGACTTTCCTGCTGGCAAGGCTCAGCCCTGCCTGGTTCATGATCGGCAAAGCAGTGTGGAAAATGTCCTGCCTTGCTTTCCAAAGTCGAAGGTCGGGCGAGGAAACAGCGCGTAGGTTTGACAATGTCATAACCGATAACCGCGATACCGTCTCCAGCAGAGCGAAATGCGCATTAAAAGCGCAATCGAACAAAGCCTCGCAGGCGAGTTTAGCAGCTCCCCTCACCTCTGCCAAGTTTTAATATGCGCCCAAACCGAGAATCATGGCGCGCGCAATGCCGTTAAGGTCGTTGTAACAAGCGCGCATTTCCAGCCCGTTTTCCGCCGCCAGATGCCGCACCTCCTGGTCCTGCCCCTTGCCCAGCTCCAGCACCGCAATCCCGTCGCGGCGCATCAGGCGCGGAAGGTCAGACAGGATGGCGGCGTAGGCGTCCAAGCCCGACGCCCCGCCATCAAGGGCAGAAGCCGGTTCATAATAACGCACTTCCGGCATCAGCTCTGCCAGATCCCCGGTTCTGATATAAGGCGGGTTGCTCAGGATAATGTCATAGCGCCCTGTCAAAGCGTCACCCCAATGGCTGGTGACAAACCGGGCGCGGCGCTCAAGCTGGTTCAGTTTCGCGTTTTCCCGCGCGAGCTGTGTCGCTTCTGGCACGATATCAACGCCAACGCCCCGCGCATTCGGGTAATGGCTGAGCGCCGCCAGAAGGAGGCAACCCGTCCCCGTGCCGAGATCCAGAATACGGTAAGGTCTATCCCTCTGCGGCTTGTGATGACGCAGCGCTTCAATCAACGTCTCGCTATCCGCCCGCGGGATCAGTGTGTATTCATTCGTGAGGAAATCCTGCGTCCAGAAACCGCGTGAGCCCGTGATATAGGCGTAGGGCTCCCGTCGCGCGCGGCGGGCAATGACGTCCTCAAACCGCGCCTGCGCCGTGTCATCAAGACGCAGGAGGGTGACGATCGCGGTGAGGTCGATCCCCGCCGCCCAGCACAGCAGACGCCTCGCCTCCGCCCGCGCGTCCTCAACGCCTGCCTGCGTCAATCGAAGGGTCGCCCTTGCCAGAATGTCACGCACGCGCATTTTATTTAACACTTTCCCGTAGATCGCATTTTATAAGGAGATGATGCCTGCCCGATTTCGCACTCTACTTTTCTGCGCCTGTTTGATGCTGATCGCAACATCAGCCGCGCAGGCTGGCGCCTTCAAATTGCAGGATCCTCGCGCGCCGAATGAGATATCCGAGACGACGCGGCTTTATATTGATGGCAGGCTTGCCGCCGTGATTCACCTGCATGACGGTCTCGATTCTTATGAGAAAATCATCCCGGTGAAAGATGCGCCCCGCGCCCATCATTACGCGCTTTGCGGTGAGATGATCGTCATCGATCATGAAGGCGCGCGGGTCGTGCATCAGGTGGAGAGTGAAGGCATCCTCCTCCGGCCCGATGGCCATGTCATCATCGCAGCCGCTGATGATGATCTGGGGGATTTCTATCTGATGGATGCCTCCGAACCCGGTGCAACCCGGCATGAAAAAGGCAAAGCCGGGATCTGCTCAGGCCCGATCAGCTAAGTCATTTCGGGGCCGCGCCATCCTATCACAGCCCTTCCGCGGCGAGCAAAGCGGTTTGCTCATCCTGCACCAGCGCATCAATAATTTCGTTGAATTCACCGAGCATGACGCGGTCAATTTTATGCAGGCTGAGATTGATGCGGTGATCGGTGACGCGACCTTGCGGGAAATTATAAGTGCGGATTCGCTCCGACCTGTCACCCGTCCCGACCTGGGATTTACGATCGGCGGAGCGGGCGGCATGAGCCTGGGCGCGTTGTTGTTCATATAGGCGCGCACGTAGGATTTTCATCGCCTTGGCTTTGTTCTTATGCTGACTTTTTTCCTCCTGCATCGCGACGACGACGCCGGAGGGGAGATGGGTGATTCGCACGGCGCTTTCGGTTTTATTAACGTGCTGCCCGCCCGCACCTGAGGCGCGATAAACATCGATGCGCAGGTCCGTCTCATCAATATCGACATCCACCTCCTCCGCCTCGGGAAGGACCGCGACCGTCACGGTCGAGGTATGGATGCGTCCCTGCGTTTCCGTCGTCGGCACGCGCTGGACACGATGCACGCCGGATTCGAATTTGAGTTTGGAAAAAACACCGCGCCCGGAGATCGTCGCCACACCACTTCTCAGCCCGGCAAGGTCGCTTTCATCATATTCATCAATTTCGAAGCGCCAGTGATTCAGCTCCGCATAGCGTTTATAAGCGCCGAAAAGCTCCGCCGCGAAAAGCGCCGCCTCATCCCCCCCGGCTGCGGGCCGGATTTCGAGGATGGCGCTTCGTGCATCGGCTTCATCTCTGGGAAGCAGCGCCAGCCGCAATTGAAGCTTCAGCTCATCACATTTCGCTTCTGCTTCCTGGATTTCGATTTCAGCAAGCTCCCGCATTTCGGGGTCATCCAGCAATTCACGTGCCTGCGCCATGCGTTGCGCGGCATCTCGATAAGCCTGTACGGCCTGCACGACGGGGTCGAGATCCGCATATTCCCGCGAGAGCCGGGAGAACGCATCGCCATTCACCTGCCCCTCTGCCATGATCGCAGCGATTTCTTCATGGCGCGCGAGAATGCGATCAAGCCGTTCATCCAACGCCATGGATCAGGCGCCGTGACTCAGGAAGCGCAATGCCTCATCAATCGGCACGTCCCGCTGCGCACGCAGGCTGAGATCCCTGAGGATGACGCGGCCTTGCGCCAGCTCATCCTCACCCATCAGGATGAGGTGCGTCGCCCCCCCTTTGATGGCGCGCTCCATCCGTTTCTTAAAAGCGCCATGATGCGCCATTTCCGCCCGCACATCGCCTTCACGCAGTTTCTGCAACAGGGAGATCGCCTCGGGCAGGCCGGCGTCGCCCATGGGGAGGACGACAACATATTTGCCGTGACTTTCCGGCGGCGCGATGAGGAGGGCGAGGCGTTCGATCCCGCCTGCCCAGCCGATGGCGGGAATCGACGGGCCGCCCATTTCGGCCACAAGCCCCTCATAGCGTCCGCCCGCAAGCACCGTGCCCTGCGCGCCCAGTTTTTCCGTCACAAATTCGAAGGCGGTGTGGCTGTAATAATCGAGTCCGCGGACGATGTGGGGGTTCTCGGTGTAGGCAACGCCATAGAGGTCCAGCCCGCGCCGCAGCCCATCGTAAAATTCCCGCGATGCTGGATTGAGGTAATCCGAGTATGACGGCGCACTTTGCAGTAATGTGCGATCCTGACTGGATTTGCTGTCAATAATGCGCAATGGGTTCTGATGCAGCCGCGCCCGACTTTCATCAGAAAGCGCATCCTGATGCGCAACAAAATAGGCGATCAGCGCCTTGCGCCATGCGAGACGGCTCTCGACATCCCCCAGTGTGTTGATCTGTAACGACACATCTTGTTCAAGCCCCAATTCACGGAGGATCATCTGCGCCATGGCGATCGTTTCAGCATCGACCAGCGGGTCGGAACTGCCGAGATATTCCGCGCCAATCTGATGAAACTGACGGAACCGCCCCTTTTGCGGGCGCTCATAACGGAACATCGGGCCATTATAGAAAACACGTTGCGGTAATTTCTGCGTCAGACCGTTTGAGACGAAGGCGCGACATATCGCGGCCGTGCCCTCGGGCCGCAGAGTCAGGCTTTCCCCACCGCGATCCTCGAAGGAATACATTTCCTTCGTCACCACATCGGACGTATCTCCGAGCGTTCGGGAAAAAACGCGCGTATCCTCAAAAATCGGGGTCGACCATTCCTCATAGCCATATCGCGCGGTGACGCGCCGCGCGACTTGGATAACATGGGCGTGACGGCGCGCTTCGTCGCCGATAAGGTCGTGCGTACCGCGCGCAGGTTGCAGAGCTGGCATAAAATCAGGCGTTTACTTTTTTTGGTTCATTCTGTTCAGTCTCGGCCGCTTTTTCCGCCTCGATTTTCGCGACGCGGGCCTCCACCAGGTCAATAATATGCGAGATCATATCCTGCCCGTCTTCAAGGCGATGATCCTGCCGCCCCGCCGCGTACACCATGTGGCGCCCTGCACCGCCGCCCGTCACACCGAGATCCGTCATCAGCGCCTCTCCCGGCCCATTCACGACGCAACCGATAATAGACAGGGTCAGGGGTGTTTTGATGTGTTGAAGGCGATCTTCCAGAATCTGCACAGTTTCCACGACATTAAAGCCCTGGCGCGCGCAGGATGGGCAGGAAATAATTTTGACGCCACGATGACGTAAACCGAGCGATTTGAGAATATCCCAGCCGACAAGAACTTCCTCCTGCGGCGGCGCGGAGAGGGAGACGCGCATGGTGTCACCCACACCGGCCCAGAGCAGATTGCCCAGCCCGATGGAAGATTTCACCGTGCCAGCGCGTTTTGAACCGGCTTCCGTAATGCCGATATGCAAAGGGTGGTCACAGCTATCGGCAAGTTGCTGATAGGCGGCGACGGCCATGAAAACGTCGGACGCTTTGACGCTGATTTTAAATTCGTGAAAATCATGGTCCTGGAGGATTTTGGCGTGCTCCAGCGCACTCTCAACCAAAGCCTCCGGGTTCGGCTCACCATATTTTTCCAACAGGTGTTTTTCAAGTGAACCTGCATTGACGCCGATCCGGATGGAACATCCGTGATCCCGCGCGGCGGAGACAACCTCACGCACACGCTCGGCACTGCCAATATTGCCGGGATTGATGCGCAGGCACGCAGCGCCCGCCTTTGCCGCCTCAATCGCCCGCTTATAATGAAAGTGAATATCGGCGACGATCGGCACGTTCACTTCATGCACGATCTCAGATAAAGCGGCGGTGCTTTCCTCATCCGGGCAGGAAACGCGGACAATATCCACGCCGGCAATCTCAGCAAGGCGGATCTGCTCGATTGTCGCCTTGGCGTCTGACGTCAACGTATTTGTCATTGTCTGGATGGAAATGGGCGCATCACCTCCGACCGCAACCTTGCCGACCATGATCTGCCGGGATTTTCGGCGTTCAATATGCTGATAGGGGCGATATCCGCTCATACTCTCCACAATCCTCCATGAATCGCCGCCCATCGGGCATCGGCGTCCATGACAAATATGACATATAATTAGGCACTCTGGCGCCTAATACCAGAGTTAGGGCGTGACTTTCCACCTCTGGCGGCGTTATGCCGCAAAATCTTTCCTCAGGGTGATACTTGCGCCCGAATCTGGCCGAGCTGTCGGTCATTTAAGCGGTCACTCTCGGATTTTTCGGGCCGCTTTTTCTGTTTGGGGGCCACCACGCTTGCCGGAGGCGGCTGATTTTGCCGGGTCGCCTCGGGAGTCGTTGGGGACGCACCGCCCTCACCCGTCTGATCCGTCGCGATCGCAGGCGGCGTGTCACTCTGCCGCAGAATGGAATCCGTTGGATGCGTCTCCGGTGTGGATGAGGCCGTGTTATCGGGCGCACGACCCTGCGCAATATCCTCCGCCGTCAAAGTAAGGTTGCGGATCACCTGACCGTTCTCGCCAAGGGGCGCTGTCACAGCATCCCCGAACCGGAAAGCCACCCCGCCCGCATTGCCGGTCGTGATGCGGTATGGCGCCTTATCGCGCTTGCCGCTGCAGATTTCACCGGGTTTGAGCACGCGATTGCAGACATCCTGGCCATCCTTATCCGTCACGCGCACCCACGTATTATGCGATGCCACAAGGTCAAAACCGGTCGGACTTTCCGGGACGGTGGGGAGCGGAGAAGGCGGCGTCGCCATGTCCTGTCCAGTCGGGGTGGCCTGCCCGGCAATGGCCTGGCTATCGTTTCCCGGTGCCGCGATGGGTGTCGCGCCAGGCGGGGCATGATCCGTTTCCGGCGGGATGGCTTGCCCGATGGACGCTGCGTTTGACGTGGTTTCGACGGGGGTCGCTTCCGCCGCTTGCATTGCGGCGGGTGGCACGGAAGATGCTTCCGCGGGCGGCGCCGGGGCGGGTGGCTCTGGCATGACAGCGGCAATTTCGGGCGATAGTCCCGCATTTTTCGGTACGGTTTTCGTCGGTCCGGCCGCGAGCTTGTCCCGCACGTCCTCGCTGTCATCTCCCGCATAATGGTAAATGCCGGTATAAGCGATGACGATCAGAACAAGCCCGATTGCCGCCCAGATCCCGACAGGGACACCACGTCCCACCAGGGGTTCCGGGATGTTCAGGGCCGGGCTGCGCACTTTGGATAAGGGGATGACCGCCTGAAACTCCGATACGATGTCATCCGCATCCAGGCCGAGGGCACGCGCATAGCTGCGTAAAAACCCCACCACGTAAACGCCGGAGGGGAGGTCCTCCGTTCGCCCTTCCTCAAAAGCGATGAGGTAGGTTTCCCGGATGCGCAGCCAGGCCGCGACATCGCTTAAATCCCAGCCAAGCTTGACCCTTTGTGCTTTAAGACGTTTACCGACGGGGAAATGAGCCGGCGGCTCGGTTCTGGAAGCTTTCCCATTTGACGCCCCACCGCTGCTCATCCAAAAATCGCCTTTCTCGCCTGAAATATCGATTGTTTAACCCGCTTTGCGCTTCATAAGGCTCTGTATCGCCTCATCAACGAGGTCATTGATAATCTGTGCAACGGGTTTGACCGCTTTGACCATACCGACAGATTGCCCCGCCATGACAGAGCCATTCTCGATATCACCATCAATGACGGCCCGTCGAAGGGAGCCGGCCCAGAAATGCTCAATTTCCAACTGTGCGTCTTCCCTGCTCACTTCACCTTCCTGAAAACGCCGAAGGATTTCCGCCTGATGCGCCAGAAAACGCCGCGTCCCATTATTTGTCAGGCCACGAACGGGTATAACGGGAAAACGCTCATCAAGTTGAACCGACGTCACGGCATCGCGCGCATTCGCCCTTAAAAAAGCGGATTTAAAGTTGTCATGCGCGATACTTTCCTGAGATGCTGCGAAGAGCGTGCCCAATTGCGCGCCAGCGGCGCCCATTTCAAGATAACTGAGGATGGCATCGCCGCGCGCCAGCCCCCCGCCACAAAAATCGGCACATCCCGTAGGTGCGGCAGGATCTCCTGAGCGAGGACATTAAGAGACACCGGCCCGACATGGCCACCAGCTTCAGAGCCTTCAATCACCAATGCTTCAATGCCCAGTCGGACAAGGCGCTTGCCAAGCGCGAGCGCCGGCGCAAAACCCATCGTGCGGATACCGCCATCTCGCAACGCCTTGATGGTTACGCCGGCAGGGACACCGCCCGCCAGCACGACATGCCCGACCTTAAGCTCTAGACAGACACTGACAAGGCGGTCAAGGTCAGGGTGCATCGTGATCAGATTGACGCCGAAAGGCGCATCCGTCAGCGCGCGGGTGGCGGTGATTTCCTCCGCCAGCCGGTCCGGCGACATGGCACCACAGGCGATGACGCCAAACCCCCCGGCATTGGAGATAGCCGCCACAAGGTGTCGCTCACTCACCCATGACATAGCGCCGCCCAATATGGCCGTTTTTGTGCCGAGGAAGCGACAGCCATCCGCCCAGAGACCGGCGAGCGCGGCCTCCGCACGTGCGCGATTAAGCTCAACCATTCTGATGTCCCCCGTCCTGATCATCGAGGCCATAGGCTGTGTGCAGGGCGCGCACGGCCAGTTCCAGATATTCCGCCTTGATCAGGACCGAGATCTTGATCTCACTCGTTGATATCACCTGCACGTTTATTCCCCGCTCCGCGAGCGTTGTAAACATGGTGCTTGCCATCCCGCTATGGGACCGCATCCCGACGCCAACCACGCTGATTTTCGCAACGTCCTGCGCGGAGTGAATCGCGCCGAACTGTATGTCGCTTTTTGCAGCCTCCAGCGCGGAGATGGCAGCACCCTGCTCCGTCTTCGGGACGGTGAACGTCATATTGGTGGAACCGTCCGACCCGACGCTTTGCACAATCATGTCAACATTGACCCGCGCCGCCGCGAGGGTGGAAAATATGGCCGCCGCAATGCCGGGTCGGTCAGGGAGGTGGCTCACCGTGATTTTCGCTTCATCAAGCGCGTAGGCGATCCCCGTCACCAGATCTTTTTCCATTACCTCTTCCTCATCCACAACGCATGAACCTGAGTCATCCGTCGATTCGTCAAAACTGGATAGAACGCGCACGCGCACACGCTCCCGCATGGCGAGGGCGACGCTTCGTGTCTGCAAAACTTTTGCGCCGACCGATGCCAGCTCAAGCATTTCCTCGAAGGTGATGCGGTCCAGCTTGCGGGCGGCGCTGACAATATGCGGGTCCGTTGTATAAATACCATCCACATCGGTATAAATGTCACAACGACCCGCTTTTACGGAAGCGGCGATGGCGACAGCCGATGTATCCGACCCTCCGCGGCCCAAAGTGGCGATGCTGTCCACTTCTGTCGCGGCTGGCGCCTCTTCCGCCGGACAGACGCCCTGGAACCCGGCGACAACCGGCACGATGCCGGCCTCAAGGCAGCGAATCAGCCTTGCGCCATCAATGCCCAGAATGCTGGCTTTACCATGCGCATCATCTGTGATGATCGGGATCTGCCAGCCCATCCAGGATTGCGCCGGAACGCCGACTGCCTGAAGGGCAAGGGCCATCAGCCCGCTTGTCACCTGCTCTCCCGTTGCGACGACGGCGTCGTATTCCCGCATATCGACGTGGGGGGACAGGGCGTGGCAATGGGACACTAATTGATTGGTCACACCCGCCATGGCGGAAACAACGACGACAACCTGCTTCCCGCTTTCCCACTCCGCTTTGACACGGGCCGCCACAGCGCGCATGCGTTCAATATTGGCCACGGAGGTGCCACCGAATTTCATCACGATGCGACTGACTTCATGATCCTTCTGGGGCGCCATCGTGATAAAAACTCCTGAAATGTCGTTTTTTGTATAAAGCCCGGCAGGCTTGGCTCAACACCGGGTGAAATCCGGGCTTCGGCATGTTAAACATGCGCCCAAACGCGGTGAATACAAATTTAACGCCGTTTCGTCCAGTTTTGATGAAGGGTTACAGAGACATGAACAGGGCGTCGTCCATATCCGCTGAGGAAATTGCACAGTTCGGACGTTTGGCAGCGTCATGGTGGGACCCGTCAGGGCCCATGCGGGCGCTGCATGACATGAATCCGCTCCGCACAAACTGGAATCATCAATTCTTCAGATCGCTTTCCAGACCGGATGGGGAAGCGGTCAAGCTGCTCGATATTGGTTGTGGTGCGGGCATCGCCAGTGAGGCTTATGCGCGGCTGGGTTATCAGGTGACCGGGCTGGACGCATCGGCGGAGGCCATCGCGGCGGCGCAATCCCACCAGGAAATTTCCCACCCGGAAACGGGGAGAGGAAGCCTCGTCTACCAACAAGGAGCCGCGGAGGATTTCGTTGCCCAGGGCCTCACATTTGATGCCATAAGCGCGTTGGAAGTCATTGAACATGTGACAGATGCCGAGATGTTTCTGCATCTCCTCAGCGACCTGACCCGCCCGGGCGGTTTGGTCGCGATCTCAACGCTCAACCGCACGATGCGCTCCCTCGCGATCGCGAAATTCGGGGCGGAATATGTGATGCGGATTCTGCCCGTCGGCACGCATCAATGGCGAAAATTCATCAAACCTTCTGAACTCGTCCGCGCCGCACGCGGGGCCGGGCTTAAAATGATTGACATTACCGGCACGCTTTATGCCGGTGCCGCCAGCCGCCTGACATCCGATACGCGCATAAATTATCAGGCGATGTTTCGTAAACAGTGAAGCGACAGGGATAACGTCATGATTATCTTGTCATTTTGCAGGCGGGTCCGATGTGGCCCGTATATCGCGTCCATATCTGCGTCCGACCTAAGAGCGGGATGCCAAGCAGGTAACCGCGCAGTTTGAGGATATTCGGGTTGGGCGACCAGATGATCGCATCATAGACCTTACCGCCTTCAGGGTCGAAGATCTTTCCCTGCCATTGCCCGTCCCCGCGCGGCGTGAAACCTGTCAGCATCGTCAGATCGCATTGAGATCGACCCAGAACGTCATGCGGCACGGGCCCTTCATAATCCATACCGACGAGGCGGCCGCAAATTTCCGCCCCGCAATGGAAGATATGAAAAACGCCGTCCTGCGTCTGCGCCATCCATATTCCCGTCACATCGCCCTGCGCAGCGCGGTTGAGATGTGCGGGTTTGGCTACGGCATGAAATGAAAAAAACGCGACCAGAAGCACGGCGGCGCGTGACGCAAGCCTAGGCATCATCGATAGGGCCCCAAGGGATGGAGAGGAACTTTATGCCTTTTTCCGTTGAAATGTCACGCTTTTGTGAGGAGGCCTGCCTATAAATTCCTCTTGAGATGGTTTCGGCGCCTCCAGCGAATTCATGGCGTCTAAGCGCCGCCTCAGCAAAGCGGCGCCCGACATTCTCGCAATGATTTTCAGCAACACGCTGCAATCGCCGTAGCGCCGCGCGAAGATGACCCGACACCGGAATCGACCCGGATAACGACGATGGCCGTCGAAGAGATGCATCAAAATTTTCTGATCCGTGCGTCGTGCCGCAATGGGGGCAGGCGACAAGCTGCGCCGCGCGATGCTTAGCAAATAACGAGGTGCTCAAAAACCAGCCATCGAATGCGTGAGCCTGCGCGCATCGCAGCTCAAAGGAAATCATCCAGCACGCCTTAAAAGCGGGTCGAGTTTCCTCTGCTGCTCCAGCGCGAATAATTCCGAGCAACCGCCAATGGCGCGGTCATCAATGAAAATCTGCGGAACCGTTCTGCTTCCGCCCGAGCGACGTGTCGCTTCCTCACGCGCCGCGCTGCCTCGCGGGGCATCAATCTGCTCAAACGCGACGTTCTTCTGCGTCAATAGAGCGACGGCCCGGGTGCAGTAAGGGCAATGTTCCTGCGTATAAATTTCAATCTTCGGCATTAATAAAACCATGAATCTTATGGGCAAAGGGAAGGATGTGTCGGCCGGAACGGGTCGCAACCAAAATCGCGACCTGGGTCGCACCGGCATCCAGCAACCGTTGAGAGCAGATGGAGAGCGTTGCCCCGGTGGTCAAGATATCGTCAACCATAACAATGTGTCGCCCTTTGATCATCTCCTTGTAACGCGGGTTAAGCGTGATGGCCTCCCGCACCCTCTCCATACGTGCATCAGGCCCCAGACGCGCGAGGGCGCCTGTGTGTTGGATGCGCTTCAACAGGTTCGGCACGAGCTGCAACGGCCCGGGATAAATTCGACTTAGTGTCCGCGCCATTATGGCCGCCTGATTGAATTTTCGCCGCAGCAGGCGCCGCCAATGTAGTGGCACTGGCGCAATGAGATCAGCGTCGGACAGAAGGTCCCCGCCATGGCGCATCATGGCGTCGGCGAAAAATGTCGCAACCTCCGTGCGATCACCATATTTCAGATCGAAAATAAGAGATTGCGTCACTTCGCCGAAAATAAACGCGGCGCGCGCTGTCGACCATGGTGGTGGGGAATTCTGACAATAAATGCAGTGATGGTTTTGATTGAGATGTTCCGCAGCGGGGAGCGGTGCGGCGCATCCATGGCAGAAGGGCGGTGAGATCCGCTCTACCTGCGCGAAACAGGTTGCGCAGAGGGCGTTGTGGGAGAGGGTTTCCGCTTTGCAATGCAGACAGACCGGCGGAAAAGCCACGTCCAGAACCCCATTATACCAGGAGCGCCGCATCGGAACGCGCCGCGCAGCCCCCGGCAAAAGTCAGGCCCCTTCCGGCAGCACGATCAGCGTGACGTGTCGTGCGTCAATCATTTGTTTTCCCTGCTCAGGAAATGTCACGGTGACACGCCAGGCAATCGCGGATTGGACCTGCCCGATGCCCCATTCCGGTCGGGTCGGGTGCCGCACCAACATACCGGGTTCAAGAAATGTCTGGAATTCGTCCTCCGTGACAACCCCCCTCTTTCCGGCCCGGATGGCGGGGGCGCTGACGTGACGCCCTCACCGTCCCAGGCGCAATGCCCGGACCTTTAAATATATTTCCGCAGAAACGCTTTGACGGCCGGTCCGAGGTCGGGACGATCAATCGCGAAAGCAATCTGCGCTTCAAGGAAGCCCGCCTTGTCACCGCAATCATAACGCGTGCCCTCATAGCGCAGACCATGGAAAGGCATGTCGCCAATGAGCTTCGCCATGGCGTCGGTCAACTGAACTTCACCGCCAGCACCGCGCTCCAGCTTGGAGAGGTGCGTCATGATCTCGGGGCGCAGAACATACCGGCCGATAATGGAAAGGTTGGACGGCGCAACGGATGGGTCCGGTTTCTCGACCAATCCTTTAACCTCAACCGTGCGGCCATCATCCTGACCCACATCGAGTATGCCATAACGATTCGTGTAATCGCGTGGGACTTCGGTCACGGCGACGACATTCCCGCCAGTTTCATTATAGACGTCCACAAGCTGTGACAGGCAGCCGCGCCCACCTTTGATGATGTCATCCGGCAGAAGGATCGCAAAAGGATCATCCCCGATAAAAGACCGCGCGCACCATATGGCATGGCCCAGCCCGAGCGGCTCCTGCTGACGGACAGCCGCGAGTGACCCGGCTTCAATACTGCTGGGCTCCAGCGTTTCCAGCAATGCAAACTTGTTCCGCTCCCGGAGGGTCGTCTCCAGCTCAAACGCGACATCAAAATAATCGATGAGGCTGTCCTTGCCACGGCCTGTGATCAGGCAGAACTGATCAATACCCGCTTCGCGCGCTTCATCAATCGCATATTGCACGAGCGGACGATCAACGACCGGAAGCATCTCTTTCGGCATGGCTTTTGTCGCGGGGAGGAAGCGTGTCCCCAAACCTGCGACGGGCAATACGGCCTTTCTGAGCGGCTTTTTCAAAACTAAACCCCTATTGATGCGAGCATCGTCACTTATGATTATCATCGCGACGGCAATTTAAGCGTAGTGTAAATCAAAGGGGGAATTTTTTGAATATGGTCATTTCATTTACTTATGACCATTGAGGGAAATGCCATATCCGTCGGGGAGGCCCCGCATCGTATCGGGTGTGACCCGAGAAATGCATAAGATATGACTACCATCTTCTGAGAGAAGTGGTGCGGTCGAGAAGACTCGAACTTCCACGGGGTTTCCCCCACAAGCACCTCAAGCTTGCGCGTATACCATTCCGCCACGACCGCAACGTGACAAGTGTCTTGCAATAAGCGATACCACTCGTCGAAGGGGGCTATAGCTTATGCGGAAGAGTGAGGCAATCATCACGGCGGAAAATTTTGAAAAAATTATGTGGAGGACGGCATCATCGCCCGTCAATTATCCGGACGCCCTCGCGGAGATGGCGGCGCATCAGGCACGCATGCAGGCGGGCACGGGGCAGGAATTGATCTGGCTGCTGGAGCATCCGCGCCTTTACACATCCGGCACGTCAGCCCGCGCGCAGGATCTCTTTAATCCGGACGCTCTGCCGGTTTATGCGGCGGGGCGTGGCGGGCAATGGACTTATCATGGCCCCGGCCAGCGCATCGCCTACCTCATGCTGGACCTCAGCCGCCCCCACGGCGACACCCCACCGCGGGATCTCCGCCGTTTTGTCGCGGATCTTGAAAAATGGATCATCGCAACGCTTGGTACGTTTGGAATTGTAGCGGATGTGCGGCCCGGGCGTATCGGCGTCTGGACGACCGACCCTTTGACCGGGGAAGAGGCCAAGATCGCCGCGATCGGGTTGCGCGTCAGTCGCTGGCTGACGACGCACGGCGTCTCCATTAATCTTGCCCCGCGGCTGGAGGATTTTTCCGGCATCGTGCCGTGCGGCATTCGTGATTACGGCGTGACGAGCATTCAGCGATTTAAGCCGGACGTCACCATGGCGGCGCTTGACAGTGCCATGAAAGCAAGCTGGCACGATATTTTCAGGCAGGCGCCTCAGAATGTGCCGTGACGTCAGGGGCTTTCATGCAGGCTCAACTGAATCTGCTGCTTCCTGACATCCGTCCCGATCAGGTTTTTAAGCCGCAGACCCGCAGGGGTCTTTTCAAAATCGAGAGAGAGGAGCCCTTGTGACGGGTTGGCCGCCTCCGCCAGGGATATGCGCAGCAAGCCCGGCGTCTGAACCAGTTGCGTGACCTGAATTGCGCGGGTCAGCCGCAAGGGTTTGCGCAGGAGGAGGCCAAGAGGGTGCCGGGCAAGGCCGATACGTGTCACCGCGCCATTGGCTTTGTCCGTCACGACGAGATGTTGATTTTCAGCCTCCGCCCGGAGGCCATGCGGCACATCGTAGGCGAGAAGCAGGTAGCCGGGATGATAGGTGAAGTGTCCGCGTCCGGCCCAATTGCCCGGCCCGACCTGCTCGAAGGCGCCAGTGACGGGTTGCGGGCGGTTCAGGGCATTTTCAACATCATGAACCATGGCCTGGTCGGACGGGGAAAGATGACTGATTCCGCCAGAGGCGCAGGCACTCAAAAAGGCGGCCAGGCCCATGAAGGCGAGATGTCGAAACTTCGTGATCATGACGCGCCGGGCGTCTGCGTTGTCAGTGCCAGGCTGTGAAGGCCGCTCTCAAATTCAGCTTTCAGGAGTTCATTGACCTGGCGATGGCGGGCAATGCGGGAAAGGCCCTCAAAGCGGTCACTGACGATTTTGACCGCAAAATGCGTTTCCTGCCCCTCTATACCCAGACGATCCTTGTGGCGCGCATGACGATGGGTGACGTCCTTGATTTCAATTTCCGTCGGCGCGAGGGCCTGCGTCAAAACGCGCTCAATACGTGCTGCGCGTGTCTCATGGACATTCATTAAGCTTTTCTCCTTGCACCAGACTGGATGACGTCACACATTGATGCGATGACCAAGCGCCGCCAGACACGTCATCGTGCCTTTGACCCCGACCCTGACGCGCCGGGGCGCATGTGTGATATGCCGGGCTGCACGGCAAATGCCGGTTATCGTGCACCTAAAAGCCGCCAGACGCTACGGGAATATTATTGGTTCTGCCTTGATCATGTCCGTGAATATAACGCCAAATGGGATTTTTATAAGGGCATGACGCCGATTCAGATTGAAACACATCTGCAATCTGACTCATCCTGGCAGCGCCCCTCCTGGAAATTGGGCAGCCTCGGCAAACCTTCAAAATTTGAGGAACGTTTGCGTGATCCACTCGGGCTGCTCAGCCGCGCGCGCCACGCGCGTGCGCGTCCCCTCCCCCATGATGCGCTGGAACGCCGGGCGCCAAAACCCATCAAACAGCACCTTAGTGCGCTTGGGCTGGATTGGCCCCTGACGATGGAGGAACTCCGGGCGCACTACCGCAACCTCGCACGGCAGCATCACCCGGATGCAAATGGCAGTGACCCGCGCGCAGAGGCCCGTTTCAAGGAAATCAACGTGGCGTACACAACGATCCGCGCCTTTCTCTCAACACAATGACATGTCGGGGAAAGATTTGCATTTGAGGCGGAACGCGATATCCTTCCTGAGACAAAATTGAGGTTAAGGACATGCCCCGCGTATGAAGAGCCCCTCGCCCGCCGCCAAAAGGGCCCCAACGACCGAAAACCCCACGGAAGATACCGCGAGAGAATTGAAAGCGCCTGACAGGAAACTGTCCGCGCGTGAGGTTTTCGGCATTGACAGCGATATGGTAGTGCCAGCCTTCTCCGTCCGCACGAGTCACGTGCCGGAAATTGACCCGACCTATCAATTTGACCTGGATACGACGCGCGCCATCCTCGCCGGATTTGCCTTTAACCGGCGGGTATATGTCCAGGGATTTCACGGCACGGGCAAATCATCCCACATTGAGCAGATCGCGGCACGCCTCAACTGGCCGACGGTGCGCATCAATCTCGATAGTCACATCTCCCGCATTGACCTGATCGGTAAAGACGCCATCGTCCTTGAAGACGGCAAGCAGGTGACATCTTTCCGCGAAGGTCTTCTACCCTGGTGTTTTCAGCGGCCTTCCGCCCTGATTTTTGACGAATATGACGCGGGGCGGCCCGATGTCATGTTCGTGATCCAGCGTGTTCTGGAGGCAGAGGGGCATTTGACGCTGCTGGATCAGAATCGCGTCATCAAACCCGACCCGTGGTTCCGCCTTTTCGCCACCGCCAATACGGTGGGGCTGGGCGACGCGACCGGGCTCTATCATGGCACGCAGCAAATCAATCAGGGGCAGATGGATCGTTGGAACATCGTCGCGACGCTGAATTACCTCCCGCCCGAACAGGAAGTGCGGATCGTGTGCGCCAAAATGGATGTCGCGCTGGATGACGACGCCCAGCGCGCGGTGATCGGCAATATGGTGCAGCTCGCGAAACTGACTCGCGAGGGTTTCATGTCCGGGGACCTCGCAACGGTCATGTCACCGCGCACCGTCATCACCTGGGCCGAGAACACGAAGATATTCGGTGATCGGCAATTCGCTTTCCGCGTGACCTTCCTCAATAAATGCGATGAGGCTGAGAGAGAAATCATCGCCGAATTTTATCAGCGTTGCCTCGGTGAAACGCTGAATCCGCTCTAACGGGTTTCGGGCATGAGCTCCCAACCGCCCACCCCGCCAAAGCCTGATCCGGAACTGGGCAAACGTGATTCTGGCGATGGTTTCAGGCGGGCGACGAAGGCAACGCTTCGCGCCATGGCGGGGGACCCTCATCTCGCCGTCACGTTTCTGGAAGGACCACCGCAAGAGGAAAGCCAGGGCACCGTTCATCTCCCTTACATGCCGCGACATGTCACGTCGCAGGAGGAAGCCGAGATGCGCGGCGTCGCGGATGCGGAAGCTTTGTTTCGCAAGCATCACGACCTCCGTCTGGACATATCCAGTCGCATCCCGGACCCGACACGGCGCGCCACTTTTGAAGCCATGGAACAAGCACGGTGTGAGGTTTATGGCGCGCGTATGATGCGGGGCGTGCAGGAGAATCTCGCTGCACGGCTGCAACGCAAATGTTTTATGCAGGGCACGATGCGTATGCAGGAGAAGGCGGATATGCCGGCGCCTCTGGCCTTTGAACTCCTCCTGCGCGACGCCATGATGCCCGGCTCCCTGCCGCGCCTGATCGGCCCGGCTTTGTCAGCATGGCGCGACTCCCTCTCGCCAGTAGCTCAGGAGAAATTGCGTCATCTCGCGGCCATCCGAGATGATCAGGCCGCTTTTTCCGAATCATTTTTAGAGCTGTTCGCCACACTCGATACGCCTGACCATGCGCAGGATGCGCCGCCCCCGGCGACGCAGGAAGACGCGGAGCCCGCCCCCTCCCCGGATGACGCCGACGATGCTGGCGGCGAGGCGTCACAGGATGAGCCGTCGGAAAAGGCCGAATCAGAAGGTGATGAGGCGGATGAGGAAGGCGAAATGGAGGGCGAATTGGGGCGCGATGATGCCCCGCCCGGCGATGACCCCTCCCCGACAATGTCGAGAGGCGACCCGGAGCCCTCCGAAGCGGAAGCCGCCTCTTATCGCATTTTCACGACAGAATATGATGAAGAGGCCAACGCGGCCGATTTATGTGACCCTGAAGAACTGGCGCATCTTCGGCACCTTCTCGACCAGCAATTATCGGGCACGCAGTCGGTCGTGGCGCGGCTGGCGCACAAATTACAGCGCCGTTTAATGACGAAACAGCAGCGCTCATGGCAGTTTGATCAGGAGGAGGGCCTCCTTGATGCCACGCGTCTGCCGCGCATCGTCATCAATCCTGCCACACCCCTATCATTCAAGATCGAGCATGAGTCCGCCTTCAAGGACACCATTGTGACTTTGCTGATCGATAATTCCGGCTCCATGCGCGGACGCCCGATTTCTGTCGCTGCGCTTTGCAGCGATATCCTCGCACGCACGCTTGAGCGTTGTCACGTCAAGACGGAGCTTCTCGGCTTTACAACCCGCACCTGGAAAGGCGGTAAAAGTCGTCAGGACTGGCTTGAGCAAGGTCGACCTGAAAATCCCGGACGGCTGAATGATACGCGGCACATTATCTATAAAAATGCCGATTCCCCTTATCGACGCGCGCGCCTCAATCTCGGCCTCATGCTGAAAGAGGGGTTGCTGAAAGAAAATATCGATGGTGAGGCGCTGCTTTGGGCGTGGCAGCGCCTCCTCAAGCGGCATGAGAAGCGGCGGATCCTGTTGGTGATATCGGATGGTGCACCGGTGGATGACAGCACTTTTTCAGCTAACAATCACGCTTATCTTGAGGAACATCTCCGCGCGGTCATTCGCAAGATTGAGTCGCAGAAATCGGTGGAATTGCTCGCAATCGGTATTGGCCATGATGTCACGCGATATTACCGCAACAGCATCACCATCCGCTCCGCGGATGAGCTTGGCGGGACCGTGCTGAAGAAGCTCCTCGACCTTTTTGGTGAAGACTGACCCCTGAGCCACTGAGTAAAGTGACCTCTGTTACAAAGCTGAATGACAGCCCTCTCGCAAGGCGACGTCACGGATGGGACCTTACTCGCGGATTATCTAAATATCAGTGACTTACGTTGGGGAGTTGAAATGATTTATTCATCCATTCCCGCGTTCAAGGAAAATCTGGACGCCCCGACATACGAGGCGCCCAAACGTGGGGGCGAGAATGAAAATCCGCGGCAAATCAGGAAATCTGGGCCCGGCGCCCGTTTGTGCCAGAGACCTGCAAACCCCAATCCCGCAATGTCTTGGTGCAGTCTTTCTGGTCAAGCGCGCATTCAATGAGGGTCGGGCCCTCCTTATTGGCGAGCGCCCGTCGAATAGCCGCATCAAGCGCCGCCCCGGTCCTCGCATGAAGTCCCAGCCCATGGCCGTCCTCTGCATTGAAGACATCCATCAAACCGGCATAATCCCAGTTTTTGATCATATTATAAGGCCCGTCATGAATCGCAATTTCAATGACATAGCCGCGATTATTGATAAGGAAGATGATAACCGGCAATTTTTGACGGATCATCTGAGAGACCTCCTGCGCCGTGAGCTGGAAGGAGCCATCACCGACCATCACGACATGGCGACGCCCCTGCGACCCGATCGCGTTGCCGAACATACTGGGGATCGACCAGCCAATATGGCCCCATTGCATCTCAAGCTCGAGACGCGCGTGCGCGGGTAGGCTCAGGCGCATGGCATTGAACCACGAGTCCCCTGTCTCCGCGAATAGCGTCGTGTCGGACGTCATAAGGCCCTGTATCTGACGCGTCATCTCATCATTGGTGAGGGGCGCGTCGGGCGGGGTGGGTGTCGGGTTAAAGGGACGCGGCGCATCAGGTGCCGCGATGGCGCCTCTCTGCGCAAGTTGCGCCGTCAGGGCATCGAGATATTCGACGAGTGAGAAGCCATCATAGGTGGTTTGCGCCAATGTCACGCGGTCAGGGTCCGCCACGAGCACGTTTTCACCCTCTGGCATGGCATGCCAACCCACTGTCGAGAAATCATTGAAGACAGGCGCGAGGTAAATCACCGCATCCGACGCGTTGATCAGTTCCTCCACGCCCGGGTCACTCACGAGGCCCCAGTAGACACCACGGAAAGAAGGGTGCGTTTCCGGAAAAAAGGATTTCGCGGCCGCCATGACGGCGACGGGGCTCCCCATTTTTTCGGCCAAGGCAATGGCCGGTTTCTGCGCCTGCGCAGCGCGGAGTTTACTCCCGACGATGATCATTGGTTTGTCACGCCCCTCGAGCCAATCCAATGTTGCGTCGAGCGCGGCTTTGAGGCTGGCCCGATCATGATTCCGAAGCGGGCGGTTGAGCGTCATCGGGCCGGGACGCAGACAGGGTGCGTCGGCAATGTTGCAGGCAATGCTGATATAAGCGGGTTTCTGCTCCGCTAAAGCGGTGCGGATGGCGTAATCGATTTTTTCAGGCGCTGTGGCAGCGTCATTGATCTCGACCGCCGCGCAGGTGATCGGCCGCATCATTTCAAGCTGAAAATTATAATCTGTTTTACCGATCGTGTGATGCAGGATGCGCCCGGAGCCCTGATCGTTGGAATTGGGCGCGCCGGAGATGAGGATGACGGGCAGGTTTTCCGCATAGGCCCCGGCAATGCCATTTGTTGCGGAAAGGGCGCCAACTCCGAATGTCACGATCGCCGCCGCCACACCGCGCGCCCGTGCATAACCTTCAGCCGCGAAGCTGCAATTCAGCTCATTGGAGCAGTAAATCTGCTTCAGCCCATCATAGCCGAGGAGTTGATCGAGAAGGATAAGATTATAGTCTCCGGCGACAGCGAAATGATGCGCCACACCGATTTGCTTGAGTCGCGCCGCCAGATACGTGCCTACTGTATACGTCATCGTTGAAAAGTCCTTACCATTGCCACGCGGAAACGTTAGGACTTGCCCCGATGCGTATCCAATATATATTTAAGCCAATTTCCATATATGGGGGATATCGATATGGAGTTGCGACACCTCCGCTTTCTCACCGCCATCGCAGATCACGGAACCTTCACGCGGGCGGCGGAAGCGTTGCATATGGCGCAACCCCCTCTGAGCCAGCAGGTCAAAAGGCTGGAAGATGATCTCGGCGTGCGCATTTTTGATCGTTCGGGCCGCGGGGCGGCGCTGACATCGGCTGGTGACGTCCTGGTTGAACGTGCGCGCGCCATTCTCTCCCTGGCGAAGGAATTCGAGACTCTGGCCCGCGCGCTGGGGGCTGGAGATCAGGGTCATTTGCGGGTGGGTATGGCGGGCGGTGTCTCGCTTCTTCCGCTGATACCGGCGGCAATTTCCGCCTTTCGGCGTGAAAAGCCTGGCGTCACCGTCACGCTGGAAGAAAGCAATACGCCGGCGCTCTGTGCATCACTGCGCCTCGGCCAGGTCGATATGGCCATTGTCCGCCCCCCGTTTTCGATGCCGATATCGTCGTGCGCCCCTTGATCGATGAGCCCAGCGTGATCGCCCTGCCTGAGACACACCCGCGTGCAAAGGCGAAGGGGCTTCATCTCCGTGAAATCGCGGAGGATCCATTAATTCTGTTTGAGCGTCATCTCGGGCCTGGATTTTACGATACGATCATCTCCGCCTGCCTCCAATCCGGTTTTTCTCCCCAATTGGGGCAATCCGCGCCGCAGGTCGCGGCAACGATCCCGATGGTCGCTGCCGGGATGGGCGTGGCCATCATCCCCGCCTATCTGCAACAAATCCATACGCAGGGCGTGACGTTTCACCCGATCCTGGGAGACACGCCGCGCGCGACCATCGCCTTGGCGACGACGCGTGCCGCACCCAGTAAAGCTGCCACTGCTTTCGAAATTTTGTTGAAGAGTCTCTGCGCCTCATGCGACGGAAAAACCGGCGGCACGTGTCGAGTATGAACCTTTTAGGCGCCTTGCGCTTCATGTGACGACGCGCCGCCGGGGCGTTTCGGCTAAGCGATCACGGTGCCCCCGTTTTTTTCTCCACCATTCGGGCAAGGACGGCGGTGACCTTCCGCGCATAAGCAATGCGCTGGGCATTTGTCATCTCCCGCACGATGGCCAGCTTGTGATCCGCCCTGAGTTTGACGCCCTGTGCCGCGTTGCGCGCGATCCATTTCGTCAACCCGTCCGGATTCGGGAATTGCTGCTTGCGGAACTGGATGACCATACCTTTCGGCCCAACTTCAACGCGCTCCACGTGCGCGCGACGGCAGGCTTTCTTGATTTCAATCACGCTCAGGAGATTTTCAACCTCCGGGGGGATCGGGCCGAAACGATCGATCATCTCCGCACGCATGGCGTCGACTTCGGCCTCACCTTCCAGCACGCCGATACGGCGATAAAGCCCAAGACGCACAGGCAGGTCCTTGACGTAAGCTTCCGGGATCAGAACGGGGAGGCCGAGCACGATGATGGGCGTCCAATCTTCATCCCGCGCGCGCGCCGTCTCCCCCGCATGGCGGAGGTCACCCACCGCATCCTCCAACATCTGCTGGTAAAGCTCGATACCCACCTCTTTGATATGGCCGGACTGCTCCTCACCCAGCAAATTACCAGCGCCGCGCAAGTCAAGGTCATGCGCGGCCAGGGTGAAGCCAGCCCCCAGACTGTCAAGGGATTGCATGATTTCAAGCCGTTTTTCCGCCGCCGGGCTGAGGGGGTGCGTCTGCGGCCAGGTCAGATAAGCATAACCCCGTTGCTTGCCGCGCCCCACGCGCCCACGCAACTGGTAAAGCTGACCCAGCCCGAACATGTCGGCACGATGAATAATGAGCGTATTCACGGCCGGCATATCAAGGCCGCTTTCGACAATATTGGTCGAAAGCAGGATATCGTGCTTTCCGTCTGAAAATTCCGTCATCACGCGCTCAAGTTCTGACGCGGCAAGGCGGCCATGGGCCTGCACAATTTTGGCGTCCGGGACGATCTCGCGCAATCTCTCGGACATGCGCTCCATATCCTCGACGCGCGGTACGACGCAGAAAATCTGCCCGCCACGAAAGCGCTCACGCTGTATGGCCTCACGGATCATCACACTGTCGAACGGTGTGATGAAGGTGCGCACGGCCAGGCGGTCTGTCGGGGGTGTCGCAATCAGGCTCATCTCCCGCACGCCCGTCAGGGCAAGCTGTAAGGTGCGCGGCAGAGGCGTCGCGGATAATGTCAGCACATGAACATCCTCCCGCAACGCTTTAAGGCGCTCCTTATGCGCGACGCCGAAATGCTGTTCCTCATCGATAATCAGCAGGCCGAGATTGGCAAATTTGATCGTTTTCGCCAGAAGCGCGTGCGTGCCGATCACGATATCCACCCGGCCCGCCGCGAGACCATCGCGCACCCGCGTGGCTTCCGCCGCACTCACCAGGCGCGATAATTGGGCAATCTGGATGGGAAAGCCGGAAAATCGTGACGTGAAACTGCGGTAATGCTGACGCGCCAGCAAGGTTGTCGGCACGACAACCGCCACCTGCACCCCGGACATGGCCGCGATAAACGCCGCACGGATCGCGACCTCCGTTTTGCCGAAACCGACATCGCCGCAAATGAGGCGGTCCATCGGCTTGCCTGACGTGAGATCCTCCAGCACATCACTGATGGCCCGCGTCTGATCATCCGTCTCAATAAACGGGAAACCCGCGCAGAATTCGTTCCAGAGCCCGTCCGGCGGGGCCAGATTAGGTGCTTCCCGGATGGATCGCCCGGCCGCCGTGCGGATCAGCTCCGCCGCCATATCGCGGATGCGCTCTTTCATCTTCGCTTTACGGGCCTGCCAGGCAGGCCCGCCGAGACGGTCAAGCGCAACGCCATTCTGCTCCGACCCGAAGCGGCTCAGTAATTCAATATTTTCCACCGGAAGATAGAGTTTCTGGTCATTATCATAAAGCAGGCGCAAGCAATCATGCGGCGCCACCCCGACACTGATGGTCTCCAACCCTTCATAGCGCCCGATGCCGTAATCCGCATGGACGACGAGGTCCCCTTCATTGATCTCCGCGGCTTCTGAAATAAACTGATCGGCTTTGCGCTTGCGACGCGGTGGGCGCGCGATACGTCCGCCCAGCAGATCCTGCTCCGTGATAAACACCACGCGGTCTGCAATGAAGCCGCGCTCCAGCCCCAGGATAATCAACCCGATAATGCCGGTCGCGACTCCCGCCGCATCGGCCCATGGGTCAAAATTCTCGTAAACGAGGCCATGATCACCCAGCAGCGCCGCAATACGCGTGCGGGACCCGGTTGACCATGCCGTGATGTAAACGCGTCGCCCCTGCGCCGCCCAATCCTTCAGCTGGCGCTTCAAATCCTGAAACACGCCTTCCCGCGTTTGGTCTTTTCCACGGGTGAAGACAAGACCCGCCCGCGCACCGGCATCCAGCCCGACCCCGACATCCGGTTTGGCGAACGGGCTGATCTTGATGCATTTCTGGCGGCTGAGCATGGCATCCCAGCGAGCGCGGTCGAGATAAAGCCGGTGGGGTGGCAGGGCGCGATAGAGCGCTTCGCCCTCATGAGCGAGTTCCCGCCGCGCCGCATAATGGTCCTTGATCATCTCCAGCCGGTTCAGCAGAATTTCCTCAAACTGATAATCGGCGCTGACAGCCGCGTCCGGGATATAATCAAAGATGTTCTCAAGTTCCGGGTAGAAGAGCGGCAGATAATGCTCAATGCCCGGATGGCGACGCATTTCCGAGATATGCTCATAAAGCGTGTCACGCGCTGAGGAAGGCCCGAAAGCATCCCGCCACCCGGTGCGAAAGCGACTGACTGTCTCCGGCGTCAGCATATATTCCGTCACTGGCCGTAATTCAAAAATCTTGACCGGCGTCGTTGAGATCTGGGATTGGACGTCGAAACGCCGGATATTCTCAACTTCATCGCCGAAGAGATCAATACGCAGGGGCGCGGCTTCGGACGGGGGGAAAAGGTCGAAGATCCCCCCCGACTGGCGAACTCACCCGGCTCCCTGACTGTGTCGGTGCGGCTGTAGCCACTCGCGATGAGGAGGGCGATCAATGTTTCCGGATCACAGGATTCCCCGACGGAAATCCGCATTGTCTGCCCTTGAAACACATCACGCGGGGTGACGCGCTGCACCAGAGCGGCCACCGTCGTCAGCACCACGCGTCGCCCCTTCGGCGCATCCAGAAGGCGGGACAATGTATCGGCGCGCTCAGCAATGATCACCGGGTGGGGTGAAACGCGGTCATAAGGCAGGCAGTCCCATGCAGGGAAGCGCAGGATCTCCAGACCGGGTTCAAGGTAATTCAATACATCGCCGATAACCGCGATCGCCGCGTCATCCCGCGCGATGTGCACGAGCGTCCCCGCATGCTCACTCAACCGCGTGCGCAGAAAAAACGCGGTATAAGAGTCCGGCACACCCCAGAGGGTCGGATAATCAACTGTCTGCCCCACGATGACGCCTTTTTACCTCACACGCTATAATGTCACTCTGTCGCCCTTCAGGAAGACGTCTTGTTGTTCATGTGGGTTTTCCTATAACGGTTGAGGGTTGTCGTGTCAGCCCGTCAGGTGAATGGATGAACGAGACAGAACCCGAAGATATATTTGCGCCCCTTGACGCCGCGCTCCTCTCCTTACCAGGGGTCGGGGCCCGCGCGGCGCCCCTGCTGGCGAAAGTTGCGGGCGGTCATCGCGTGATGGATCTCCTCCTGACCTTGCCGGACCGTTATATAATCCGCGCCCATCCTGTCCCGCTGGGGCAGGCGGCGGCGGCCTGCCTCAGGGGCGACATATTGACGGTGATCGGCCGTGTCACACGCATTGAGCGATCATCGCGTCCGCGCCAGCCCTCCCACATCCTTCTGCGGGATGAAAATGCTGAAATTGACCTCGTCTTTTTCAATTCCGCCTTTATCCGCAACCTTGCCATCGGGCAATCCATCGCCGTCTCAGGCATCGTGGAGCTTTATCATGGTCGGCTGACCATGCCGCAACCGGATTACCTCGTCCCGGCGGAACGTCGGCATATGATCCCAGCAATCGAGCCCGTCTGGCCTTTGACGGCCGGGTTGTTCACCTCAACCATGCGCCGCGCCGTCTCCGCCGCGCTCGCCACCCTCCCCCCTTTCCCGGAATGGCTGGACCCGGCGATGTTGCGCGCGCAGAAATGGCCGCATTTTAAGGATGCCCTAATCACCCTCCATGCCCCGGACCGCGTGATCAAGCCAGGACGTGAAAGCGAATGGCCGGATCTTCAGCGTGGCGCGCGGGAGCGTCTCGCTTGTGACCGGCTTTTTCATGACCAGCTCGCGCTGGGTGCAACGCGCGTGCGGCTTCGGCAGCAGACGGGCAGTGCGTTGATCGGCACGGCCGAGTTACAAAAAGAAGCGCTCAGCCGCTTCGGCCATGAGCTGACAGCCGCCCAGCAACGCGTCATTGGTGAGATCGCCGCGGATCTGACGCAGCCAAGCCCGATGCTCCGCCTTCTTCAGGGGGATGTCGGGTCCGGCAAGACGATCGTTGCGCTGATGGCCATGCTCCATGCTGTGGAAGCGAACATGCAGGCTGCGATGATGGCGCCGACCGAACTCCTGGCGCGACAGCACTTCGCGACTATTTCCGCCCTCTCACCGGTCAGGACCGTCTTTTTATCCGGCAATGTCAAAGGCAAGGCGCGGCGTGAGGCGCTGGCGGCCATCGCCGATGGGTCCGCCTGCATTGTGATCGGCACGCACGCTTTGTTTCAGGATGGGGTGGCGTTTGCGAAGCTTGGGCTTTGCGTCATTGATGAGCAACATCGCTTCGGCGTCACCCAGCGCGTGAAATTGAGCAATAAGGGCGAGAACGTCAATATGCTCGTCATGACGGCCACCCCGATCCCCCGCACGCTTCTTTTGACGCGTTGGGGAGAGCTTGCGGTAAGCCGTATTGATGAAAAACCGAAGGGACGCCTGCCCATCCAGACATCCCTGCACCTCCTCAGCGCCATAAGCGAGGTTTATCAGGCAATCGGGCGCAAAATCCTTGAACAGGCCCAGATTTACTGGGTCTGCCCCCTGATCGAGGAAAGTGAGAAACTGGACCTCGCCGCGGCGGAAGCTCGTTATGAAAGTCTGGCGCGTTTCTTCCCCGGAAAAGTCGCTCTGGTGCATGGGCGTCAGGACAGTGCGACGCGCCAGGCGATATTGCAGCAATTTCGGGAGGGGCAATATAAAATCCTCGTTGCGACAACCGTGATCGAGGTTGGCGTGGACGTCCCGCAGGCTTCCGTCATGGTGATTGAGCATGCGGAGCGGTTCGGCCTGGCCCAGTTGCACCAATTGCGCGGCCGTGTCGGGCGGGGACATGAGCGGTCATATTGTCTGCTGCTTTTCGACAAGGCGACGTCACTCAATGCCCAGCAACGCCTTGCCCTGCTAAAACAGACGGAAGATGGCTTTCTCATCGCGGAGGAGGATCATCGATTGCGCGGCGGGGGTGATATTGCCGGCCGACGCCAGACCGGCCTGCCGGACCCCCGCCTGTTAAACGGAGTCCCGCTAGAGAAGATATTGGAAATCGCCCGTCAAATGAGTGACGCCTACTGGCGTGAAACACAATCGGGCGTTACAGATGACAATGATCAATACAGGTTACTTACACGCATATTTAATGGTGACCAGCCTTGGGATTTGCTCGCATCTGGTTAAAATAGGTTATACAGTCCCCCGATAGGTGAACTGGGCGCATTTAACGCCACATTACACGGCCTCGGCCTGATCGCGCCGCGATGCCGGTGATGAAAGATGGATTTCAAAAATGTCGAATCTTCCGTCGCACCGAATCGAAGAGTCGATATTGGACATGTCTCGGCACCTTCTTGGCGCGGACCGCCTCGTCCTTTTGACACTTAACGATAAAAAACATCCGGTGCGGGTCATCGCACGGGGCCGCGTGGACCTGCCTTCCGTTGAAAGCGTCATGCCTGCTTTGCGTCACCACGACGCGCATATCGAAATCGCGGAGACGGGGGTGGCGACAGCCTTCGGGCGGTATGATGACAAGTCGTACGTTGTAACGCAGTTCGGCCATCTGAAATCTTCGCCGGAAGAAACACTTTCCCGGTTGAGGAAAATTCTGCCTTATTTTTCAACGATTTTTGCCCCGCCGCATCCGACGCTTTCGGTTAAATCCCTGCCGGGACGGTCAGAATGCCTCGATTTTATCCGTCAGCAGATGGATGGCGAGAAGCACCTGCCGCGCCGTCGCAGTTTTTCCGTCATTCGCGTTTCCCTCGGAAGTCTCGATCACATCAATCAGCTTTATGGCTGGGATATCGCCAACCAGATTATCGACAAATTAGCGGCGCGGATTGCACAAAGCGGCACGCATTATGCCTTGATCGGGCATTCCGGCGGGGGAAATTTCATTCTCGTCACGCAACCTGGTGATAATCGCACCGTCGTCGATCTCCACATCTCCACATTGCGCAATATCATGTCCCGCCCGGTTCAGATCGGTGACATCCAATATGCACCGGACATGAATTTCGCTGTCGCCACGTACCCCGAGCACGGACATGACCCCATGTCCCTCCTCCGCATCGCCGATCTGGAAGTGGAGAAGAAAGGATGGCACCGCCGCCGCAAAACGCATGTGCCACCCGATGAGAGCCTGACACCGGCGCAGGCGCCGCAGCGGCTGGAGCAGGAATTGCTGGCGGCGATTGAGAAGAAAGAATTATCATTTCAGTGGCAGCCAACAACGTCGCTTTCTTCTATGAAAATCGTCTCGCGCGAGGCGCTGTTGCGATGGGACCGCCCCGGACATGGGCTGGTATCCGCCGCGACGCTCATCCCATGTGCGGAAATCTCCGGCCTGATTGAGCGCCTGGATGAATGGAGCCTGCGCGAAGCGTGCCGCGCTGCTGCCAATTGGCAGGATGCGCTTTCCGTCTGCGTCAATATTTCACCGACCTGGCTTTATCAGGAGCGCCTGTCGAAACTGCTTGAGCGCATCCTTTCCGACGTCTCACTTGACCCTGCCCGCCTTCAGATCGACCTGACGGAAAAAGCGGATTTCGGGCCTTCCGCCGCTGTTTATCGGGAGTTGGCCCGGATCAGGGCGATGGGCGTCTGCATCGCACTGGATGATTTCGGGTCAGGCTATTCTTCCCTGGAGCGTCTCTCCCTTTACCCGGTCGATAAAATCAAGGTGTCACGTTCGTTTTTGACGAAGCTCGGAACGGACCCGCGCTCAAGCCGGATATTGCAGCATATTGTTCACCTCGCCCGCGGTCTTAACATCACATGCTGTGCGAAAGGCGTGGAAACAGAGCAGCAAATGGCCTTCCTGGCATCTTACGGCTATGAGGAGGTGCAGGGTTTTTTGTTGGGGGCGCCGCAGGGGGCGGCATTGCCCCAGCGGCGTAAAGCGCTGAAAACGCGCAAATCAGCTAAAACTTGAACGATAATTTGACGGACCCGTAATTGAAGAGGCCCGCGCGCGACTGCCTGAATTGCGCCGTCTGCCAGTTCTGACTGTAGGAGAGGCGCAAACCACGCCACATGACGGCGACACCGGCATGGATGGTGCCTTGATCCCACTTCTTGCTGGTGTGCGGCCCATATCGGTAAAATGTATTTCCCTGGAGGGAGGCATCAAGCGCCACGGCCTGGCCCTCCACGCCGCCATAGACATACCATGCAACCGGCTTCGTCCTGACAAAAGCGTCCGTGCCATCGAGGCCCGGCCCGATCGTCGCATTGCCGAAATCGCTGTTCAGCCCCTGCCCGATCCGCAATGTCGCAGCCCCACCGCCGTAAATCCGGTAATCACCGATCGCCGCGGAAATGGCAGGCAGGATATCCGTCTCGATACCCGCCACCTTGATGAGCGGAAAACGCCAGATACGTCCGCCCTGAACCTGAAAGACGGGCTGATTTCGTAACTGATGATTCCAACCCTGGTTCGACGAATCACCAATCACGCTGTGAAAGCCGTTCTGCACCTGCTTACCGCCTGCGGCAGGGCCCATAACGCCAAGCTGTATCCCGACGACGGAACGTGACAGATCCGTGTCATTGATCAGATTCAGCGTGCCGAGCAGCACACCGGCATAAGGCCGGTCACCCGCCACGGGGGGGTTGGCCTGCGTGTCGCTGGGCGTGAAGATGAGTTGCTGCACGCCGGCGCTCATCCTTTGCACCCCGTCACCCAGCAAAGCGCGATTAATGCGGGCGAAAAATCGCGGCAGCTGATCCGTGCCGGACGTCCAGTTTACCCGCAGGCCGGAGGTGTAATATTGGTCGGAAGTGCCTTTCAGGGTGGAGACGGCGTCATTCTCAGCCTGAAGCGTCCAGATTGATCGTGCGTCCGTCGGGGGAGATGCGGCAGCCTGCGCCACACACGCTACCCCCAGAACACACGGAGCGACACGACGCACGACATGGAGGGATTTGAGCATTGAACCGCCTCTTGCAAAAATTGGTTAAGAGTAAAAGTTTATAATTTCTTGACACAGAGATGTGTGTTTTAGAATTGTTCTGATAAATTTTTATTTAATTTCCAGAAATTGTGACACCTCTGATTTTATTACACCTTTTCCTGTGGCACGGTTTTCCAAAAGCATGCTAGTATCGTCGAGAAATTTTACCTGTGCGATTTAGGCTGCACGTCGCAGACCGATTCTCAGTAAAATTTTGATTTACGCCACCAGCGCTCTCTTTATTGAAGAGACCGCGCCCAGATCTCGGGATTAGACCGTTGAGAAGTAACAGAACCGACCGCAGCCCCCGTTCCCCTCGCCGCGGCGGATTTGACGATGATTTCATGTCCGCTCCGTCATATGGGGACCGCCCCAATTCACAAAATCGTCGTCCATCAGGCGGCGGCGCTCAAGTCGTCGCTTCGGGACCGGAAGTCAGCGCCACGGTAAAGTGGTTCAGTGGGGAGAAGGGCTTCGGCTTTGTCGAACTTGCTGATGGCACGGGCGACGTCTTCCTCCATGCCAATGCGCTCTCCAATGCTGGTTTCTCGGCAGCGTCCCCCGGTGCGACTCTCTCCGTACGGATCGGCCAGGGTCCGAAGGGTCGTCAGGTGGCGGAAGTGATTTCTGTCGATGAAAGCACGGCTGAGGCCCCGCGCCCCCGCAGTGGCTTCGGTGCCCGTGGCGGCGCTGGTGGTTTCGGCGGTGGCCGTCCCCCGCGTGCAGCGCCGGACCTTTCCTCCGCTCAGGATCTTCGTGGCACCGTCAAATGGTACAATGCAACGAAGGGTTTCGGCTTCATCACGCCGGAAAGTGGCGGCAAGGACATCTTCATCCACGCCTCCGCGCTGGAGCGTTCCGGCTTGAACTTCCTCTCTGAGGGGCAGGCTGTCAATGTCAAGGTTGTTCAAGGCTCCAAAGGCCCTGAAGCTGCTGATATCGACGCCGGTTAAACTTTCGACAATATTGCTTAAGAAAAGGCCGGTCATCGATCGGCCTTTTTTTTGTCGCCAACCGCGCATCTTTTCCCAGGGTTGTCCGTGGTGGTCACCATTTACTGAAACATGTCCATAGCGTTCAATCATCTTGCGGCTTTGACGCGGTGCCTTGAACTTGCACGCGTCTCCAGCTTCTCTATTTTAGGGAGCCGATGAGAGAGATGCTGATCCGAAGCTTGGTGATTGCGGGGTTAAACACCGCATCGACTCAAAAATCCTTACCTTTGGACCGCATGAGGCGCGCTTTATCGCGCTGCCAGTCGCGTTCAGCGATGGCGTGGCGTTTATCCTCTTTCTTCCGGCCCTGCCCTAAACCCAAAGTCAGTTTCGCGACGCCCCGCTTATTGAAGTGAATATCCAGCGGCACAAGAGACACACCATCGCGTGAAACTGCACCGAGGAGATGCGCCATCTGCTTTCTATGAAGCAGCAACTTCCGGGGCGCTTTTGTCTCAAATCGGGAAAGAACGCCGCCCTGATATTCAGGGATATAGGCGTTCAGCAACCATAACTCGCCGTCGCGTTCTCCCGCATAGGCTTCGGTAATGGTCGCGCGCCCGTGGCGGAGGCTCTTCACCTCTGCCCCTTTCAGGACAAGCCCGGCCTCTACCGTCTCGATAATCGTGTAATTAAATCGTGCCTTGCGGTTTTGCGCGGCAATCCCGTGAGAGATCAGCGTTGATTTTTTTTTTGGACTCGCCACGCTCTACCCCGTCAATCCGGCCTCGGCCAAAGCAGCATCAATGAGTTTTCCTGATGCCACGCTGACGTCATGAAGCGGCAGGCGCAGCGTGTCCCCGCAAAGGCCGAGCTTCGCCGCCGCATATTTCAAGGGGCCCGGGTTCGACTCGCAGAAAAGCGCATCATGCACCGGCGTTAACTTCTGCTGAATATCCATCGCTTCCGCGACACGCCCCTCACGCCATGCCTTGTGCATTTGAGCGCACTGACGCGGCGCGATATTGGCCGTGACACTGATACACCCATCCCCTCCACTGGCGAGGAAGGCCAAGGCTGTTCCATCTTCACCGGAGAGCTGCGTGAATTTTTTTTTCGTGAGACGCTTGACCTGTAAGGGGCGCACGAGATTGGCGGTTGCGTCCTTTACCCCGACAATATTGGGATGGCCCGCCAATCGGCTAAGCGTCTCCGGCAGAACTTCCACAACGGACCGTCCGGGGACATTATAAACAAAAAGCGGTAAATCCGTTGCGTCCGCCACGGTCATGTAATGGCGGTAGAGCCCTTCCTGAGTCGGCTTATTATAATAGGGCGCCACCACCAGCAGCCCATCCGCGCCAACAGCCCTGGCATGGCGCGCCATGGCCACCGCCTCATGCGTGCTGTTCGACCCGGCCCCCGCCATGACCGGCACCCGTCCACCGGCGATTTTGACCGTGTGAGCGACCACCAGCCCATGCTCATCATGCGTCAGGGTCGGGCTTTCCCCCGTTGTGCCGGCGGGGCATAAACCTTCCGTGCCGTTCTCAATCTGCCACTCAATGTGGCGCGTCAGGCCCGGCAGGTCCAGAGACCCATCTTTTTGAAAGGGCGTCAGCAACGCGACCAAAGAGCCCTGGAAAATCTTACGTGCGGACATGACCCTACCCAAATCGGGGGCAACCCGATCTTCACCTGAAATCAGCAATAAAAAACGCAGTTTAACGCCGACACGCCCGGACGACAATGCACATCCGTCTCAACACTCACTGCCGGGCTGGACTTTTACCATAAACGCCGAGGACCATTTGCTGATCCGCATAGGCCTTCATATTAGCGAGTGCCGCGCGTGACCGCGCCTCTTCGGGGTGCCCTTCGAAATCAACGAGGAAGCCCGTCGCGTTGAAGGAGCCGACCTCCATGTAACTTTCCAGACGCGTCAGGTTGATTCCCGCCTCCGCAAAACCACGCAGAGCGGCGTATAGCGCGCCCGGGCTGTTTTTAACGCGAAAAAGCACAGTCGTCATTGTATCCGCGCTTTTTTCCACCGCGGGCCAGCCGCCCTGCCGGGCGACGAGGTAGAAACGCGTCGTATTATGCGCCGCATCCTCAACATTTTTGCGGAGCACTGTCAGCCCGTAAAGCTGCGCGGCAAGCTCAGACGCCACGGCTGCATCCTCACGCGATTGCCATTCCGCCACGAGTTTGACCGCCCCCGCCGTATCGAAAGCCGGAATCGCCTGCACATTCAATGCGGCAATCAATTTGCGGACCTGGCCGATGGCCACCGGGTGGGTGTGCAGGCGACGGATCTCCCGCTCTTCAACACCGGGAAGCGCAATCAGGCAGTGCTCGACACGCTGAAAGTGCTCGCCGATGATGGAGAGACCGGCCTCCGGCAGCAGAGCGTGCACTTCCGGCACGCGCCCGGCAAGAGAGTTTTCACAAGCCAGCATACCGAGATCGGCACGCCCCTCCTGCACGGCCTGAATGACGTCAGGGAAGCTCGTGCAAGGCAGCGTTTCCCAACCTGGACGGGCCTGGCGGCAGGCGAGATCCGAATAAGCCCCCGCGACACCCTGAAACGCGATGACACTCATGGCGTCTCAACGTGGCGACGGACGATGTCAAGGTCATCCGCTGTATCGACGGATTGAGGTGCCGTCGCGATCTGGGCGCAGCCGATCGTCATGCCATTTTCAAGGGCACGCAACTGCTCCAACGACTCCCGCTTTTCTAGCGCGGAGGGGGGAAGCGTGACGAAATGGTCGAGGGCCGGGCGGCGCCATGCATAGATGCCGACATGATGCCATAGAGGCCCCGCCCCGGACGGAATAACATGGCGGGAAAAATAAAGCCCCCGGGCGATACCCCCCTCCCTTTCAAACGCGCAGGCGACTTTGACGACGGCGTGCGTATGCGCCTCCACTTCGGACGTGATCGGGGCGACGAGTGTGCCGATATCGAAATCCGAGCCATTGAGCGGTACAAGAACTTTTGCAATGTCTTCAGGACGAATCAGGGGAAGATCGCCTTGAAGATTAATGACCGTATCCAAAGCGCCATCCGGGTCAAATTCCTGCAGAGCGGCGTGAACGCGATCCGTCCCGCTGGGGAGGGCGGGGTCCGTCAGCACGGCATGCACACCGCATCCCGCCACCGCCTCCATAATCTCCCGATCACCCGCCGCGACGATAACCGGCCCGACATTTGCGGCCAGGGCCGCCTCAGCGACATGCACGACCATGGGTTTATCGCCGATCATCGCCAGAGGCTTATCCGGCAGACGGGAGGCCGCAAGACGCGACGGGATGATGATGGCGGGTTTCATGAGGACGCGCTGGCTCCAGACTTACCGATGGGGCATCGAACCGGGAATCGATTGCACAACTTCATGCCTCAGTGCAGATAAGGGCGTCAATCTCAGCATGCCCGTTTTGAAGGAGCCCTAAGTGACTGACCTCGCCCGCCTGTCACAGACGATGCATTTATGCGCAGATCAGGCTGGCGCTGTTTTAAAACGCTATTTCCGCGCCCCGCTGCCTGTGACGTCCAAAGATGATGCCAGCCCGGTCACCAGGGCTGATCATGAAGTTGAGACGCTGTTACGGCAAATCATTCAGTCTGCCCACCCGACAGATGAGATTCTGGGGGAGGAATTTGGCGGCGACCCCTCCGGGGCCGGATGGCAGTGGGTGATTGACCCGATTGACGGCACGCGGGCTTTCATCACCGGTCGCCCGAGTTTCACGACGCTGATTGCCGTGCTGCGTGACGGCGTCCCCTATGCGGGGCTGATCGACCAGCCCATCACGGGGGAAAGGTGGTTCGGCATGACGGGGGCGGAGACGCGATTCACCAGCGCGACGATGTCGGGGCAGGTCGGGACGCGGCGTGCAACCGCGTCATTGGCGGATGCTGAACTTTCCTGCACCGCGCCCGACATGCACATTGGTGAGAACGCCACTCGGTTTGCGCAGCTTCAGCGTCGCGTCCGACGCACCAGTTGGGGGGGGATGCTTACGCATATGGGTTGCTCAGCCTCGGCATGATCGACATTATCGCGGAGAGCACCATGAAAATCTGGGACTGGGCCGCGCTTGTCCCCATCGTGGAAGGCGCTGGCGGCTGCATCACCGACTGGCACGGCAGAAAGCTGACAGCGGAAAGCGATGGCACCGTGCTCGCCTGCGCCAGCCCCTCTTTGAGTCGGGAAGCGCTTACCGCCCTCAACGCCCCTTCCTAACTCGTGCCTGGAACTGGAAATACCTTCCCCGCGCGCACATAATCGTTTAGGAAACCTTCAGAAGACGGGGCCGCCATTGAGGCGGCGCGCAAGGTTGGATGAGGCTCAATGACGTTATCTCTGCACAAGGACAAAATCCGCATTCTGCTTCTGGAGGGCATTCATGAAAGCGCGGCGGCGTGGTTCCGGGCGAAGGGATATCACGAGATTACCCACCTCAAGACCGCATTGGACGATCAGGCGCTGACCGAGGCGCTTCAGGGCGTGCATATGGTGGGTATCCGCTCCCGCACGCAACTGACGGAAAAAGTTATCAGCGCGGCTGACCGACTCATGGCGATCGGGTGCTTCTGCATCGGGACGAATCAAGTGGATCTTAACGCAGCGCGCCATGCAGCCATCCCGGTTTTTAACGCCCCTTACAGCAACACGCGCTCCGTCGCGGAGCTGGTGATGGGTGAAATCGTCATGCTGCTTCGGCGCATCCCTTCCCGCTCGGAGGAATGTCATCGCGGTGGCTGGGACAAGTCGGCCATAAATTCCTGGGAGGTGCGCGGAAAGACGCTGGGTATCGTCGGATATGGATCCATCGGCTCACAGCTTTCCGTGCTGGCTGAGTCATTCGGCCTCAACGTCATTTATTACGATATCGTCGATAAACTCCCCCATGGTAACGCCACCCCCGTCGCGTCTCTTGAGGCGCTTCTGGCACAATCTGATATTGTCAGCCTTCATGTTCCGCAGACGCCTGAGACGCGCAATCTGATGGGTGACGCGCAGATTCGCGCCATGAAGCCCAACAGCATCCTGCTGAATAATGCCCGCGGGACGGTGGTGGATCTGGACGCTGCCGCAGCGGCTCTGAAGGACGGCCATCTGATGGGTGCCGGGATCGACGTCTTCCCTGTCGAACCGAAGGGCCGGGATGAGAAATTCTCCTCACCGCTTCAGGGGCTGGATAATGTCATTCTGACGCCGCACATTGGTGGCTCCACCGTTGAAGCACAGGAGAGGATCGGCGTTGAGGTGGCCAAGCGGCTCGTCGAATATTCGGATGTCGGGTCAACGCTGGGCGCTGTTAATTTTCCCAATGTGCAGCTGCCCGAGCGGCCGAAAGGCTCCCGCTTCATGCATGTCCATGCAAACCGACCCGGCATTCTGCAAAAATTCAATGAGATCTTCTCAGATGCGGGCCGTAATATCGTCTCACAATATTTACAGACGGATGGCGAGGTTGGTTACGTCGTGGTTGAAAGTGACGCCGGGCCGGATCGGGAGGTTGACCAGACCCTCCTTCAACGTCTCCGCGCGCTTGATGGGACCATTCGCACAAGGCTGATTTACCAGAGATAAAGTTTTTTCTTTTTCCGCTGGTCATCATTAACTGCCGTCGTTAACTATGTCGGCGTGTCGATACTTGACGAACATCGCAGTCAGAAGGCGCCTTCGCTACCCGTGATCACACGGGTGCAAAGCTTCACTTTCGCCGGGATCGAAGCTATTCCGGTGACGGTTGAAGCGCATATTTCTGCCGGCATTCCCTCCTTCATTGTCGTTGGCCTGGCTGATAAGGCCGTTGGGGAAGCGCGGGAACGCGTGCGCTGCGCTTTTGCTTCTCTGGGCCTGGCCTTGCCGCCGAAACGCATCCTCGTCAATCTCGTCCCGGCTGACATCCCGAAAGAAGGGTCGCATTTCGACCTCCCCATCGCATTGGCCCTGCTCTGCGGCATGGGTGTCATCCCGTCCGACGCGTTGGAGCAATGTGCGGCGCTGGGCGAATTATCACTGGATGGGCATATCAACCCGGTCTCCGGCGCTTTATCGGCGGCGATCTGCGCCGCGGAGAAGGCGCTCTCCCTCATCTGCCCGGCCGCGCAAGGTCAGGAGGCACAATGGGCCAGTGAGGAACTCCCGGTTTACGCGGCGGCGGACCTGTCCCAGATCATTGCGCATTTTCAGGGGCGGCAGGTTCTCTCCGCCCCGGCCCCTTTAACCCTGCACCCACCCGCGCCTGAGCCGGACCTCGCAGATGTTAAAGGCATGTCCGTCGGGCGCCGCACCCTCGAAATCGCCGCCGCAGGTGGGCACTCACTCTTAATGATCGGCCCGCCTGGCGCTGGAAAATCGATGCTTGCCGCGCGCATGACTTCCATTATGCCCGATCTTGACCGGCATCAGATATTGCAGGTCAGCCGGATTTACAGTCTCAGCGGCCTTCTTAAAGATGGGCAGCTCATCACACGCCCGCCTTTTCGGGACCCGCATCATTCCCTCTCTCTGCCAGCCCTGGCGGGTGGCGGCGCGCGGGCCCGTCCGGGTGAAGTCAGCCTGGCGCAGCACGGTATTCTCTTTTTGGATGAATTGCCGGAATTCTCGCGCGCCTGTCTTGAGGCTTTGCGTCAGCCGATTGAAACCGGCACCATCACCGTGGCGCGTGCCGCCCATCACGTGACCTATCCCGCGCATTTTCAGCTTGTCGCGGCCATGAATCCCTGTCGTTGCGGCTATCTCGGCGATGCGGACCGCCAATGCCGCAAAGCGCCGCGATGTGCGGAGGATTATACGGCCCGGATTTCCGGCCCGCTCATGGATCGGATGGATCTTGCTGTGTTCCTTAAACCCGCCACGCCGGTCGAGCTGACCCGCGCCGTCAAAGGTGAGGCGAGCGCGGTGGTGCGCCAGCGTGTCGAAAACGCACGCGCGCGGCAAATGGCGCGTCAGGGCGTCATCAATGCCCGTGCCGATTTTGAAGAGCTGAGTCTCACAAACGGTGCGCGGTCTCAGTTAGAGGAGATCGGCACGAAATTACGCCTCTCCGCCCGCGCGATGACGCGGCTGGTCCGTGTGGGGCGCACCCTTGCGGACCTGGCCGGCTCTCCGTCTCTGGAGCCGGCGCATCTGATGGAAGCGCTCGCCTTTCGGCACCGATAGACTTAATGCAAAACCGCCATGGCCGCGGCGAGATCCTCTTTAAGCGTTTCAGGGTCTTCGAGGCCGATCTGAAGGCGGAAGGCGGGGCCGGGTAGATGATGATGGGCGTGATCGCGCACAATGCCCCCGGAGATCGGCATAACGAGGCTCTCATACCCGCCCCATGACGCGCCGATGCTGAAAATTTTAAGGCGATCAAGCATGGCCCGCATGGCCGCATCGGAAATCTCCGGTTGCAATACCACCCCGAAGAGACATCCCGCACCGCTAAAGTCGCGCAGCCAGTTATCATGCCCGGGACAATCCTCCAGAGCCGGGTGCAGAACACGCGCGACCGGCGCGCAGGATTGCAGCCATCGCGCCATTCTGTAAGCGGTCAGTGCCTGTTTTTCGAGGCGGACAGGGAGGGTGCGTAATCCCCGCAACGTCAGCCAGCTTTCATCCGGATTGGCACAGAGGCCAAGCTGTATCGCCGCATCTCTCAGCTTCACCCAATCCTCCCGCGCATTGACGGTCACCGCCCCCAGAATAATGTCTGAATGCCCGCCCGCATATTTCGTCAATGCCTGGACGGAAATATGTGCGCCATGCGCGAAAGGCTGGAAGATGCCCAATCCCCACGTATTATCGACGATCAGCTTCGCATGTGCAGAAGCGGCAAGTTCCGCGATCATCGGCACATCCTGAACTTCAAAACTAAGGCTGCCCGGGCTCTCGGCGACGATGATGCATGTTTCCGGCCGCATTAGAGATTGCAGCGTCTCTTTTGACGCCAGCGGGGGTAGAAGCTGGTCTCCACCCCAAAGCGTCGCAACATCGTTTTAGCGAAACGACGTGTCGGGCCGTAAATCGCATCGGACATCAGGACGTGACTTCCAGCTTTTGCAAAAGCGAGAAGCGGCAGGGCACAGGCGGTCAGGCCGGAGCACACAGCCTGGCAGTCACGCCCACCTTCAATCTCCGCGATCAGCCGTTCAAGAAGATGCTGGTTCGGGTTGCCCATCGCACCGTAAATCACCTCATGGTCATAAGTGCGATGGCCCTGTGCGTTCATCGCCTCAAGACTCGGGAAAATAACGGTGGAACCCCGCGCAACCGGCGCATTGATGAATTGCCCGCTCTCCGGCAATGAATCGTGACGCCCCGCGCGCACAACCATATCAGCGAAGCGGCTCCACCCTCCTGTGACACGTTGTTCCATGGCATCCGTCATCGATGATGCTTCCCTTTCCTCGAACCGACCTTGCTGCCAATGTCGGAAACGCCGTTATGACGCGCGATCATTTCAACCCTAACCTGCATGTCGCGCATCGGAAAATGGGAAATTCCGCTGCGTGGCATGGTGTTATGCAGGCATAAATCTTGCGCATTCATGATTTTACGGCAGTCAATGCACGTCAAGTGACAAAGTGCGGATATGATCAGGACGCGTTGAAACGCCGCATCAGATCCGGATCGCTCAGGTTAAGATTTTATCAGCGCGCATAAAATTGTGAATCGCGTTTTATTCTCTGAAAAATGTTATGCTGACCCGCGTTAAGGGATGAGCCCGCGCCGAAAGGCCGATCAAATCAGGGACGGAGACAGCTCGTGACGACCGAACGCATCATGCTCGGCTTTTTACTTGTCGGCGTCGCCTATGGCTGCGGCGTCGTCCTTTGGCCATTTCTTTCCGCCATTTTATGGGCCGCCATCCTGACGTTCACGACCTGGCCGCTTTTCAAGCGCCTGCGGCGACGCATCCCGCCTGTCCTCGCGGCGGTGACGATGATGATCATCTGCGCCGTGGCCATTGTCCTCCCGCTCGCCCTCCTCACCTCGACCGGGATACAGGACCTGCCCGCCGCAACGGCCAGCATCACGGCCGGGCTCGCCCATTTCCGCAAAAATGAGGCGGCCCCATTATGGATCGCCCATATCCCCTATCTCGGCGGAAAATTGACGGCGCTTTACACGGAATGGACGCGGGATATTGGCAGTATCGGCGCGACAATCCGCCCTTATGCGGGCCAGATCGCGCGTTATACGATATCTGTCCTGATCCAGATTGCCGGTGGGTTGGTTGAACTCGTCATGGCGTTGTTCATCGCGTTTTTCTTCTGGCTGAATGGCGACGCGTTGGGGCGTGTCATCACCGCGTTACTGCGCCGCGTCACGGGTGATTATGCTTATCGCCTGATTGATGTGATTGGCAGTGTGGTGCGAGGCACCGTCTACGGGATACTCGGGACGGCGATCATTCAGGGCGTGCTGACCACAATCGGCATGATGCTTTGCGGCGTGCCGGAAGCCGGTCTCCTCGGCGGATGTGCGGCTTTTGTCGCGGTGTTTCCGGTTGGGGCGCCAATTGTCTGGGTGCCAACGGCCTTGTGGCTCATCCTGAATGGAAGCTGGGCCAAAGGGCTCTTTCTCGCGATTTATGGCGTTATTATTATTTCCGGGGCGGACCATATCATTCGCCCGGCTTTTGTTGCACGCGGCGCGCAGCTCCCTTACCTGCTGACGGTGCTGGGCGTGCTGGGCGGTGTCATCACGCTCGGCGGTGTCGGGATCTTCCTCGGGCCGGTGCTTCTCGGCGTCGGTTATACGCTGACGACGGAATTTGCCAGCGGCGCTTACGCCCAAACGCGGCCCGACACGCTGTGACATCCATCTCACCACCCCTCGCCGTGCCCCCGCGCGATACGGCGCAGATTTACGCGGGTGAATACGTCAAAATCCTAAGTTGGAACCTTCTTCATGAGGTAGGGGCTCAGGTGCAGGATGTCGTCGCGCTGATTGAAGCCGTCAAACCGGATATCGTTTTGATGCAGGAAGCCGTGGCGGGCCTCTCCGCTTTGACAGATCGCCTCGGCGGCTATTATGCGCGTTTCGCCCTGCCGGAACGCATTCACGGATTGGCCTGCTGGAGCCGACACCCATTTTCCCGCGCGCCGGTGCGGTGTCGCCTGCCCTCGGGGCTGATTGTCCGGCGTCATGCCCAGATCATTGATTTCGGCAGTTTTTCCATCGCCAATGTGCATTTGTCCCATGGGCAGATTCTCAATCGGCGCCAATTGCGCCATCTCGTGCCGATGTTACGCAACCAGGCCATCATCATGGGTGATTTCAACCTCGTTGGCCCGACCCTTCTTCCGCAATTTCAGGATGTGGGGCCGCGTGCCCCCACCCATCGCATGGCGGAGATCTTCCCGATCCGCATTGATCGATGCCTGGTGCGCGGGATGCATCTCATGACTCATCAGATATTGCCGAATTTCAGGTCCGACCATCATCCGATCTTCGTCAAGCTTGCCCTCGACGCCCCGCCACGTCGCTAATCGCGCCGCACGTCAGAGATAAGGCGTTAGAAGCCGGATAGCCGCATTACGCACACGTTTGAGGAACGGGATGGATTTGAGATAGGCGGATGTCAGGCGGTTCGCCTTATGGGAATCGATGAAATGCGCAAGACTTTCAGCAAGGCGCGTATCGTAAGCCTCAAGATTGATCTCAAAATTCAGCCTTAGGCTGCGGAGGTCCATATTGCTGCTGCCGACGAAACACCATGTCGAGTCGCACACCATCAATTTCGCGTGGTTAAATGGCGGCTTCGCAAGCCAGATGGCACATCCCGCCTGTAAATAGGGTCCGAGACTGGCATCACGCGCATAGTCGATAATGCGGTGATTGCCGCGTTTCGGGATCACGATATCCACTTTGACGCCGCGCAGGGCAGCCAGGCAGATTTCCGTCGTCAGGCGTTCTCCCGGTAGAAAATAGGGCGTCATAATGCGCACATGGTGCTGTGCCAAAGTCAGCGCCTGGAGAATGGCATATTCGATTTTCTCAAGATCATCATCCGGCCCCGCCGTGACAATACGCAGGGGGACATGGCCCTCGGCCGTGGCTTCAGGGAAGTATTTTGACCCTTCCAGCTCCTCCCCGACGGTAAATGACCAATCCCGGGCAAACGCCTCCGTCAATTGCTGAACCACCGGGCCACGAAGGGCGAAATGCGTGTCTGCCACCCGTTGCCGGGAGGAGCCGGTCAGCAGGTTTTCAGCGCCGATATTCACACCGCCGAGGAAGCCGACAGCCCCGTCCGTCACAAGGATTTTGCGATGATTGCGCAGATTGATGAAGGGCATCCGCCAGGGCAGAAAGGAATGCATGAAGCGCGCATGACGTATCCCGGCACGCGTCAAAGCCCGAGCAATGCCGCTATAAATATAACCGCTCCCGATCCCATCAATCAGGACACGCACCTCTACGCCGCGCGCTTTGGCGCGCTTCAGGGCGGCGACAAATCTCTGCCCCACCTCATCTGCACGGAAAATATAGGAGCAGAGCAGAACAGAATGCTGCGCGGAGTCGATGGCGGCGATCATCTGGGGATAAATCCCCTCACCATTATGCAGACATTCAACCATATTC
This sequence comes from Sorlinia euscelidii, assembly GCF_036452135.1. NCBI lineage: Bacteria > Pseudomonadati > Pseudomonadota > Alphaproteobacteria > Acetobacterales > Acetobacteraceae > Sorlinia > Sorlinia euscelidii. The sequence goes on along the minus strand of NZ_JAWJZZ010000003.1, from coordinate 192,044 downwards.
CCCCCTAAAAGGGGGCGCTCCGTCAGGCGGGACAGCATGGAGGCCAAGGGCGCGAAACGCCCCTCCACCGCGTGGCGATGTTCCATCAGACGGTCGCGGCCGGGCCAGCGATGCTCCAGCACGAGTCTCTGCGCCAAGCGACGCACACGGTTGATGCCGAACATTGTATAGAGCACCGCGCCGGTAAAAGGCATGAAGCAGCAAAAGCCAATCCACCCCACGGCGGCCGACGTGTCATGCTTTGTCCTGAGCACATGCAAAACGACGATAAGCGTGACCGCAAAGCGACAGGTCAGAAAACCGATATCCGGCGTCGTTAAAATCTGTGTCATTCCGAAACCACCCCGATATGAACAGGGCGCGCGGCACCCGATAACCGGTAAAATCGCCCGGACTCAGAAGGCGGCTTCTTCATCAACGGGGGAAATATGTTTATGCAGGAAGGATGACAATAGGACAAATAACGACCGCAACGAAACCTAAACGTCGATTTTATCACCTCCCTGAAGAGGCCTGTCCCTATCTTGAGGGGCAAAGAGAGCGAAAGCGCGTGACCTTGCTGCAAGGCCCGCATGTCGCGGCAGATATGAGTGACCTGACATTGCGCGGCTATCGGCGCATGTGTGACGTCGCTTTCTCACCCGATTGCGTGCTGTGCCGGGCCTGCCTGCCCCTCCGCCTGCCCGTCGCGGCATTTACGCCTTCCCGCCAGCAGAAACGCGTATTGCGGACCCATCGTGACCTCACCTGCCGTGCATCAGCTCGGGACGCAACGCTTGAGCAATATCAGCTTTTTCAGAAATATCAGCGTGTCCGGCATCCAACAGGCTCCATGCAGGAGATGGATTTTGATGCCTACCGCGATATCGTTGAACGCAGCCCCGTCCCATCCAACGTCATCGAATTTCGTGCGACTGGCGGTCAACTCGTCTGCGTCTCACTGATTGACATCATGTCGTGCGGCATTTCGGCGGTCTATACATTTTATGAACCGAACTGCATGAAGCGATCTTTCGGGATTTACGCCATCGTCAAATTAATCGCCCTGACCCGAGAGCGCCATCTTCCTCACCTTTATCTCGGGAACTGGGTCGCAAACAGCCCGAAAATGGCGTACAAATCGGCCTTTCGCCCGGCTGAAATCTTTCAAGATAAAGCATGGCGCCGACTTGAAGCGCCATTTTTAAAATCTCGTCGCAGATGATGGAGAGGGAGTCGCGTCGAGAGAAACAGACGCGCCTTTAAATTGGCTTCATCCAGACGGGCGCGGGACGGCCCTGAAGGGCCCGGCGCCCAACCAGACCGTCAAGATCCGCCGCCACGCGTCGTTTCTGCCCTTCCGCCCAGATCAACCCTTCCGCCAGGTCCATAACCCGGATATCCGCCAGCCCGCCATGCGCGAATTTCTGCAATGTCACACCCTGGCCGCGTGAGAGGGTCGGCACCTGCTCCAGGGGGAAGATCAGGGCGCGCCGGTTTTCACCCAATGTCAGCACATGCGTCCCCGCCGCCGTGATGCCCGCCAACACCGCATCACCGTCACGAAGATTAACCACCTGTTTGCCGGTTCGCTTTTCTGCAACAAGGTCCTGATGGGTGATCATTAATCCGCGGCCGGATCGGGTCGCGATCAACTGCCGGCCATCCTCTTCGATGACGAAGAGAGAGACGACACCTGCATCCTGCGGGATATCCGCGAGCAGACGAATAGGCTGACCGTACCCCCGTCCACGTGGCAATTCCGCCGCCTTGATCGTGAAGGCGCGCCCGTCAGAGGTGAGGATACAAATGCGCTGTGTGCTTTGACAGGCAAGTTGTTGCCGGAAACCATCGCCTTCCTTGAATTTGTGGCTTTCAACGTCAATGCCATGACCACGCACGGCGCGTATCCACCCTTCGCGGGACAGGATGATGGTCAGGGGTTCCTTCTCAACCTCTTCCGCAGAGGACAGGTCGATCGAGGCAGGGGGCTCGTCGATCATGGTGCGCCGGGGGCCATAAGGCCCTTTGGCGAAAACGCGGGTCGTCTCCTCAAGCTCTTTCGAGATGCGCGTCCAGCGACGCTTCTCACTGTCGAGAAGGGCCTTCAAACTTGTCTGCTCCGTCGCCAATCCATCGCGTTCCTTGCGGATTTCCATTTCCTCAAGTTTGCGGAGGGAGCGCAGGCGCATATTCAGGACATATTCCGTCTGCAATTCGGTCAGCCCAAAAGCATCTTTGAGACTTTGCTTCGGATCATCCTCCTCCCGGATGATACGGATCACTTCATCAAGATTGAGGTAAACGGCGAGGAAGCCCTCCAGAATTTCGAGCCGCTTCTCCACCGCATTCAGCCGGAATTGAGACCGGCGCTTGAGAACCTCATGACGATGGTCAAGCCAGTGGCGTAGTATTTCCTTGAGCCCCATCACGCGGGGTACACGCTCGGCATCCAGAACGTTCATGTTCAGGCTGAAACGGCTCTCAAGCGCGCTCTGCCGGAATAATGTTTCCATCAGCACATCCGGGTTGGCGGTCTTGGATTTTGGCTCCAGCACGAGACGAATATCCGTTGTGCTTTCATCCCGGATGTCCGCAAGGAGGGGGAGTTTCCGTTGTTCGAGAAGTTCAGCGATTTGCTCGATCAATCTGGATTTCTGCACCTGATACGGAATTTCCGTGACGATGATCGTCCAGGAGCCGAAGCGACCATGCTCCTGACTCCATTTGGCCCGCGTCCGCAGACTGCCGCGCCCGGTCTCATAAGCCTGTAAAATCGTCTCCGGGTCTTCAACAAGGCGGCCACCTGTGGGAAAATCGGGGCCGGGGACGAAGGCCATGAGGTCACGCGTTGAGGCTTGAGGCGTTTTGATGAGATGCACCGCCGCCTGACATAATTCAGCCGCATTATGCGGTGGGATACTGGTGGCCATCCCGACAGCGATCCCGGCAGCCCCGTTCGCGAGGAGGTTCGGAAAGGCGCCCGGCATGACCACGGGCTCACTCTCTTCATTATCGTAAGTCGGTCGGAAATCGACCGTGTCTTCACTGATCCCGTCAAGAAGCGCCGCCGCGAAAACGGTCAGACGCGATTCCGTGTAGCGCATGGCCGCGGCATTATCGCCGTCAATGGACCCGAAATTGCCCTGCCCTTCAACGAGCGGGTAGCGCACGGCGAAATCCTGCGCCAGGCGGACGAGCGCTTCGTAAACCGAGGCATCCCCGTGCGGATGGAATTTACCGATCACATCTCCGACCACGCGCGCACATTTTTTAAAGCCGGAAGTCGGGTCAAGCTTAAGTTGATGCATGGCGTAAAGCAGCCGACGATGGACCGGTTTGAGGCCGTCCCGCACATCCGGCAGAGAGCGCGCCATGATGGTGGACATGGCGTAAGCGAGGTAGCGCTCACTCAGCGCCTCGGAAAGTCGGGCATCCTCGATCCGCCCCGCAGCATCACTTTCCATCCCGGCCTCTCCTTATCTCACGGCAATACGCGCCTTGCTGACATAAATGCCAGTAGATGCGGGCTGTTTCAATCTTGCGATGTATTCTCTGCCGTTCCGGGGCCGACAGATGCCGCTTTTTCAAGCCGATCCTGTAAAAGCTGGCGAGGAGACGGGATTGGGAGGTGCCGCGCGCCAAACACATGTTGCGCGAGGAAGTAATCTGTCAGGCGCGCGCCATCCCGTATGTCCCGGGCGGTGACGTGCGCGTCCGACGGCCCGCCGGAAGTCGTCAGCATAAATCCAGGCAAAGGCAGGAGGCGGTCACGCCATTTTCCGGCAGCATCCGCACAGACAGCGCGCCCGGATTTCGGCGAGACATAGATCAGATTTTCTGTCACGCCTGTTACGGCGCAGGATGACAAATCCAGCCCGAACCCGGCTGCCTGCAGCAACGCACATTCCCACCGTAAATAAGCCATTGACGCCGCATCCCCCTGCCCGCGCGTCAGGGCAACGAGGGTTGAGACCGTCTCTGCGAAGAAATCAGGCTGAGGTTCCCCCTCCGGCAGCGCCTGGTCAATCAGCGCGGCCAGCGCGTTGACCATGGCAAGGATGGCGGGGCGATCCATAAGGAAGGCTGCCGTTTCCAGCATCGTCTCACCGCTGACCTGCGGAAGTTGCGAAGGTAAACGGGACGTATAATGGCATGAGACAAGGGCGCCGGCCTGCCAGATCGCGGCTTGACGCCTTGATGCGCCGCCATGGACATAGGCGGCGATACGGCCTAGCTCAGCCGTGTAAAGATGAACGATGGCGGCACCTTCACCATAGCGCCGACATGAGAGGGCGATGGCAGAGCAATCAAACTGCATCTGCCATCATCCATCGATCATTTGCCGGGCTTTTATTTGCCCGCGGCTGCCGCGACTTCTGCCGCAAAATCGCTTGTTTCCTTCTCAATGCCTTCACCGAGCTGGAAACGCTCAAACGCAAGGAGCTTCGCGCCCGCTGTTTCAACGATCTTCGCGACGCGTGTGGCACCATCATGAACCCAGACCTGCTCAAGAAGAACAACTTCTTCATAGAACTTCCGGATGCGGCCTTCGATCATTTTCTCAATCACCGCTTCAGGGCGACCGGATTGCTTGGCCTGCTCGACAAGCACGGCTTTTTCCCGCTCCACCGTTTCCGGGTCCATGGAGGCAACATCGACAGCGTTAGGACGCGTTGCCGCAACATGCATGCCGATCTGGCGGCCCAGCGTCAGAATCGCCTCACTCTCCGACTCAGCCTCAAGCGCCGCCAGCACACCGATTTTGCCGAGGCCCGGCTTCAGCGCGCTATGGACGTAACTCGCCACGACACCATTCGGGACACTCAGCACGCGGGCGCGACGCAGCGCCATGTTCTCACCGATTGTCGCGATCAGATGGGTCAGCTCATCCGCCACGCTGCGGCCGGATTTCAGTTTATATTGTTTGATCGTTTCAAGATCGTCGCCCACTTCGAGCGCGACATGTGCCACGGCAACGACGAAGTCCTGGAACGCCTCATTACGCGCCACGAAGTCGGTTTCAGCGTTGACTTCAACAATCGCGGCCTTTCTATCACCCGACGCGACGGCAACGAGGCCCTCCGCCGTGGTGCGGCCCGATTTTTTCGCGGCCTGGGACAGGCCTTTCGTGCGGAGCCAGTCGATCGCGCCTTCCATATCGCCATTGGCCTCAGTCAGCGCTTTTTTGCAATCCATCATCCCCGCGCCGGTTTTCTCGCGGAGTTCGCGCACCAGAGCTGCCGTGATTTCAGCCATATCCCTCTTTCCTCCAAATAGAAACGGCGCGCCTCGGCCGATCGCAGCGGGCGCGCCATTATGATGATGTCAGCGCCTGAAGGCGCCGATGCCAATCAGGCTGAAGCCGCCTCGCCCGCAGCCTCTTCCGTCGCCGCCACGGCTTCTTCCGTCGGCAGCTCTTCCGAAGCGCCGACATCAACGCCAGATGCCGCCATCTCTGCGGAGATACCATCAAGGACGGACCGCGCCACGAGGTCACAATAAGTCGTGATGGCACGAATAGCGTCGTCATTGCCCGGGATAGGGTATGTTACGCCCGCAGGGTCCGAATTGCTGTCGAGGATGGCCACGACGGGAATGCCCAGTTTATTGGCTTCCTCAATCGCGAGCTTCTCTTTATTCGTGTCGATCACAAACAGGATATCGGGCAGACCGCCCATTTCCTTGATACCGCCGAGGGAGCGCTCAAGCTTCTCGCGGTCACGCGTGATGTCGAGGACTTCCTTTTTGGTCAGCCCCATTGTGTCGCCCGCAAGGGTTTCATCGATCTGGCGCAGACGTTTGATGGAGCCGGTGATGGTCTTCCAGTTCGTCAACATACCGCCGAGCCAGCGGTGATTGACGTAATATTGTCCGCAACGCTGTGCCGCCTCAGCAACATGCTCTGCCGCGGCGCGCTTTGTACCGACGAAGAGCACACGCCCCCCGCTCGCAACCGTATCGCGCACGGCGCGCAAGGCGCGGTCCAGCATCGGAACAGTCTGCTGAAGGTCAATGATATGAACCTGATTGCGCACCCCGAAAAGATAGGGGGCCATGGCCGGGTTCCAACGACGTGTGTGGTGACCAAAATGCACGCCAGCTTCCAGAAGCTGACGCATGGTGAATTCGGGCATCGCCATGTGGCTGATCCTTTTCTCTGGTTAAACCTCCGCATGATTTGCCCCGAAAGGAGCACCAGAAATTCTGCTTCATGCGTGCGAATTACACGCCTTTACGGGCGCATGGGGCTGATATAGCGGCAAAAGGCGGTTATTTCAAGCGGGATTGGCGCCGTGATCCGCGATGTGAACGGCTTTACAGATGATCAACCCTCTCCACCCCGCGCACCGCGTCGATCCGTTCCCCCATGCGGGGTGTGACACGATATGAGGCGGGTAAGGTGATATCAACAGCGCGCAGATCATCCAGCACAGGCACGAGCACGACTTTGCCCCGCCCGCCTTTTGCCTGCTCCAACACGCTTTGAATTTCCTCAATTGCCGCGATGTCACTGACCCAGACGCGCATTTCACCGGCATGTTGCGCCGCAGCATCCTCAAGGTCCATGACTTCCGTCGCGGTCAGGCGCAGGGCCTCCCCATCCTGCCGCAAATCTGCCGTCACCATCACCGCCCGCCCCGGCACCAGCAGGTCACGGCAGCGATTCAGCACTTCGGAAAATAACGTGACCTCACACCCCCCTGACGGGTCAGATAGGCGGAGCCACGCCATTTTACTGCCGCTGCGCGTCGGGCGCTCTTTTTTATCAACGACACACCCTGCAATCCGCACACGCCCGGGATTCGACGCCGCCGCGGCGGCGAGACTGGCGGATGTCAACGCCTTCGTGCGTTTGATGACGGAGAGGTAGGCATCTAACGGGTGGCCGGTCATGTGGAAACCTACCGCCTCCGCTTCAGAAGCCAGGCGTTCAAACGCTGTCCAGGGTTTGACATGGGCCAGACGCAGGTCATCCGCTGCCGGCGCACCGCCAAACAAGCCGATCTGACCGGAGGCCGCCTCCTGCGTCTGTGACTGGCTCCGCCGCATAATCGTCTCGGCACTGGCAAAGACGGCGGCGCGGTCAGGATGAAGGCTGTCAAACGCCCCGGCTTTCGCCAGATTTTCAATCTGTGCCTTATTTAATGCGCGCGCATCGCAACGCGCCGTGAAATCCGCGATATCCCGGAAGGCTTGATCCCCACGCGCCTGAACAAGCGTCTCCATCGCCGCGAACCCGACGCGTTTGACCGCTGCAAGGGCGTAACGCACGGCGTAACTGCCATCTTTCTGCTTCTCAATGGAGAAATCAGCCTCGGAGCGATTAATATCCACGGGCAAAACGGAAATGCCCATATGGCGCGCTTCCTGACATAAAGCCGCAAGCTTCTCCGTCTTTTCCCGCGCGAGTGACATGCATCCCGCAATGAAGGCCACGGGGTGGTTCGCTTTCATCCATGCTGTCTGATACGAAACCAGTGCGTATGCGGCAGCGTGCGATTTATTGAAGCCGTAATCCGCAAATCGCGCCATCAAGTCGAAGATCTCAGCAGCCTGCCCTGCCTCAACGCCGCGCGCTGTCGCCCCGGCGACGAAAATCTCTCGCTGCGTGTCCATTTCCGACCGGATCTTCTTGCCCATGGCCCGCCGCAGGAGGTCTGCGGCGCCGAGGCTGTATCCGGCCAGTTTCTGTGCAATCTGCATCACCTGTTCCTGATACACCATGATGCCATACGTCTCTTCGAGGATATCGCGAATATCCTCATGGGGCGGGGCCCAATCGGCACCGTGTTTGCGCAGGCAGTAATCCGGGATATTGGCCATCGGGCCCGGGCGGTAAAGCGCCACGGCGGCAATGAGATCCTCAAACCGCGTCGGGCGCATCTGCTTCAGCACATCGCGCATGCCCGCGCCTTCGAACTGAAACACCCCACCGGAATCGCCGCGAGCCAGCATGGCGTAAGTCGGAGCATCATCGAGCGGGATTTCCGTGATATCCACGTCGATCCCCTGCTGGTGGAGAAAGTGAACGCCGCGCTTGAGAATGGTCAGCGTCGTCAGGCCGAGGAAATCGAATTTCACCAGCCCGGCCTGCTCAACGAATTTCATGTTGAACTGCGTGACGAGCATGTCACTTTTTGGGTCTCGGTAAAGTGGGACGAGTTCAACGAGGGGGCGATCCCCGATGACGACACCGGCCGCGTGAGTGGAGGCATGGCGAAACAACCCTTCGAGCTGAAGCGCGATTTCGAGCAGGCGGCGCAATGTCTCATCATTATCGCGCATTTCCTGCAGGCGCGGCTCGCCATCAATCGCCTGACTCAATGTGACGGGTTTGGCAGGGTTATTCGGGATCAGCTCCGCAACACGATTGACCATCCCGAAGGGCAGGCCAAGCACGCGCCCAACATCCCTCACGGCCGCGCGCGCCTGCAATTTACCGAATGTGATGATCTGCGCGACGCGCTCCCCCCCATATTCCCCGCGCACATAACGGATCACTTCGTCACGCCGGTCCTGACAGAAATCAATATCGAAATCCGGCATGGAGACGCGCTCAGGGTTAAGGAAGCGCTCAAAGAGGAGGTTGAATGGAATCGGGTCGAGATCGGTGATCGTCAAAGCCCAGGCCACGAGTGACCCCGCACCCGAACCACGCCCCGGCCCAACCGGAATGTCGTGACTTTTCGCCCACTGGATGAAATCCGCAACAATCAGGAAGTACCCGGGGAAACCCATGGATTGGATGATGTCGAGTTCCGTCTCCAATCGCTCAACGTAAAGAGCGCGTTTTTCCGCCGATAATTGTCGGCGTGCCAGACGCGCTTCCAGCCCTTCCCGCGCCATTTTGCGGAGCGTCTCATCCTCATTGGCGCCTTTATCCACTTTGGGGCAGACAGGCAGGAGCGGGTCACGCGTATCGACCGCCACGGCGCAGCGGCGGGCGATCAGCAACGTATTATCGCAAGCCTCAGGGAGATCCGAAAAGATTTTGCGCATCTCCGAGGGTGGCTTGAACCAATGCTGGTCCGTCACGCGCCAGCGATCATCCTCTGCCATGGTGCGCCCTTGCGCGATGCAGAGTAAGGCATCATGGGCTTCATACATTGCTGGACGCGCGAAAAAACACTCATTCGTGGCGACAAGCGGCAGGCTGAATCGGTCCGCCAAAGCAATCAGACCCGGCTCCACCGCCTGCTCCTGCGCTTGACCATGTCGATGCAGCTCAATCGCCATATTATCTTTGAAGTGCGATGTGAGGGTCTGAAGGAGCGCCGTCGCCTCATCTTCCATCCCCGCCGCAAGCAGGCGGAAAAGCCGCCCGCGCGTGCCTCCCGTCAGCAGAAACAACCCTTCAGCGCGGGTGCAAATTGCTTCCAGCGATAGAGTCGGGTCGCCGGGGTCCGACGTCAGAAAACCTTCGGAGGAGAGGAATTGCAGGTTCTCCAACCCTTTATCATCGCGGGCGAGGAGGACGAGCGTCTCCGAAAGTTGTGCCGTCGCGGTCGGGTCGTCCAATGTGAGGGAGAGCTGGCACCCGATAATGGGCTGCACACCCTTTTTGACCGCATATTGTGAAAATTCGAGAGCGCCGAAGAGATTGCCTGTATCCGTCAATGCCAGGGCCGGCATCTCATTCTCGACGGCCAGATCGACCAGATCCGGGATCCGAATCGCCCCCTGACTGAGGGAGTACGCAGAGTGATTACGAAGGTGAACGAAATCGGCATGTGACATGACGTCACAATATCAGACACGCGCGGCTGACGGCATCAAAATCATGCAGGAATATATTTGCATTGATGGCGGCGCGCTTTTGCGACTGGGCCGCTCAGACCGCGTGAAGCTTCCCATCCCGCAAGATAATGACGCGGTCCATACGTTGTGCGAGCACCTCATTATGGGTCGCGATCAGCGCCGTTGCGCGCGCTTTGCGGACGACTTCCAGGAGGTTATCAAAAACGAGGTCAGATGTTTTGCCGTCAAGATTTCCCGTTGGCTCATCGGCGAGGATGATTTTGGGATGGTTGGCCAGGGCGCGCGCAATCGCCACGCGCTGTTTTTCCCCGCCGGAGAGGCGACCAGGCAAATGGTCCTGACGATGGGACAGGCCGAATTGCGCCAGCAGATCCGCCGCATTTTTACGCGCGATTGAAGCAGGAATACGCCCGATCCGTTGGGGGAGCACCACATTTTCCAGCGCGGTGAATTCAGCGAGGAGGTGATGGAACTGATAGACAAACCCGATTTCATCCTGGCGCAGGGCTGAACGCTCCGCGTCGGAGAGGCGCGTCACATCGCGCCCCGCAATCGTAATTTGACCCGCATCCGGGCGCTCCAATAATCCGGCAATATGCAGAAGAGTCGATTTCCCTGTCCCGCTGGGGGCGATGAGCGCAACGATCTCGCCCTCCTGAAGGGTGATCGACGCCCCATCAAGGACGCGTAATTTTTCATCACCGGATTCGTAAATTTTAACGATGTTGGAGAGGGAGAAAACGGGCGGCTCATTCATGACGCAGCGCCTCCACCGGGTCCGTCCGTGCCGCGCGCCAGGCAGGGTAAAGGGTGGCGCTGAATGACAGGATGAGTGAGAGGACGAGCACATCGATAACCTGAGACCAGACAAGATGAGCGGGCAGATGCTCAAGATAGTAAAATTCGGGATTGAAGAGATTTGTATGGGTCAGATGCTCAATGCCATGTTGGATGCGCTCAATATTCAGGCAGAAAACGACACCGATGATGAAGCCGATGATCGTGCCGCACACCCCGACAGAGGCGCCGCACATCAGGAAGATGCGCATGATCGCACCGCGCGTCGCACCCAATGTGCGCAACACCGCAATATCCCGCGTTTTATCCTTGACCATCATGATCATGGAAGAAATCACGTTAAAAGCCGCGACGAGGATGATCAGCGTCAGGATCAGAAACATGACGTTCTGCTGCACATCCAGCGCGCCGAGAAACGCATTATTGCTGCGCGTCCAATCCATGATGCGCAATTGCGGGTCACCCAGTCGCTGCGCGATTTCACGGCCGACCGCCCGGGCCTTCATCGGGTCATCCAGCCCGACCTGAATAAAGGATACGCCGTCGGGCATCATCAGAAATTTCTGCGCCGCCTCCAACGGCAGGAATACGATGCTGGAATCGTAATCATTCACCCCGGCATCAAAGATGAGGGAAACTCTGTAACTCCGTATGCGCGGCATGGTGCCAAACGGCGTGGCGCGCCCCTGGGGGGAAAGCAGCGTCACTTTACTACCGAGTTGCAGCCCGGATTTCACTGATAAAGCGGCCCCGATGGCGATGGCGTCCGGTCCGTGAAAATCCTCCAGCCGTCCGGCGACGATATTATCGCTTAAAGCGTGAAGCGCGGCGAAATCATCTGCTGAGATGCCACGCATCAAACCGCCAGCACTATAGCCGGCGGCGTCAAGCAAAACGGTCCCCTCCGCCATGGGCGTGACGCGGGTAACACCGTTGATCGTGCGGATCTGGGCGGCATCGTCTTGATAGGACGTGATGACATGTTGGCCCGCGTAAATATTGAGCGCGCCATTCAGGCCAAGCACCCGGGACATCAGGTCTTCACGGAAACCATTCATGACTGCCATGACGATAATCAGCGTCGCCACACCTAATGCAATGCCGATAAGAGAGAAAATCGCGATGATCGATACAAAGCGTTCACCCCGACGGGAGCGCAAATATCTCCCTGCGACACTTCTCTCAAAAGCATTGAACATATTTACAATAAAACCCTTTCAATTGCCTCATCAACGCTGAGGTCAAGCCTTTCGCCGGAGCGACGGTTCTTCAACTCGACTCGTCCCTCTTTGGCGCCGCGCGGTCCGACAATAATCTGCCATGGGTGACCCATCAGGTCCGCATCATTGAACTTAACGCCAGCGCGCTCATCCCGATCATCCAGCAATACAGCGTCACCCCCGAGTTGGTTGAACCTGTTGCAGATTTCATCAACCTGCGCGTCACCAGGCTTGAGATTCAGGACCGCGGCCTTGAAGGGCGCAACCGATTCCGGCCAGATGATGCCCTGCGCATCGTGATGCGCTTCGATAATCGCGCCGGTCAGGCGGGAGACGCCAATGCCGTAAGAGCCCATATGAGGATGAAACGCCGCCCCATCCGGGCCATTGACGGTGACACCCATTGATCTGGTGTATTTATCCTCGAAATAGAAAATATGGCCGACCTCAATCCCCCGCCCTTCCCGCTGCCGGTCGGCAGGGACGCTTTTCCAGGCCGTTTCATCATGCATCTCATCGGTTGCGGCGTAAGAAGTGGTAACGTCTTTAAAAAACCGCCCCAGACTTTCAGGATCATGAAAGTCCACCGATTGCGCTAGCCAATCCTGCTGCTCCAGCGCCGCATCAAAATAGACGGTGCTCTCTCCCGTCGGGGCCAGAATCAGAAATTCATGGCTGAGTTCCCCGCCAATTGGCCCGGTATCCGCCCGCATCGGTATGGCCCGCACGCCCAGACGCTGAAACGTCCTGAGATAGGCCAGCATCATTTTGCGGTAAGAGATGACCGCCCCGTCATAATCCGCATCGAAGGAATAAGCGTCCTTCATCAGAAATTCCCGCCCGCGCATCACCCCGAAGCGGGGCCGCCGCTCATCGCGGAATTTCCACTGAATATGGTAAAGTGATTGCGGCAACTCACGGTAGGATTTGACCGACTGCCCGAAGATTTCGGTGATCATTTCCTCATTTGTCGGACCGTAAAGCATGTCGCGCCCGTGGCGGTCCTGGATTCGCAGCATTTCCGGCCCATACGCATCATATCGGCCTGATTGCCGCCAGAGATCGGCGGATTGGAGGGTCGGCATCAGCACTTCCTGCGCGCCGATCGCGTTCTGCTCTTCCCGCACGATGCGCTCGATATTCCGCAAAACGCGCAGACCCGCGGGCAGCCAGGCGTAAATGCCGGATGCTGTCTGCCGGATCAGCCCCGCACGCAGCATGAGGCGATGTGACGCGATCTGGGCGTCGGCGGGAACCTCTTTGAGGGTCGGCAGAAAGCTTTTTGTAAGGCGCATGGAGAGTTCCGGGATGCTGATGGGTGAGGAAAGACGCCCCCACCCTCGTTTTATCAGATTTTATTAAACGCGTAAGAGATGGACATCCACGAGGGGACGCTTTTGCAACTTGCGTCCCAAAGCGCGTCGCAGCGCCGTCTTGGCAGCGTCTCGGAACGCATCATCTTCCGCGCGTATATTATCGGGGATATCGTCAATGGCATTGGCGAAATCCTCAATAATCCGATCAGTTTCCGGGTCCGTGCTTTCAAGCAGGCCGGGCGCGCTGATTTTCGGCAGGCCGATCATGAAACCTTCATCATCGACAGCGAAGCTGCCCATCACCATGCCATTATAAAGCATACGTCGCCGTGCTGTAAGGACATCGCTGGAAAGGGGCAATATGCGGCTGCCATCCAGTACATAACGCCCGGTCGGCGCCGTATCGATGATTTCCGGCTTGCCGGGCGCCAGTTGAAGTATGTCCCCGTCCTCGAGCAACATCGTCTTCGCACCCACCTTGCGCGCGAGGTCCGCATGGGCTGTCAGATGGCGCCATTCACCGTGGGTGGGGACGACATATTCAGGTTTCAGAACTTCATAAAGTCTGCGCAGGTCCCCACTGGTGGCATGTCCTGAAACATGTACAGGATGGTCACGATCCGTCAGAACACGCACACCGCGGCGGGAAAGATTATCCTGCACGGCGATAACAGCGTGCTCATTACCGGGGATCATGCGCGAGCTGTAAATAATGGTGTCACCCTCCCCGAGGGAGATGTTCGGGTGCGTGTCTGCCGCGATCCGCGTCAAGGCTGAACGGGGTTCACCCTGACTTCCCGTGACGATCAGAAGCAATTCACGATCCGGGATATGGGCCGCATCCTGCTCCGTCAGAAAAGGTGGAATATCCGTCAGATAACCACATTCCCGCGCGGCGACCTCAAGGTTGCGCAGGGAGCGCCCCACCGTCACGACTTTTCGCCCCGCGGCCCGGGCCGCCATCGCGATGGATTCCACGCGTGCGACATTGCTGGCAAAACATGTGACCGCGACGCGACCGGTTAGGTCCGCGATGAGGGAGGTCAGCCCTTCCCGCACCGATTGTTCCGTGCCGGAGGGGCCTTCACGGAAAACATTTGTGCTATCGCCAATCACGGCGCGCACGCCATCCTCACCTAATTGCCGGAAGCTGTCGAAATCCGTCATCGGCCCAAGGAGGGGGGCCTCATCGATTTTGAAGTCACCTGTGTGGATGTAATTGCCATAGGGTGTGCGTATGGCGAGGGACTGCGCCTCAGGGACGGAATGCGTCACTGAAATGAATTGCAGATCAAACGGGCCGACCTCAAAACGCGCACCCGGCGCGATGACATTGACCTGCACTTTGTCGAGCATACGCGCTTCACCAAGCTTGCGCCGCAGGACGGCGGCGGCGAAAGGTGTCGCGTAAATCGGGCATTTAAATTGGGGCCAGAGATGCTCAATCGCGCCCAGATGGTCTTCATGTGCGTGGGTGACGATAAGGCCGCAAAGTTGGTCGTGACGTTCAGCCAGGAAGGTTGGGTCGGGCATGAGGATTTCAGCTTCAGGCGTGTCATTGCCGGAAAAACCGATCCCGCAATCAACAGCCAGATAATGCCCGTCTAACATGTAAAGATTCAAGTTCATGCCGATTTCGCCCGTTCCGCCGAGAGGCAGAAAGGCGAAATTGCCGATGGTTTCTGTCATATATTCTCCAGAAAATGTTGTGATTAAAGCTTAATTTCGGTGTCAATCATCGCGATCGATGGAATTCTGAGAAGGGTTTCTGTCCGCGAGGAGGCGCAGTCCATCAAGTGTCAGAGTCGGGACAACATGCTGAAAAAGCGACGTCCCCTCTGAGAAAAGAGGCGCCAGTCCACCTGTCGCTATCACGGCGAGGGGGGTATTCATTTCCGCCTTTATTTGAGAAACAACGCCTTCCACCAGCCCGACATAACCCCAGAACAGGCCTGAGCGCATACTGACGATGGTGTTGCGCCCAATCGCCGAAGTCGGCCTGCCGACACTGATGCGGGGGAGGCGCGCCGCAGCCTGGTGCAGCGCCTCAAGTGAAAGATTGACCCCCGGTGCAATCGCGCCGCCGCAGAAAGCCCCTTCCTCATCCACAACATCAAAGGTCGTCGCCGTGCCAAAATCCACGACGACGAGGGGGCCGCCAAATTTATGATGCGCAGCGAGGCCGTTGAGGCGGCGGTCAACACCCACTTCATCCGGCGTATCAACTTTGCAGCCGAGGCCCCAATCGGAACGCGAATTGGCGATGAGAGGCTCAATATCGAGCCAGGCGCGGCAGAGCAGCCTTAAATGATAGAGTACGGCCGGGACGACGGTGCCGATGATCGCCCTGGAGATCTGCTTTGATGAAATACTCTGCTTTTCAAGCAAAGTGGTCAGCCACGCGCCATATTCATCGGAAGTGCGGTGATTATTGGTCGAGATGCGCCAGTTACCGCGCCATTTCTCCCCGTCATGGAGGGCGAAAACAATATTTGTATTGCCGGCATCAATGGCAAGAAGCATCGCGAACCTGTAGCATCATGGACGTTTCACCCGACAGGAACGATTTTACCTTATTGCCCTCTGTCAAAAGCAGAAGTTGACCCTCCGGACCCAAACCGTGAAACAAACCTTCTGTATAGTCATCTCCCGTCGTGACTGCAAGGCGCGTCCCGATTTTGTGCGCGCGGGAGAGCCAGGCATCCCGCACGAAATCAACGCCTGAAGAGGCGAAAGCGGCAAGCCCGGCACTGAGATGGTCCATAATCATCTTGGCGAGAGCTTCCGGCGCGGGTGAAAGACCGAGCTGGGCGAGGCAGGCAAGATGGCGGCCCGGGATTTCAGGCGCATATCGGATATTGACGCCGATACCGATCACAATCCACCCCGCGGGACCAGGATTGGACTCAATGAGAATTCCGCTGACCTTGTCACCCCGCAGCAAGATGTCATTCGGCCATTTGAGGGTAAGCTCAGTTGTCGGGCGGAGGGCCTGTATCGCCTCGTAGACGGCGATCGACGCCAGAAATGGCAGGGTTTTAAGGCAGGAGACGATGTCAACGGGGCGTAAAAGGAGTGAGAATGACAGGTTGCCGGACGGTGCGACCCAGATGCGGCCTTTTGTGCCGCGCCCTGCTGTCTGCCGACGGGCCAAGATGGCCAGCCCCTCTGCAGCACCGGCCTCGGCCTGCTCCTTGCAGAAAGCCGAAGTCGATGGAAGAGTCTCATAAATACGCAAGCGCCATTTGATTTTAGACAATTCGCGCCCTGTCAGCATATCATGGTGGGCGATGACGGGATTGAACCGCCGACCCTCTCGGTGTAAACGAGACGCTCTACCGCTGAGCTAATCGCCCATGATGTTGGCACATGGCAGATGACATGTGCCAGAAATTGGCTCAGGCGACGGCGTCTTTCAAGCCTTTGCCCGCTTTGAAACGGACGGACGTCGAAGCGGGAATCTGAATTTCCTCACCGGTGCGGGGGTTGCGACCTTTTGTCGCCTTACGTGTCGCCGTCGCGAATGAACCAAACCCGACGAGGCGCACTTCCTGGTTGTCGACCAGGGCTTTCTGGATCACTTCGAAAACGGCATCAATAACTTCACCCGTCTTTGCTTTCGGCAAATCAGCATGACTCGCGACAGCCGCAATAAGCTCCTGCTTGTTGAGGGGTTTTTTCATTTTATGCCTTTCCAAATTGGGCCTTTTACCACATGACCCAAGCCGCAATCTTTCGGCCTCGGTCGGGTGCAGTATGGAGAGGTTTTTTTTAACGTCAACACCTTCCGAAACCAGAAAGATTATAAAAACAGATAATTTTGACGCTTGACGACGCCAGCGAAACCCAAACAACACAGGGCTTCCCCGATGTCACATATGGCGGACATCGGGGCGCCGGGCGTTAATGCGGCAGTCCGGCCCCTTCACCCCGATTTTCACGCCCTGTTAATTTCTCATCCGGCTCGTTTGACCAGATGATCGGCGTTACCGGCTGCGTCAGGGCCGCGTTAACCACCTCACTGACATGTGAGACAGGGACAATGCACAGGGCCGATTTCACATTTTCCGGGATATCAACCAGGTCTTTCTCATTATCCTTCGGGATGAACACTTTTCTGATCCCGGCCCGGACAGCCGCCAGAAGCTTTTCCTTAAGGCCGCCAATTTCCAGCACGCGGCCGCGCAGCGTGATTTCACCCGTCATGGCGACATCGTGACGGATCGGGATACCGGTCAGGGTGCTGATGATGGAGATGGCCATGGCCACACCGGCAGAAGGTCCGTCTTTCGGCGTGGCGCCCTCCGGCACATGCACATGAATGTCACGCGACTCATAGACTTTGCGTGAAATGCCCAGTTCAGGACTGCGAGACCGCACGTAGGAGAAAGCCGCCGAAACGCTCTCCTGCATGACTTCCCCCAATTTCCCAGTCGCCTTCACCTGCCCCTTACCGTCCAGCAACACGCTTTCAATCGTCAAAATCTCGCCGCCAACTTCCGTCCAGGCCAGGCCGGAAACCATGCCGACAAGGTCCTCCTGCTCGGTTTCACCATGATGGAATCTCTTCACGCCGAGGAACCCGGCGAGATTCTCGACTGTGACATCAATTTTTTTTGTGTCCGGGGAGGTCACGATGGCTTTGACGACCTTGCGCGCGATCTTGGCAATTTCTCGCTCAAGATTACGGACGCCGGACTCACGTGTGTAGCTCTGGATGATCTCGCGCAACGCGTCATCACTTAGTGACCATTCCGAAGATTTGAGATTATTGGCCTTGGCCTGTTTCTCAACAAGGTGACGCCGGGCGATCTCGACTTTCTCATCTTCCGTGTAGCCGGAGATACGGATAATCTCCATCCGGTCCAGCAAAGGCTGGGGCATATTCAGGCTATTCGCCGTCGTCACGAACATGACATCTGAGAGGTCGTAATCGACTTCAAGGTAATGATCGTTAAAAGTGCCGTTCTGTTCAGGGTCGAGAACTTCCAACAACGCCGAAGAAGGGTCGCCGCGCCAGTCCGAGCCTAGTTTATCAATCTCATCGAGCAGGAAGAGCGGGTTCGATGTCTTGGCTTTTTTCATACCCTGGACGATTTTCCCGGGCATGGAGCCGATATAGGTGCGGCGATGTCCGCGGATTTCCGACTCATCATGCACCCCACCGAGCGACATGCGGACGTAATTTCTTCCGATCGATTTCGCGATGGAACGCGCCAGCGACGTTTTACCGACACCGGGCGGGCCCACGAAACATAAAATCGGCCCCTTAAGCTTCTGCGCGCGCGACTGGACCGCCAGATATTCGAGGATCCGCTCCTTGACCTTCTCAAGTCCGTAATGGTCCGTATCGAGTATCTGTTGGGCAGCGCCGAGATCTTTGGAGATCTTGCTCCGCTTCTTCCAGGGAAGGGAGAGGAGCCATTCGAGATAATTCCGCACGACGGTCGACTCGGCGGACATCGGGCTCATGCCCCTCAGCTTGCGCAATTCCCCTGTCGCTTTCTCACGCGCTTCTTTCGACAGACGGGTGGATTTGATTTTCTCCTCAATCTCCGCTGTCTCGTCACGACCCTCTTCACCTTCTCCGAGTTCTTTCTGGATCGCCTTCAACTGCTCGTTGAGGTAATATTCCCGCTGCGTCTTCTCCATCTGTCGTTTAACGCGGTTACGAATGCGTTTTTCGACCTGCAGGACGCCGATCTCCTGCTCCATATGCGTGAAGACCTGCTCCAGCCGCTGGGAGACCGATATTGTTTCAAGTAATTTCTGCTTATCGGGGATTTTGAGCGTCAAATGACTGGCAATCGTGTCCGCCAGTTTGGAAGGCTGCTCAATCTGCCCGATTGAGATCATCACCTCCGGCGCGATCTTCTTATTGAGTTTAACATATTGCTCGAACTGAGAAATGGCCGTCCGGCCAAGCGCATCAAGCTCCTCATCCTCACTGAGGTCGTCATCAACCTCGTCGATGACCGCCTCGAAATGTCCGTCCCTATCCTGTAACGATTTGATGCGCGCGCGGCGCACACCTTCTACGAGGACTTTGACGGTGCCGTCAGGGAGTTTCAGCAATTGCAGAATCGTTGAAACCGTACCGAAACCATAAATATCGTCGGATGAAGGATCGTCCTGCGAGGCGTCTTTCTGGGCAACGAGAAGGATCTGCTTGTTCTGGCTGGTCACTGCCTCCAGCGCACGCACTGACTTCTCACGCCCGACGAAGAGCGGCACAATCATATGCGGGAAAACCACAATGTCGCGAAGCGGTAGAACCGCGACATAATCGGCTGCCGGACTCTCGACGGCTTTACGCGCGTCCGGCACGGCTTTCTCACCACTATCTTTCATATTTTCCGTCACAAAATTGATCTCCTGATGGACGATCGCACCTTGTCTGCCCGTGATATCGGCACAGATTCCGGGCCGTTTCCCCCCTGCTTTCGGGCAGGTCACTTATCGCACCATAAATGTGCACAATCCGCGCCTTTTTCAAGGCAGTGCCGACGCGCGGCATCGCCTCAGGCTGATTGCTCCTTCGCCTCGGCGGACCCACCTTTGCCGTAAACATAAACAGGCTTGGCCTTGCCGTCAGCGACGTCCTTATTCACAACCACTTCCTCGACACTCTCAAGGCCGGGAAGCTCAAACATCGTGTCGAGAAGAATATTCTCTACGATCGAACGCAGGCCACGCGCGCCCGTTTTACGGTCCATCGCCCGCCGCGCAATTTGGCCCAGCGCATCCTCGGTGAAGGTCAGTGAGACACCCTCCATCTGGAAGAGGCGCTGATATTGCTTGACCAAAGCATTTTTCGGTGTTGACAGGATGGAGACGAGTGCGTCGCGGTCAAGGTCTTCCAACGTGGCGATAACAGGGATACGCCCGATAAATTCGGGTATGAGGCCGAATTTAAGCAGATCTTCCGGTTCAACACTTTGCAGGACGGCGCCCAGACGACGCTCATCATCGCCGCGCACTTCCGCGCCGAACCCCATGGCGGAGCCCTTCCCACGTGCAGCGATGATTTTATCCAGACCTGCAAAGGCGCCGCCGCAGATAAACAGCATGTTGGTGGTGTCGACCTGAAGGAATTCCTGCTGCGGATGTTTGCGCCCACCTTGTGGCGGCACGGACGCGACCGTACCTTCCATCAATTTCAGCAACGCTTGCTGAACGCCCTCGCCACTGACATCCCGCGTAATCGACGGATTATCCGATTTGCGGGAAATTTTGTCGATCTCATCGATATAGACGATACCGCGTTGGGCGCGCTCAACATTATAGTCAGACGCCTGAAGAAGCTTGAGGATGATATTTTCAACATCCTCGCCAACATAACCGGCTTCGGTCAGTGTCGTGGCATCCGCCATGGTGAATGGCACGTCGAGGATGCGCGCGAGAGTCTGCGCCAGAAGCGTCTTGCCCGAGCCTGTCGGCCCGATCAACATGATGTTCGATTTCGAGATTTCGACATCATTATTCTTCTGCGCGTGCGCCAGGCGCTTATAATGATTATGCACCGCGACGGAGAGCGCCTTTTTGGCGTGGACCTGCCCGATCACGTAGTCATCCAGCACCTTGCAGATCTCTCGGGGGGTGGGCACCCCATCCCGCGATTTCACGAGGTGGGATTTATGTTCCTCCCGGATGATATCCATGCAGAGTTCGACGCATTCGTCACAGATGAACACGGTTGGCCCGGCAATCAGCTTACGCACCTCATGCTGAGATTTGCCGCAGAACGAACAATACAATGTATTTTTCGAATCGCCGGACTTGATGTTCATAGGCACTCCTTTTTCCCCAGACGTCTTTTGCACATCGACATTTCTGAAGAAACACAAACTAAATTGCCGCGTTGACGCACCACGCAATTGTGCGTCATGCAGCTTCAACCTCCAGAAACCGCGCGAAGCGCCGATAAGGAAATAACATTATGGCGGTTTACCCGTCATGCAATCAATAGAGAATTATTTTACCGGCTCTTTCGTCCGATGCGCGACGACCTCATCGATGATCCCGAATTCCATGGCCTGCTCCGCAGACAGGTATTTATCGCGATCAAGCGCGCCCTCAATTTCCTTGAGTGTCTGACCGGTATGTGTTCGATAAATTTCGTTCAATCGGCTACGGATGACGAGGATTTCTTTCGCCTGGATCTCGATATCCGCGGCTACACCCTGCGCCCCGCCGGAAGGTTGATGCACCATGACGCGCGCATTAGGCAGGCCGAAGCGTCGCCCCTTCTCGCCCGCTGCCAGCAAAAGGGAGCCCATGGAAGCCGCCTGACCAATGCAGACTGTGCTGACGGGGCACCGGATGTAACGCATCGTGTCATATATCGCCAGCCCCGCGGACACGACGCCACCCGGGCTATTGATGTAAAACGAGATCTCCTTGGAAGGATTAACGCTTTCCAGATAAAGCAATTGTGCGGAGATGAGGGAGGCCACCTGATCATAAACCGGCCCGGTCAGGAAAATAATGCGCTCCTGTAAAAGGCGGGAGTAGATATCGAATGCGCGCTCACCGCGAGAGGTCTGCTCCACGACCATCGGGACCAGCGCATTATTGAATATCTCGAACGGATTGCGATCCTCGATGGACATAGTCACCCCTCGCTAAAAACAACTGAAACCGCATGATAACGGATTGTTGTGAAATGTCACTGACTCAGAAAAATGAAACAGGGCCGGACCCGTTCTGGTAGCCCGACCCCGTTTACAAAATTTTTCGTGATGATCTTATTAAAGGCTGGCGCCCGGCATGTCAGCCAGCTCTTCCGGCGTCACTTCCTTATCGGTCACCTGTGCCAGCTCAATGAGATAATCGACGACCTTATTCTCCAGAATCGGCCCGCGCAAACCTTCAACGGCCTGCGGGTTTTTCCCGAAAAATTCGAAAACAGCCTGTTCCTGCCCAGGGTAGCGCATAGCCTCCTGCTGGACGGCACCCATCAACTCTTCACGTGAGACGGAAATCTCCTTCTCACGACCGATCTCCGCCAGAAGAAGTCCGAGTTTCACGCGGCGCTCGGCGATTTTGCGGTAATCTGATCTGAGATCATCCTCCGACTTGCTGGCATCCTCCTCATCGAGTGAACCATTTTGCCGGTCCTGCTCGATACGCTGCCAGATCTGCCCGAATTCAGCTTCGATCATCGATTCCGGCGCCTCGAAATCTGTTCTCTCGGCGAGTTTATCGAGCAATTCCCGTTTGATGCGCAGTCGCGTCAGTTGGGAATATTCATTTTCAGCCTGGCTGGAAATCAGCTCCCGCAACTTCTCCAACGACTCAAAACCCATTTTCTTGGCGAGCTCATCATCAATCGCGGGGTCGACAGGCTTTTTGAGGCTGTTGGCTTTAATCTCAAACTGTGCCTCCTTCCCGGCAAGCTCTTTCGCTTGATAATCAGCCGGGAAGGTCACATTGATGGTTTTTTCCTCACCGGCGGACATGCCTTCAATCTGCTCAGCGAAGCCGGGGATAAAGCCAGCGCCACCGATTTCGACATTGACGTCATTGGCCGTGCCGCCATCGAAGGGGGTGCCATCAATCTTCCCGACGAAATTGACGTTCAGCACGTCACCTTCCTTGGCGGGGCGGGCTTCCTCAATATTCTCAAAGCTGCGATTCCGCTTGGCAAGCTCTTCCAACGCCTTGTCAATGCCGTCCTGCGCCGGTTTCGCTGTCATGCGCGTCAAAGTGATATCCGACGTTTCCGGAATGGTGATCGCGGGCAGAACTTCAAGGTTCAGCGTGAATTCGAGGTCACTTGCATCGTCAAGCTGGCCGACATCCACTTTGGGCTGGGATGCAGGGCGCAGATCATGAGTCTTCATCAGCTCCGACACGCATTCATTGATCGTCTTATCGAGGACTTCCCCCTCAACCGACTGACCGAAACGCTGTTTGACGACCGATGCCGGCACTTTGCCGGGGCGAAAGCCGGGGATATTGACCGTGCGCGCAAGCTCCTGCAACCGGGCGGCGCGGCGTTCCTGCAGGTCGGATGCGGGCACCGTGACTTTGAATTCACGCTTGAGACCTTCGGATTGCGTTTGCGTAACCTGCATCTTCCAGGCGATCCTCTCGACGAAGCTGCTATCGACGATCGTGCCAGGCATGGACCTCTTTGCGTCGACAGCACAAATTAAGTTGGTACGGGCGGAGGGACTTGAACCCCCACGACTTACGCCACCAGATCCTAAGTCTGGCGTGTCTACCAATTCCACCACGCCCGCATAAAGTCAGGCCTTGAGATCGCTCTAAGGCTTTGCCGCGCGGCTTACAGCAATTAGGGGTTTTTCACAAGCGGCGTTCTACGCTTTCCCGCGCGGCGCCAAGATGTTGGGCGAATTCCTCTGCCGGAGGCCATGGACCGGCGCGACGTCCGGCCTCCCCATGTATCCAGACAGCGGCGCAGGCCGCCTCACACGGCGCCATGCCGCTGGCAAGAAGGGTCGCGATGACGCCGCTCAACGTGTCGCCCGCGCCTGCCGTCGCCAATTTCGGGGAAGCATGGACGTTGATGGCAACGCGCCCATCCGGCGCGGCGATAAGCGTTGACGCGCCTTTCAGAATGACGACCGCGCCGGTTTTCACGGCCGCTTGACCTGCCGCCTTGATCAGATCACGGGGCTTTCCGCCGAAAAGCCGGGCAAATTCACCCATATGCGGTGTGATAACGGTCGCACCCCTTAACATCTCCGGCGCGGACCCGGCCCAGGCGAGCGCGCCTGCATCTGCAACAATCTGACGCCCCGCACCCACCAGAAGATTGAAACTCGCGCCGACCTCATCCTTCGTCAGGCCGGGACCGCAGATCCAGCACTTCCGACGCGCGTCATCCAGTAACGTTTCAAGAGGGTCAGCATCGACGATGACATCGGCCGGCGCAACAATATGATAGAGGGGCGCTGAAAGACCGGCCGCGATGCGGACAAGGCCCGCCCCACTGCGACGCGCCCCGTCCACCGCCAGCCGCGTGGCGCCGGGCATAACGGCGCCACCGATAATGCTGACAATGCCACGGTCATATTTATGACCTGTCATTGACATGGCCGGTATCTTCCAGAGCTCAGGGGTATTCTGAAAAACCTGTCCGGCATGGGATGCAACAAGTGCGTCGTCCATGCCGATATCGCAGCAGACAATGTCGCCCATCATAAATCGTGCAGGGGCGAGAAGATGCGCCGGTTTCAGCCGCACAAAGGTCACGGTCAAATCATATTCAGGTGCGTCATCAGGCATATCACCCGTCGCACCGTCCACACCTGACGGCACATCTATGGCGACACGCCGTCGCGCTGCGCGCAGCACCGATATCAGGGCGGCATCCGGCGGACGATTCAGCCCCGCGCCGAAAACAGCATCAATGACAAGATCCGCGCGCGCTGCCTCCTCGGCGATAAAGGGCACTGCGACAATCCCCGCCCGCGCAAGCCATTCCGGCGATGACTGCGATGTGTCAGGGTAAAATGCCATTTTAACGTCCCATCCCGCCCGCACCAGGTTCTTCGCTGTTTCCTGGCCATCGCGCCCATTATTGCCCGGCCCGCAAAGGATGAGGACCCGGGACGGCGCGTAGCGTGACCTGACTTCCCGCGCCACGCACCAACCGGCGCGTGCGATCAGCGTTTCCATGCCGATGATCCGGGCCGCCGTCGCATCCAGCGCGGCAAACTCCGCCGGGGTCAGCACGGCATGATGAAAGAACTGATGCGGCAGTGACACGATCGATACCCTCATCCTGAAAGTCGCACCGCCAGCTCACCCCAAATCCGAGACTGAAAATCAAGGCACTGCGGCGGCGTACGCGTTATGGGCAAGATTCATGGCGTGGCGCGCCTGCTTTGCCCCCTTGCAGCTTCGCCAAATCGTGATAACCGTGCAAGCCGAAAACCTGACTTGGAGATGAGATGATCAACGCAGTTTTGTGGGATGTTGTTTTAACCCTTCACATTATCGGCATCATCACGTGGGTCGGCGGTGGCGGGTTTATCGTTACCGTCACGCGGGCCAGTGTCCGCGCGCTGGACGCCGTGCAACGCCACAACGTCATCCTCGCCGCGCTGACGCGCTATTTCCGGATTTCATGGCCTGTCATGCTTATAACATTGGTGACGGGCTGGCTTCTCGTCACGCGCATCGGCCGTTTCTCCGCCCTGCCCTGGCCGATCAATGCGATGCAGGGCGCGGCGTTGCTGATGGCTATTCTGTTCATTTCATGTTATTTCGGACCTTTCCGAACCGCGCGGCGCGCGATCCGCTCAAAGCCGGAAACATTGCGGGCGATTTACTACCGACTCATCCTGATGAGTGCGCTGGGCGTTGTTGCCATTGTCGCAGGTGTCATAAATAGCGGGATTTGAACAAAAATTATTTCTTACCGCCGCTCTGGACATGTTATCATTGAACCTTAAGTCAATTATCCGATATAGGGACGCGAATAAGTCCCGGTCGTTGCGCGCTTCCGCAACTCAGCGTTGCGCCTCACCCCGGTATTGAACCGTGTCATCAGAAGGCAGTTTTTTTGTCAAACAGCTCTGTAACTACCAAGACCAAATCATCCGCGCGCGCTCCGCGCAAAGCGACCCCATCACGGTCTCGATCTGTCAAGGGTGAGAGCCAAATGACGCCCGAAAGTGACGCTGCCCCACCAGAGGACAGTGCACCGGCCAAACCCGCACGCAAGCGAGCCACCCGTGCAAAAGCCGCGTCAAAGCCGGTATCCTTGGACATCGTCACGGAAGCGACGGCTGAAAAAGACGTTGTGACACCGAAGAAGCGCCGCGCGCCCGTCAAATCCCGCGCCACTTCCACGGAGGCGGACGCTTTGGCATCCGCCTCAACCGATAAACCGAAACGTCGCACCCGTCGAAAGCAGGAGGCCGCAGCCCTTGTCGCGCCCGAGGATTCTGAAACGGCCGCGGAAGCCCCTGCCACGTCACCAGCCACCACGCCGGAGCCGGCTGCAAAAAGCCGCAAAGCGCCTTCAACACGTCGCACGCGGGGTAAAAAGGCGCTCCTCCCGGATGAAACGACATCCCCGGAAGGTCAGTCAGCCTCATCTATCGATGCGCCAGCCGAAGCGCCGAAATCGGAGGAAGAGGACCTCCCCCCCTTCGATGCGCTCGGCTTATCCGCCCCCCTTTTGAAGGCAATCGAGGAAATCGGGTACGAACGCCCAACGCCGATCCAGGCGCGCGCCATCCCGTTTGTCATCCGTCATCGAGATGTGCTCGGCGTGGCGCAGACGGGTACGGGGAAGACCGCCTCCTTCACTCTGCCGATGCTGGAAATCCTCACAGGCTCCCGCGCGCGGGCGCGGATGCCGCGTTCCCTTATTCTGGAACCGACACGGGAACTTGCCCTTCAGGTTTCGGAAAATCTCAATCTGTATGGCAAGCATCTGAACCTCAATCACGCGCTTTTGATCGGCGGCGAGAGCATGATGGATCAGCGCGCGGCCCTTAATCAGGGTGTCGACATCCTGATCGCAACGCCCGGCCGTCTTCTGGATCTTTACGATCGCGGCGGGTTGCTGCTCAATCAGGCGGGCATTCTCGTGATCGATGAGGCGGATCGCATGTTGGATATGGGCTTTATCCCCGATGTCCAGCGCATCACGTCGCTCTTACCGGCCCATCGTCAGACGCTCTTCTTCTCCGCCACCATGGCGCCCGAAATTCGAAATCTCGCGGACCAGTTCCTCCGTAACCCGGAGGAAATTACGGTGTCTCGCGCGGCATCTGTGGCGACGACCATTGAGGAAGCGCTGATTATCGTGGAAGAACGCGAGAAGCGCCGCACTCTGCGCACGCTCCTCCAGCGGGAAAACGTGCAGAATGCGATCGTCTTCTGCAATCGCAAACGTGATGTCGATATCCTGCAGAAATCGCTGCATAAACACCATTTCTCCGTCGGTCACCTGCATGGCGACCTGCATCAGGCGACGCGCTTCAAAACGTTGGAGCAATTCAAAAACGGCGATATTAAAATCCTTGTCTGTTCCGATGTCGCCGCGCGCGGCATTGATATTGGCGGTTTATCCCATGTTTTTAATTTCGACCTGCCATTCAATGCTGAAGATTACGTGCATCGCATCGGGCGCACAGGTCGCGCGGGTAAAACCGGTCATGCTTTCAGTCTCGCAACCCCGACGCAGAAGCCGCTTCTGGACGCGATAGAAGAGCTGACCCATAAAAAATTGCCACGCCCCGAAATTGACGGGATCGAAATGGTGGATTGGCGCGATGAGGCGGATCCCCGCGCCAACCGTCAGCGAAATCATCGTCAGAAAGAGCGGAGGCCCGCCGAGACGAAACGCGATGAGGTTCCGCATCAGGCTCAGCGGGAGCGCCATCGCGAGGGTAAACGCCCGACGTCCCGTCAGGACCGTGAAAACATCCAGGCGGTGACGGATCATGACGGGCCAGGTTTTGGAAGCGCGGTGCCAAACTTCATGAATGCGCCGCGACGGAACCGTATTTCGGATACAGGCGCGGTCGGTTCCCCCGAATAATGTCGGTGACGCATCGCGTCGCGATCACCTCATTAGGGCGAGAGGGGGACGGCGTTGCCCAAATTGGTGCGCGCTCCTATTACTTTCCTCATCTTGTCCCCGGAGATGTTCTCGACCTTCAGACGGATGAAGCAGGCCATTGCCTGGGACATCATCTGGTCTCCCCCGCACCGCACGCTATGACCCCGCCCTGCACCATTTTCACGCAATGTGGTGGATGCGCGACGCAGCGTCTTCCTTTCCCGGATCAGCTGAACTGGAAGCGCGCCCGCGTGCAAGCGGCTTTGGAACGTGCGGGTTTTGACGTGCCCGTACCGACCCTGATGCACCAGTCTGCACCCCGATCCCGCCGCCGTGTTGATCTCGCCGTGGTCAAAAGTGAGGAAGGTGTGGTGATCGGCCTCCATCAGCGCAAAAGCGCGCCGATCGATATGACATCCTGCCAACTTCTCGACCCCCGGATTTTCGCGTTGGTAGCACCCCTGCGTGAATTGATGCGTCGCCTCGGCGCAATCTCGCGTGAGGCGGATCTCCATATTAATCTCTTCGACTCCGGTGCAGATATCGTCATTGGCGCGAATGCCGCGCCCTCCCTCTCGGATCGCGGCAAAATCGCAGCGTTCGCAGCCGCGCACCGCATTCCGCGCATCTGTTGGCGACAGGGGAAATCCTTTAGCAGTGCGCCGGAGGTCATCGCGCAACTGCGCCCCGTCACGCATCATTTTTCAGGCACGACCTTGTCCCCGCCGCCCGGATCTTTCATGCAGCCGACCGCCTCCGGTGAGGCTGCCATCATCGCCGCCGTCTGTGACGCGCTTCCGAAACTTAATAAACGCGACCGTATCACTGAGCTTTATAGCGGCATGGGTACACTGACCCTGCCCCTCAGCGCACATGGTTTTGTCGAGGCGTATGAGGGGGCGGCGTCGTCCGTCGCGGCACTGGATGCTGCCCGGACGGGAAGGCGTCTCTCATGCTCCGTCAGGGATCTGGCCCGCCAGCCTCTGCAACAGAAAGAACTCGAGAAGTCTCGCCTCGTCGTCGTGGACCCGCCGCGCATAGGTGCTGGCACGCAGGCGGCGCGCGTTGCCGCTTCGGGCGTGAAAGACGTCATTTATGTCAGCTGCAATCCGCAAGCCCTGGTGAATGATCTCGCACCGTTCGTGCGGCAGGGCTATGGGTTACTGAGCTGGTCCGTTATCGACCAGTTTCTCTGGTCTGCGGAGGTTGAAGCGGTCGTGGCGTTGACTTTGGACCGTAAAAGGCTGGCGAAACGACTCGCTTAAGTGAAAAAGCTTTCGCCGCAGCCGCAACGCCCTTTTTCATTCGGGTTGGAGAAGGTGAAACCGGACTGCATCATTCCGGCCTCGAAATCCATCACCGTCCCGATGAGGAAAAGCGTGGCCTTGCGATCGACGAACAGACGGACATCATCCTTCACCACCGATTCATCACCTGGGTTCGGCGCGTCAACAAAGTCCATTTCGTAAGACTTACCGGAACAGCCACGGTTGGAGACAGAGATGCGCAGCGTCTTCCCCTTCTGCGCCCCTGCATAAAGCGTCCGCAAACGAGATACGGCATTTTCCGTCATTTCCATCAATGGCGGCAGGGAGGGACGTTGGGGGGTGGCGGGGTGGTTATCCTGCATGACAGACCTCTTGTCAGACTCTCAAAACATATTCAACGCAAGCCGGGCTTCATCGCTCATGCGGCTCATATCCCAGGGTGGGTTCCAGACGATCTCAACCTTCGCCGCCGTCACACCCGGCACGGACTCGACCGCCTGCTTGACCTGTAAAGGAAGCTCCTGCGCACTCGGACAATTGGGGGCTGTCAGCGTCATTTCAATATTGACGCGCCCATCCTCGTACATATCGACGGCGTAAATCAGGCCCAATTCATAGATATTGACCGGTATTTCCGGGTCATAAACCGAGGCAATCGCGCCGATGATCTGATCTTCGTTCAACTGAGAAGAAGCGGCCTCGTCAGGCGCATTGAGCGCCTGAGTCAGGACGTGACGTGGGGTGGCACTCATATTAATGACCCTCCCCGAAAACGAACTGGGCTTTTTCAATCCCCGCCATCAGGGCTTCAACATCCTGTTGGGTGGAATAGGCCGCCAGACTTGCCCGCGCCGTCGCTGTCACACCGAGTCGCCGCAGGAGCGGCTCCGCGCAATGCTGACCGGCGCGTATCGCGATCCCCTGTTGATCCAGCAGAACGGCGAGATCATGCGGGTGGATATTGCCGAGCGTAAAGGAGACGACGCCGCCGCGTTGCGCCGGAGCGCCAATGACGCGCGCCGCTTTGACGGTGCCCAATGCTGACAGCAGCATTTTGGTTAATGACTGTTCTTCCGCCCGAAGCTGCGCGCGATCATATTTTTCAAGGAAATCAATCGCTGCGCCCAGCCCGATCACCTCAATAATGGGCGGTGTCCCTGCCTCGAACTTATGCGGGATGGGCGCCCAGCTGGAGGCTTCAAAGGTCACGCTTTCGATCATTTCGCCGCCGCCCATAAAGGGCGGCATCGCTTCAAGCAACGCCGTGCGCCCCCAAAGCACGCCAATACCGGTCGGACCATAAAGCTTGTGACCGGTGAAGACGAAGAAATCCGCACCGAGCTTTTCGAGGTCGACGGCCTCATGCACGACGGATTGTGACCCATCGACAAGCAGTTTCGCGCCATATTGGTGCGCGAGCGCGGCGATGCGGGAAATGGGGGTGAGCGTACCCAGCACGTTGGACATGTGCGTGACCGCAACCAGCGCGACCTTCCCGTCTGCAAGAAGCGCTTCCATCGCGTCGAGATCAAGTTCCCCCTCCGGCGTGATCGGCGCGACACGCAGGGAGATCCCGCAGCGATCCCGGAGGAGCTGCCACGGAATGATATTGGAATGGTGCTCCAGCTCCGTAATCAGCACGGCCTGGCCGGGTTCAAGGAGGCTCCCGAAGCTATAGGCGACGAGATTGATCGCTTCCGTGCTGTTGCGCGTGAAGGTGATTTCTTCCCGCCGCGGCGCGTTGAGAAAGCGTGCGACTTTCGTGCGGACGGCTTCATAGGCCTCAGTCGTATGCTCACTCATATAATGCAGGCCGCGATGGATATTGGCATATTGGTGACGCATCACCTCGGCCATCGCTTCGATAACAACTTCCGGCTTTTGCGCGGATGCGGCGCTATCGAGGTAGGTGAAGGGCCGCCCGTGCACTTTTTCCCGTAAAATCGGGAAATGGCTGCGGAAATCCTCACGCAATAAAGGTGGGGTCACGACGTCACTCATGAAACATGTCTCAGATTGGCGGATGCGGCGACACGTTGATGTAAAAATGGCAACAGGGCCTCACAAGGTGCCAGCGCAATCACCTCCATCAGAAAAGCCTCAATCAGCATTTCGCGTGCGCGCGTCTCATCAATGCCGCGCGTGCGCAGGTAAAAAAGCTGCTCATCATCAATAGCCCCGACCGTTGCCCCGTGGGAGCATTTAACGTCATCCGCGTAAATCTCAAGCTCCGGCTTGCTGTTGATTTCCGCCTCAGGGGAGAGAAGCAGCGCCTGATTCATCTGGAAACCATCTGTCTTCTGCGCATGAGGTGCGACAACGACTTTACCCTGAAAAACCCCTTTGCCACGCCCGTAAATCACATTCGCGACAGTCTGGCGCGACTGGCAATGCGGCGCCGTGTGATTGATGACGGAGGTGATGTCGCCCGTCTGGCCCGTCCCGATCAATTGGGCCCCGTTAATATGCACGGCCGCACCCTCTTCAATCAGATGGGCGTCAATTTCCTGCCGGGAGAGCGCCCCGCCAAGGACCAGTGTAAAGCTGTTATAAACGCCACCGGCTGCGACGCGCGCTTCAATCACGGAAAGGGACTCAGCCGCACGGCTATCCTCGATAATGCGGATATGCGCAAGGGTCGCGCCCGGTCCCACATCGAGATCATAGACGGGATTGGCCAGATAGGGGCCGTTACCTTTCTGGAAATCAAGAAGGACGAGACGCGCACCGCGTTCCAGATGAATGCGGTGATGCAAATGGGTCGAGGACAGCGTTTCATGCTGATTCATCGTTGTGAGACTGACGGTGCCTTCATCAACCCCCTCCCCGACTTCAAGGGTGAGGCCCGGTTGGCGCAGGGCACGATTCAGCGCCGTCAGAGGCGATATTGTAGTCTCGAACGGTTCACGATCGAGGTCCCCCGCATGCGCGCCTGCATCACCTTCCGCCAGAACGCCGTTGACGAAAGTCACGCGGCGGCCCGGCAGGTCAGGGAGCGTGCTGAGAAGCGCAGAGAGGGCGGCGGCATCCAGATGCGATGGCGCGGCATAAATCTGCTCCGACAGGGAGCGGGGGTTCGTATAACGCCAGGCCTCCATGCGTCGATGCGGCAGGCCGGTTTCCCGCAATAGACGCGCCCCCTCACCGGACCGGGCGCGATCAAGAAAGCCGACGAGGCCGGGCGATAGGCTTTGAGTCGCCGTCATGCCGCACCTTCCAGGTAACGCGTATAGCCTTTCGCTTCGAGTTCGACCGCCACGGACGCATCACCACTATGCAGGATACGCCCCTTGGCCATAACGTGCACACGGTCTGGCTTAATGTAATCGAGCAGGCGCTGATGATGCGTGATGATCAGCGCGGAAAAATCAGGGCCGCGCAGGCTGTTGACGCCTTCCGCCACGATGCGCAACGCGTCGATATCCAGCCCGCTATCCGTCTCATCGAGGATGGCGAATGACGGGCGCAGCATCCGCATCTGAAGCACTTCATTGCGCTTCTTCTCCCCGCCTGAGAAACCTTCATTAACGTTACGCTTCAGCATCTCATCGGACATGTGCAGATGCTTCGTCTCAGCGCGCACGGCTTTCAGGAAGGCGACCGCGTCCAGCTCCGCCTCACCGCGCGCGCGTCGCACTGCATTGACGGCGATCCGCAGGAAATTAGCATTATTGACACCCGGCAGCTCAACCGGCGCCTGAAAAGCGAGGAAAACACCCGAAGCGGCGCGTTCCTCCGGCGTCAAGGCAAGCAGATCCTGCCCTTTGAACAGGACGGAACCGCCCGTCACGGCATAATCCTCGCGCCCGGCCAGAATATAAGAGAGCGTCGATTTCCCCGAGCCATTCGGCCCCATGATCGCGTGTACCTCACCCTGTGGCACGGAGAGGGTCAGGCCATTCAGGATTTTTTTTGGGGGTTCCGACATCGCGACCTCGGCATGCAGGTCGGTAATTTTGAGAAAATCATTCATGCGCTTCATCCTATCCGACACTGCCTTCGAGACTGACCTGTAAGAGCTTCTGCGCTTCCACGGCGAACTCCATGGGCAATTCCTTCAGGACATCGCGGCAGAAACCATTCACGATCAGACCCACCGCATCCTCCTCCGATATGCCGCGGGACCGGCAGTAAAAAAGTTGATCCTCGGAGATTTTGGATGTCGTTGCCTCATGCTCCACCCGCGCGGAGGAATTGCGGTTTTCAATATAGGGAATCGTGTGGGCACCGCACTGATCACCGATCAGAAGACTGTCACATTGTGAAAAATTACGCGCGTTCCGTGCACGCGGCGTCATGCGTACAAGGCCGCGATAGGTGCTGTCCGAATGCCCTGCAGAGATCGTCTTGGCGATGATCGTTGAGCGCGTATTGGGCGCGAGATGGATCATCTTGGTACCTGTATCCGCCTGTTGATGATTATTCGTGACGGCCACGGAGTAAAACTCTCCGACCGAACCGTCCCCCGCCAGAATGCAGGATGGATATTTCCAGGTGATGGCAGAGCCTGTCTCAACCTGCGTCCATGAGATTTTGGCGTTACGGCCACGACAGGCGCCGCGTTTTGTGACGAAATTATAGATGCCGCCTCGACCTTCCGCATCACCGGGATACCAGTTCTGCACGGTCGAATATTTGATGGAGGCGTCATCCAGGGCGACAAGCTCCACGACCGCAGCATGAAGTTGATTTTCATCACGCATGGGCGCGGTGCAGCCCTCAAGGTAGGAGACGGAGGCCCCATCCTCACAGATGATCAGCGTCCGCTCAAACTGTCCGGTATTGCGCGCATTGATTCGAAAATAAGTTGAAAGCTCCATCGGGCATTTGACGCCCTTTGGCACAAAGACGAAAGAACCATCCGTAAAAACCGCCGAATTCAACGCAGCGTAAAAATTGTCACTGACGGGCACGACACTGCCGAGATATTTTTTGACGAGGTCGCTATGCTCCCGGATCGCCTCTGAAATCGGGCAGAAAATCACACCCGCCGCACGCAGCGTCTCGCGAAATGTCGTGACAACCGAAACACTATCAAAGACCGCGTCCACCGCGATGGGCGGACGTTGGCCGTCAGCAGGCGCATCAGCACCCTCGACACCGGCCAGAATGGCCTGCTCATGCAGGGGGATGCCGAGTTTGGCGTAGGTTTTGAGGAGTTCCGGGTCGACTTCTTCCAGGGATTTCGGGCCGGGCTTCTTTTTTGGCTGCGCGAAATAATGGGCGTCCTGAAAATCGATCGGCGGGAATTTCGGCTTCTGCCATTGCGGCGGGGCCATGGATGTCCACGCCTTATAAGCCTGAAGACGCCAATCGAGCATCCATTGCGGCTCATCTTTCCGGGCGGAAATATAACGTATGATATCTTCATCGAGGCCCTTCGGGGCCATTTCCATATCGATATCCGTCTCGAACCCCCACTTATATCCCGATTGGGCGAGGGATTCGATGGTGTCGCGAGTCTCGGTCGACGCGCTCATGAAGACGCTCCATGACGATAACGGGGACTTGTATCAATAATGGCGGCTAAAGGCGCCGCTTTTGCCTGGGGGCGTGACGGCATCATATCCGCCAGCGTGATGGCTTCCAGCGCGCGGAAGACAGCGTCATTCACCATGTCCCAATGACCGGAGAGAGAGCAGAGCGGCCCCGCATCACAATAGCGGCCATTGACGCAGGCTGTGACCTCAATCGGCCCATCTACCGACGTAATGACTGATGCGACTGAGATCTGATCAAGCGGTCGACCGAGACGATATCCGCCGCGCGCCCCCCGAAACGAGGTGACAAGTCCATCTCCCGCCAGACCTTTGAGTAGTTTCGCGACGGTCGGCTCAGGCACACCTGTGGATTGCGCAAGGGAGGACGCCGTTGCGAGCGTGTCCAGCTGGCCAAGCTGCACCAGCAGCACGGCCGCGTAATCAGCTAATTTGGAAAGTCGCAACATCGCTTACCTCAAAGATTCGGTAAAATTCATTCAAGACCACGCAAGTCCTCTTTGCCCCTGAGATGGACCCGGTCCCGTTTTCAGTCAAGGGCTTTTTGGTTTTTTTATCGCGTTTTCAATGCATCGCCATGCGGAAGAAGCGGGAAGCGGCTTCCAGCATGGCGCCGATGATGAACCCCACCAGCGTTCCATTGACGCGGATATATTGCAGGTCTTTCCCGATCCGCTCCTGAAGACGGTTTGTCAGGCTTTGACTGTCCCATTTCGACATGACGCTGGCGATATATTGCGCGAGCTGGGCACGGATCGCGGGCAGAACACGCAGAATAATGGCGCGGATCGTGGCGTCGACCTTCTGCGCCGTTGCCGGGTCAGACTTGAGATGGTGAGAGGTGCTGAGCAGAATCGAGTCGATGAACTGGGCCGTCACACCGTCATCCGCCTCACTATCATCCTCGATCCGGCTGCGAAGGCGGTGCCAGATCTGCCCGCTCCATGACAGGACGCTGTCATGACGAATCAGGCGCAGTAGGCTCTCCTCCAGATGGGCGCGACGCGGCGCGTCATTTTCGAGCAGATCAATCTCCCGCCGCAGCCATTCCGTAATATTCTCCCGCATCTGAGGGTCGGCAGGGTCGATTCCTTCCAGCTCATTATAAAGGGACGTGATCACTTTCTGCGCGACGGAAGGGCCGATCATCCAGCCCACGACTTTGCCGCCTTGTTCCGTCACGCGCCGTTGGATGAAACGGCGCAGGTGATCCTCCTTCTCCTGAATCGCATTTTTGAGTCGCAGGAGGAGGAAGGAAACCACCTCCTGATGCAGGTCATCCCGCACGAGACTGCGTAAAATGCGGATCAGGAGCGGCCCTGTCGCCTTGCCGGCCACGAGCATCTCAAAACCGCGTCGGATGGCGGAGGCGGCCGTGCCATCCTCCACCCTGTCCAGCAGGCCCGGCAGGGCGCCCCGAATGGCGGCGGAGCAGGTCGCGCGAAAAGCATCATGGCCCAGCCAGCCCGCCAACCGGCCCGGTAATTGTGCGGATTCGAGCGCGCGGGTGACTTCAGCCTCATCAAAAAACTGCGACGCGACAAAGCGTCCGGTCGCCTCCGCCAGGCGCGCCTGCTGACGGACGAGAATCGCCGTATGGGGAATGGGCAGTCCGAGCGGATGGCGAAAAAGCGCCGTGACCGCGAACCAATCGGCAATCCCCCCCACAAAACCGGCACGGGCACCCGCCCCGATCAGCCCGACGAGCCATCCCTCCCTGACGACATGCATCATGGGCAGGACGGTCGATGCCACGCCGACACCGCCCATGACCACAAGCATACTCGTCGCCACACGCCGCATTTTTCGATAAGCGTTCGCGGCATTCTGATCTGACTGAATAATTATCGGCATCACCCTGCAACGTCTGAAGGCCCAATCGGATAAAACCCGGCCGCCTGATTTTTTTACGTGGCGGACGGTATGTTCCTGACCTGTCACGCGCATGCACCGTCCCCACCGCGACATGCGTTACATCTGCGTCACTGTCGCCCGTAAGTCGCCCTGATAACCTAAAATTCTTCCTCTCGCCTTATGAAACATCATTGCGCACGAACGGAGGCTTGTAGAGAATGCACCCGATAAACCTCCTTTGCATATTGAGATAATCTTGCCGACAGAACGCCCTAACGCCCCGATAACTGAACGTCCCTTCCCTGCGGAGACGGCCATGACGGCGCGGACGTCGCGACCAAAGGCATCAAACGCGAGATTGATGGCGGCTTTGGAGGGTGACCCAACCCTAGCTGAAAAGAGGCATGGCCAGGTCAGTGCCATGACGCAGCGCATCAGCGCCGGACTTGCCAGCGAGGAACTCAGCATTGACGATCTGGAAGAGACGGTTCGGCAGTTGAGGGACACGGCGCTGCATCATCGCGCGGCCCATCTTCGCCATTATGTCGGGCTGGACGCAGAAGTGCCTCTGGCTGATCGCCTTATCTCGGCCGCCCGTCAGCTTGTCGCGCAATGTGAACGGATTGAAGACCTGCGTGACCGTCTGGCGCGCCCGGCTTTTTCCGCCGTTTTTACGGCGCACCCGACTTTTGCCCTGAGCGACGCTGTCTATGAGCAGCTTGCCCACCTCGCGACAGACCCCGCGCTTGAAGTCCCGAAACTGGCGTCACATCGAAGGCTAGAAGCGCCAACACTCTGGCATGAGCAGGACCTCGCCCTCGCCGCCATATTACGGGGCGGGATGCGATTGACGCGCTCAACCGCGCACTCCTGGATGCCTGCCGGGAAAAATGGCCTGACGCGGCTTTATTACCAAGTCCTGTCGTTCTGGCGAGTTGGGTGGGGTTCGATACGGATGGGCGCAGCGACATTCACTGGTGGGACACGATTGCAATCCGTCTCGCGCTCAAGGAAACGCAATTGCGGCGTCTTAAGGCGCAGCTTGCAAAATTTCTGCCGACGGACAGCCCTTTCCTCGCCCGGTTGCGTGTGGCGATTGACGCTGTCTCAGCGCAGCGCAGTGCAAGCCCCCGGCCCGGCCGAAATGCCGCGAAAGATGTTGCCGCCTTCGCGGCGGTTCTGATCGGGCGGCGTGATGAAGCCCTGCTGGACGCAGATGCACTGTCAGATCTCTACCAGACGGCCAGAGAGACATGTGACGCGGCCGCCCGTCGTGAGATCGACATTGCCTGGAGTGGCTTCACGGCCCACGGGCTGAGCGCGGCGCATATCCATACCCGGCTGAACGCGACACAGATTTACAATGTCGTTCGCCACCGTCTGAGCATTGAAGATGACCCTGCAATCCCTTCCCGACGGCGGAAGGTGATCGGCCAGATCAACGAAGCGCTCAATGAAAAGGCGCCACCCGTCCCGGTTGACTTCGGCTCCCTGCTGATGGAGCAAATTTCCGCGGCGCGGCTGATGATGACGATGGCGCAGATCCTCAAACATATCGACCAGACGACGCCGATCCGGTTTTTGATTGCGGAGACGGAGAGCGGCTTTACATTGTTGGCGACATTGTGGCTGTCCCGGCATTTCGGCATCCGGGATGATCAGATCCAGATCTCCCCGCTTTTTGAGACTCAGTCCGCGCTGGAGCACGGCGACACAATCCTGGAAGAATGCTTCCGCTCCCCTCATTGGCGAGACTATCTGCGCAATAATGGCCGTTTGTGCCTGCAATTTGGTTATTCAGATTCGGGGCGCTATATCGGGCAATTGGCGGCAACCAATCTGGTTGAACGCTTGCGACTCAAAACGCTTGAGCTCATGCGCCGCCATGAGCTGACCGATATTGAGCTTGTGTTGTTTGACACGCATGGGGAGAGTATCGGGCGCGGTTCCCATCCTTTCAGTTTTCAGCAAAGGCTGGAATATTTTTCACCCGCTTACACGGCGCATCTCTTCAAGGAAGCCAACATCCGTGTGCGAGAGGAAGCCGCATTTCAAGGGGCGGATGGTTACACGCTGTTCGGCACGCCGGAACTCGCGACATCCACAATCGTGACCATTGCGGAGCATCTTTCGCGGGAAACACAGACAGCCTCTTCCGACCCGATTTACGCCAATCCGGAATTTTCCTTCGATTTCTTCTCAACCATCGCGCTGGATATGGCGACATTGGTTGAGGATCCCGGTTATGCTGGCATGTTGGGGGCCTTCGGGCCGGCCTTGATTGATAAATCCGGCTCGCGCCCCTCAGCCCGGCAGGCGGATGGCGCCAGCGTGACACGTATTTCACACGTCAATCAGCTGCGCGCGATCCCGAATAACGCCATTTTGGAACAGCTTGGCTGGTGGGCGAATGTGCTTCAGGGGCTGGGCTCCGCCGCGGCACGGCACGCGGATAGTTTTGAGCGCCTCTCCCGCACCAGCCGTCGCTTTGACCTGGCGTTGGATTTTGCACGGCAGGCCCTGAGTCACTCGGATATCGGCGCCCTGCGCGCCGTTATTGACCTGCTTGACCCAGGCACCTGGCTGGACCGCGCGGCGAATAGTGACAATGAGTCTCGTCGCAGCCAATATATGCGTCTGGCGAAGGGGCTGGAGGAGCTCGGGTTCTGGCGGCATCTTCCACCCATGTATCGACACGTCCAGGCAGACCACATCTCGCTTAATTCTGTCTGGTCGCACGGCCTGCATATGGCGCGGGATGAGCGCATCCTCCACGCGATACGCCATGCCGTGATTGAGGAAATCTGGCTGCTGGCCACGCGCATCCCGTATTTCAGCCCGCGAAACAATATTTCCCGCGAGCGGCTCTTACAATTGATCCTGCAATTAGAGATCCCATTGGCGCTCAAGAAGCTGGGGGAAATCTTCCCGCAATATCTTGGTACACCGTCTGAGCTGAGTTTTCATGAGCCACAGGGCGCTCGCGATGATCAAGGCTTCATGAGGGAACATGAAACGATCTTCCGCCCCATGGCGCGGCTGTTTGACCTGCTGAGAGAGATCAGCACGGCCGTCATGCACGCGAACGGTGCATTTGGCTGATTTACCGCGCCATTTCTGCCCCATTGACCCTTTGCACGGTGTGGAAATATCACGATTTGCTACGTAATTTTCTGTCAGGTCAACTTAAGTCGATCTGACTCGTTTTCCAGTGCAATGGTTTTATGTCTGGAGACGTTTTATGCACATTTTGTGGACGTTGATCGTCGGATTTCTGGTGGGGCTTGTCGCCAAGCTGCTGATGCCCGGACGGGCGCCGAGTGGCTTTATCATCACCATCATCCTCGGTATTGCGGGCGCGTTTCTCGCGGAGTGGATCGGTCAGCAGCTGAACTTCTATGCTGAAGGTCAGCCGGCGGGCTTTATCGCCTCTGTCATCGGCGCGATGATCCTGCTCTTCTTCTATGGGCTCTTCACAAGAAATCGACCGCCACCGGTATAAAAAAAACGCCTCCCGATTGGGAGGCGTCTTTTTTTCGAGCTTTAACAAGACTCAGGCAGATTTGGCCATGATCTCATCCGCGACATTGCGCGGGACGGGGTCATAATGGTGGAACTGCATGGTGAAGGAAGCGCGGCCCTTCGTGGCTGAACGCAGATGCGAGATATACCCGAACATCTCCTTCAACGGCACTTGAGACCGGATCATCACAGTTGAGCCCGCTGTCTCCTGGCTTTGGATGATGCCACGGCGACGGTTAAGGTCACCCACAACGTCACCAACGTGATCATTCGGTGTGGTGATCTCGACATCCATGATCGGCTCAAGAATGACGGGACCGGCCTTCTTCATCCCCTCACGGAAACATGCTTTTGCCGCGATTTCAAAGGCCAGAGCCGATGAGTCGACATCGTGATATTTACCGTCAAGCAGGGTAAACTTGAAGTCCACCGTCGGGAAACCCGCCAGGACACCCGTGGATGACTGGACACGGATGCCCTTCTCAACCGCCGGAATATATTCCTTCGGAACAGCGCCACCCACGACTTTATTCTCAAACTGAATGTCCGCATTCCGCTCAACCGGGGTGAATTCGATCTTCACCTCAGCATACTGACCCGAACCACCCGACTGTTTCTTGTGGGTGTAGGTCTCAACATGCGTCTGGGTGATCGTCTCACGATAAGCGACCTGCGGCGCGCCGACATTGGCCTCAACGCCATATTCACGGCGCAGACGGTCAACAATAATGTCGAGATGCAACTCGCCCATGCCGGAAAGGATGGTCTGACCCGTTTCCTGATCCGTTTTAAGCTGGAGGGAAGGATCCTCCGCCGCAAGCTTCTGCAGGGCGAGAGTCATTTTCTCAACCGCGTCTTTCGTCTTCGGTTCAACGGAGATGTCAATGACCGGGACGGGGAATTGCATGCGCTCAAGCACGACGGGGTCACTCGGATCCGCAAGTGTGTCACCCGTGACCGTATCTTTCAGCCCAACGAACGCCGCGATATCACCGGCGCCGACGGATTTGACTTCCTGACGCTTATCCGCATGCATCTGGAACATCCGTCCCACGCGCTCTTTATGGCCCTTGATCGTGTTGATCACGGTATCACCGGCATTCAGCACGCCGCGATAAACACGCACGAAAGTCAGCGTGCCATATTTGTCAGAGATGATTTTGAAAGCGAGACCCGCAAATTTACCATCCGGATCAACCGGGACGATCGGCAGGAAGTTTTCGTCCACCTCCTCATCTTCCGGCGGCGCGATACGGATACCCTCAACCTCATCCGGTGCCGGGAGGTAATCAATCACCGCGTCAAGGAGGGGTTGCACACCCTTGTTTTTAAAGGCTGTACCACAAAGGACGGGGCGGAACTCACCGGAAATGGCACCCTTCTTGATGCATTTCTTCAGCGTTTCGACCGCGACGTCGCCTTTCTCAAAATATTCCTCCATCGCCGTCTCATCGACGCTCAGCGCCGTGTCGAGCAGGTTCTGGCGGGCTTCCTCGGCTTTTTCCTTCAGCTCGGCCGGAATATCCTCATAGTGGAATTTCGCACCCAGCTCGCCGCCTTCCCAGATAATGGCGCGCATTTCAACGAGATCGACGACACCGACAAAATTCTCTTCCGCGCCGATCGGCAACTGAAGCGGAATAGCGACGATGTCGAGCTTTTCCTTCAATGTGTCGAAAGCGCGATAGAAATCCGCCCCCGTGCGATCAAGCTTATTGATGAAAATGATGCGCGGGACGTTATAACGATCCGCGAGACGCCAGTTTGTCTCGGATTGCGGCTGGACACCGGCCACACCTTCAATAATGAAGATCGCACCATCGAGAACGCGCAGTGAGCGATTGACCTCAATATTAAAGTCGATATGGCCAGGCGTGTCGATGATGTTGATGCGGTGCGCATTCCACTCGCAGGTTACAGCGGCTGACGTGATGGTGATGCCGCGCTCACGCTCCTGCGCCATATAATCTGTGGTTGTGTTACCGTCATGGACTTCACCAATGCGGTGCGACATGCCGGTATAATAAAGGATACGCTCCGTCGTCGTCGTTTTGCCGGCATCAATATGCGCGGTGATGCCGATATTTCGGATTTTGGAGAGAGCCGATTTGGCTTCTGCGACGCTGCTGTCGGACACGGATAAACCTCCACAATGCACTTGAGGCGCTTCAGACCTTCTGAAACACCCCCGCCGAGGCCGTCACAATCCCCTATTCACCAGAGGGGGTTTTGGATCGACCATGTCGCCATGCGTCAAGGAAACGGGTCAAAGACGGCTGACGATAAGGCTTTAAAACTTCAGAATATCCCGGATGCGGACAGCCCCATCCGGGAGGGACCGACCGTCAGGCTGACTTTTCGGCCCGATTTTCCATCACACGACGGATGCGGCGCTTGATGATCTGCGCTTCCGCGGGGAGCTTGCGATTCGGTGCCGAAAGCAGGAAGGCGTCAAGCCCGCCATTATGCTCAATCGTGCGGATGCCCTGCGTGCTGAGGCGTAGACGCACGCCCGTCTGCAACGTGTCGGACAGAAGCGTGATATCCTGCAAATTAGGCAGGAAGCGACGGCGCGTTTTGTTATTGGCGTGGCTGACATTATTGCCAGTCAGCACGCCTTTGCCTGTAATTTGGCAGCGGCGAGACATAGCAGATTTCCTCGAAACAATTCTCGATCGCCGAGAGGTCTCCCCGGCACACGACATGGGTATTCAGGCGCGGCTTATGACGGAGAGGCTCGATTTCGTCAAGCTGAAAGCACAGATCCCGTGCATTTGGCACGCTTTTTGACAGGAGTTGTGCTAAAAATCATTCGAACAGCCATCCGGGACGGGCCACCCGCGCCGTGCCGCTGTTTGCCCGTCATGCCCTGAGACACGCCGCCGGTAAAGCGCGGAAGGAATGAAGCAGAGAATGGAATGCGTTAAGGCGAAGGGCACTAAGACGGCCCTTTTTTTGGAAAAAATAAGCGTTTTACGCCCCTCCTCTCTTCGCACGACACGGCAACCGCTCTTTTATCACGGCCATATGATCGGCTGGGTCGCTGCCGAGATCGCCATGCACATCCCGCAGGAAGCCGGTCACGCGACGCTTCAGAAAGGCGTGCATATTGCCGGACATCATCGCCTGACCGAAATTGGCGAGATTCTGTCGCAGAAACAATTATTCCGTTGTTTCAACGAGCTTTTTGACGTGTTCACGCTGGATGGGCATGTGCTCGGACAGATTGATCGTGGCGCGCTGCCGCTTCTCGGGATGGCCGCGCGCGGCGTGCATATGAATGGCATCGTCATGCGCGACAATCAGTGCCTCCTTTGGGTCGGACATCGTGCAGCGGATAAACGCCTCGACCCAGGCAAGCTGGATCACCTCGCTGCAGGTGGCGTGCCCGCAGGGCTGTCGCCTTTCGATACAATGATCAAGGAAGCGGCCGAGGAGGCGGGCATCCCGGCCTCATTAAGTCATCAGGCACAGCAGGTCGGTCTCTTGAATTACGTCCAGAATCGGCCTGAAGGTTTACGGCGCGACACGCTTTATTGCTATGACCTGTTCCTGCCGGAGGATTTCACGCCCCGCCCCGTGGATGGAGAGGTGACGCGGTTTGAACTGATGAAGCTGAAGACCGTTCTGGACCTTGTTCGGGACACTGACAAATTCAAATTTAATGTCAATCTTGTGCTCATCGACTTCTTTATACGTCATGGCCTCTTCACCCCCCATGAAGCGCGAGAGATCGGCGCTGTCCTTTATCAGGACATCAAACTTGAGCCTGTCACCCCGTAAAGCGATGCCGCGCGTCAGATCTGAAAACAACCTCTGGCGCTCTGAAAAGACGCAGCGGTGCGCCCTTGTTTTTGCTATAAAAGATTTATGTCAATTCGGCGCAGTGTCTTGCCGTTTGACGACCCTCTCCCCTCCGCGGAAAAGCGGGAAGCAGTCAGGACGGACATGAAAACCGGCGTCGATCACCCCCCAAGTTCAGCACAAAGACCCGGCAAGCCATCCCGCCGCCGCGCCGCGGAGACCGCCCCGCCGCCGCCTGAGGAAATGAGCAGCCCCGCACAGCGGCGT
The DNA here is from genome assembly GCF_036452135.1 of Sorlinia euscelidii. Taxonomy (NCBI): domain Bacteria; kingdom Pseudomonadati; phylum Pseudomonadota; class Alphaproteobacteria; order Acetobacterales; family Acetobacteraceae; genus Sorlinia; species Sorlinia euscelidii. Next base: position 148,205 of record NZ_JAWJZZ010000003.1, on the reverse strand, counting down.
GCCCGGGCGCTGCTCGGCGTGTTTTTTGTGCTTCTCGCCCTTTACACCCTTCAATCCTTCCTGCCGGCATTGCTTTGGGGTTGTGTCTTCGCCATCGCCTGCTGGCCGCTTTACCGTCATGCAGAGCAGAGATGGGGACATTCCAACTGGATACCCGCCTTGTTCACGCTTTTTGTCGCGCTGATCTTCCTCATCCCGATGAGCTATCTGGCCGTGAAGACAGCAGAAGAGGCGCAGGGGGCTTTGCATTGGCTGGATTCGGTCCGGCATGAGGGTGTTCCCGCCCCGCCATGGCTGGGAGACCTCCCTTTTCTTCAGACGACTATTGCCAATGCCTGGGAGAAATATCTCGCGGACCCGCAGCAACTGAACCAGATTTTCCATTCTCTTGATACAGGCGGGCATCGCGTCGCGGTAACGAAACAGGTCACCTCCCTCATCCTGCGACGTTCGACCCTCTTTCTCTTTTCCATTTTAACGCTGTTCTTCCTCCTCCGGGATGGCGCAAGCATTATTGCGCGGCTCATCACCGTTTCGGAGAGGACATTCGGGCAACGCGGGGAAATCATCGCGCGTCAGATTATTTTCTCGATTCATGGCACCATTGCCGGTCTTGTTTTCGTCGGGCTGGGAGAGGGTTTTGTGATGGGTGTCGTTTATGCTTTTGCCGGCACGCCGCAGCCGATTCTCTTTTCCTTTCTCACGGGTGTGGCGGCGATGATCCCGTTTCTCGCCCTGCCGACGGTGATGGTCGCGGCGCTTCTGGTGCTGATCCAAGGCAAAATGGTCGCGGCATGTCTGATTATTGCCATTGGCTGCCTCGTTATCTTCATCGCCGACCACTTCGTCCGTCCCGTCATTATCGGTGGGACGATCAGGATGCCATTCCTCTGGGTGCTTCTCGGCATACTCGGCGGTGTGGAAAGTTGGGGGTTGCTTGGGCTCTTCCTCGGGCCAGCCATCATGGCGGCATTGCATATGCTATGGAGGATGTGGAGCAATACGGAAACGGTGAGCGCACCGCGCCGGAAAAATGAGATGGCTTCGTGAAAGACCAAACGCGGACGGAGATATCGGGCAGGCGGGATTCGAACCCACGACCCCCAGTCCCCCAGACTGATGCGCTACCAGGCTGCGCTACTGCCCGTCCGTCGTTTGGACCCCTGCGCATTTAGCAGGGGGCGGCCCCGCCTGCAAGCGCCTTTGAGGGATTTTCTAAGGTAAGGGGAGGTTTTTACGCAACGCCAGCAACTCAACCCGCACGTCACGCAGGAGCTCAATTAATTGCGCCTGCTTATCCATCAATCGTGTGTAGCGCGCCGAATCCATCTGCTCCCCACTCGCGGCCTCATCAGCCTTACGATCTGGGCGGGTCTCAGCAGAGCCCGATGTGATTTTCGGTTCTGAGCCATTGCGCAGGCAGGGCGTATTGCCAGGCTCGATTTGAGTCCGACCCGTATGGCCCCGCGATACATCTTCAAGCGTTTTAGACCGGGCCGCCGCGCTGATACCGTCCTGGAAGTTCTGCGTGCTGCCCGACTGGTAAATGAAGGGCGTCGCACTATCCTCAGCGAAACCAACTGCGGGAACGTAGTCCGACGTTCTGAATGCCGCTTCAGGCGTCGGGACCTCGCCATGGCCTTTCAGAACCCGTTGCACACCTTTGATCGTGTAACCCTCAACATAGAGAAGCTCCGAAATCCGGCGAAGCAGGTCGATCTGATCCGGGCTGTAATAACGACGGCCACCACCACTTTTAAGCGGCGCGACCTCATCAAACCGCGTTTCCCAGAATCGCAGCACATGTTGAGGGACGTGGAGAAGGTCGGCGACTTCGCTTATCGTGCGATAGGCGTCAGGCGCTTTCTTGCCGTATCTCTTGGCTGAGTTCGCGCCGAATGCCTCATCTTGAGAATCGGGAACAGGCCTTCCATCGACCATTTTACGTGACCTCCTCGACGACTCTCTTTTCCTTGATAGGGGCCGCGCGGAGGGCTGACTTCAACATCTGGCTTGGCCTGAAAATCAGGACACTCCTAGGTTGTATGGCCACCTCTTCCCCCGTCTTGGGGTTGCGACCAATGCGACGCCCCTTTTTGCGGACGGCAAACGTCCCGAAACCGCTTAATTTCACGGTTTCGCCGGACTCGAGGCTTGCTGCGATATTCTCTAATACGCTTTCAAGCACGTCAGAGTTGTCTTGCCGCGACAAACCTATACGGGTGTGAAGTAAATCGACCAGATGAGCGCGTGTGATTGTAGACATGTGCACAAGCTACCACGGTAATTTTCTGCGTCAAATATTAACGTCAATAAAACAGTAACTGTTACAGTCTCAGAAGCGCGGCGCCCCAGGTAAGTCCGCCTCCAAGCGCCTCCAACAACACAATTTCACCCTTTTTTACACGTCCGTCGCGCACAGCTTCGTTGAGCGCCAGGGGGATAGAGGCGGCGGAGGTGTTGGCATGGCGGTCAACCGTCACAATGACGCGTTCCTGAGGCAGAGCGAGCTTTTTAGCGACGCCGTCAATGATGCGCAGATTGGCCTGATGTGGGACGAGCCACTGCACGTCCTTGCCCGTCATGCCATGTGCATTCAGGGCCTCATCCACAACCTCTGCGAGCTTTGTCACGGCGTGTCGAAAGACCTCCCGGCCGTTCATACGTAGGGACGGGCCATCCTGCCCCTCACGTTCCACATAGAGAATATCAGCATGGGCACCGTCACTATGCAGATGAGTCGACAGAATGGCACTTTCCGACTCCGGTTCAGCGACATCAAGCAGCACAGCCCCTGCCCCATCGCCGAAGAGCACACATGTGGTGCGATCGGACCAATCGAGAATCCGGGAATAAACCTCACTGCCAATCACCAGCACGCGGCGCGCCTGCTTAGTCTGAATGAAAGAATCGGCAACGGCCAGCGCGTAAATAAAGCCGGAACACGCGGCGCTGATATCGAAGGCAAAACCACGTTTAAGGCCGAGCGCACCCTGAATGCGCGTCGCAACGGCGGGGAAAGGCTGGTCCGGCGTGGCGGTGGCGACGATGATGGCGTCCACCGTCTCCACATCGACACCCGCATAATCAAGTGCGGCCCGTGCGGCGGCTTCCCCCATACTCGCCGCCGAATCGTCCGGCCCGGCAATGTGACGTTGCGCGATGCCGGTGCGGGTGCGAATCCACTCGTCCGACGTATCGACCCGCGTTGAGAGGTCCGCATTCGTGACGATTTTGTCAGGGAGATACCCCCCGAACCCGATCAGTTTAGAGCGGACAGGCATAAAGACTTCCTTTTTTTTTGCACGCCACTCTACCGTGTCGGATCGGCCCGGCAAAGTACAGTTTAGTGCAAATCAGGCGTTATTCAGAATGTTCAATCTGGGGTGGGGGCGCCGCTCTCATATGTGTCCGGGGCTTCCTGCAGGAACTGAATCTGCTTCAGCCGGGAGCGGATCTTTTTATTAACCTCATTATCGACAGCATCCATCGCAACATCAATCGCGGAGGCGAACCCCTCCGCGTCGGCACCACCATGGGATTTGACGACAATGCCGTTCAACCCCACGAAAACGGCACCATTATATTGGCGGGGGTCAATCCATTCCCGCATTCGACGCAGCCCGGGACGCACGAGAATATAGCCGATTTTCGTCAGCAGATTCGTTTTGAAAATCTGCTGCAGAAGCTGGGCCGCGAGCTTAAGCGCCCCCTCACCCGTTTTGAGGGCGATATTGCCGGTGAACCCGTCCGTAACGACGACGTCCGCCGTCCCCGCCGTGATGTCGTGCCCTTCAACAAAACCGAGAAATTGCGCACTGAGCGGGGAGGCGCGTAAGGCATCGGCAGCGCATCGCAGGCGCTCATCGCCTTTCAGCTCTTCAACCCCGACATTAAGCAGGCCGATGCGGGGGGCCGGCAGGCCGAGGACAGCCTGGGAAAATGCTTCACCCATGACCGCGAATTCAACGAGATTGCGCGCATCACAGGAAATATTCGCCCCGAGATCCAGCATGACGACATCACCCCGGGCGGAGGGATTGACGGCCGCCATGGCGGGGCGGGAAATGCCCGGCAGGGTTTTGAGGAGGATTTTAGCCAATGCGAGCAGGGCGCCGCTATTCCCTGCGGAGACAACACCGCGTGCCCGACCATCCGCCACCGCCGTGATGGCCATTCTCAAGGAGGAGTCCCGAAGGCGCAGGGCCGATGTCGGCCGCATCTCCATCGTGATCGCTTCCGTCGTGTGGGCGATCTGTGCGATCTGCGCCGCTTTTTTGTAGCGCGCGAGGAGGGGCGTCAGCCGGGCCTCATCACCGAAAAGGAGGAAGCGTGCGCCCGGATGGCGGTCAGCGGCCAGATCTAACCCGGCAACGACAATCTCAGGCGCGTCATCCCCGCCCATCGCGTCAATCGCGAGGCTGAACGAAGCTGCCTGATCAGGCGCCACGACGTTGTCAATCATTGCGAGCCTCACGCATCAACCCGTCCTCTTCAGCCGCCAAAGGCATGCCGAGCCGCCGCAGGATCAGGCGCGGACGGTTGTCTTCAGGGTCTTGCCGGCGGCAACCACCTCACGTCCGTCATAATGTCCACAATGAGAGCAGACGTGATGCGGGCGCTTCAGTTCACCACAATTGGCGCATTCTGCGCTCGCCTGAATCGTCAGGGCGTGATGGCTCCGGCGCATACCGCGACGGGATGGCGAGGTTTTTCTTTTCGGAACGGCCATGGTAAAAGGTCTCTTTCCAGTAAGTCGCCCGTCCCAGACGTCGAGCGACTGTGATGCAGAGCGATACGATTCAATGTAATAAGGCGCGCATCCTCTAGCAGACACGTTTAAAACTCGCAAGCGTCTCGTCGCCTGATCCGCCGCACCTCTCGCACGGGGCCTGACTCACCCACCTTCTGAGGCGGGACATGCTGACAATAAGGCGCGTCAAAGGCCGGGCGTCACAGTTTATATGGGGTCAGCGCCTGACCGGCACAATATCCGTGCGTGTTCGCGCCTGAGACGTACCTCAATCGCCCTTGCGGGACTTCTTACTCATTAAATGTGCGAGATGCGCGAAGGGGCGGGTCGTCGGCATATCGTCATCCGACGTGGCGGGATCCTCGGCCGCATCGACCTCCGGAAGGTCAGGCTTGCGCGGAAAAGGCGGCAATGCCAGGGCCAGTTGCTCAATCGTCAGCGCGCCGAGATCAACGACCTGTCCGTCAAAAATGATTTCATCCGGCAGGTCCGGGTCAAGAAAATCCTGCGGGCTTTCACGCGCTTCCGTCACGAAACGGACACGAAACGCCTCTGACACGACATCCTCGAACTGCTCGCCGGAGACACAACAGGCCAGCACAACCTGCGCGTCAAGCCACCCGTCGCAAATGACCGAATGGTCATGCAAAGGCATCACTTTATAAGTGCATGTCAGCATCTTGACGGCGGGGATCATAAGGCGTTCAGCGATGCGCTCACATTCCTCATGGTTAGCTTCCACCTTAACGCGACGTTCCGCCCCGTTTCGGCCGTGAAGCGCCACACGGCAATCCAGCTCAGAAGGAAGCTCCACGCGGCATGTCCTTAAATGAAAAGTTGTGCGCCATCAGCACCGTTTGAAGATTGCGCTGCGCCGACAGGTGACACTATAGTGTCACGCACTCTGTCAGGCCCGCACGGCATCTTGTTATGATATCGGCAGATGATATAACATGACGGAGCTCAAATGAAAGCGGGAATCTGCGGCTGATGACACGCGTGAAACTTGTCCACACATCCAGGGGTCCGGCTTTTTCCCTGCGTTATGCCGCCGCCACTTTGGCGCTATCCGTACCCTTACTGGCTGGTTGTTCCGTCTTCGGGCCGATTCCGCAAAATCGCGGCACGCTGGTTGAGAAATCCGATTTCAAACTCCTCGTCCCCGGCACCAGCACGAAGGATGACGTGCGGCAATTGATCGGCTCTCCGACGACGACATCCACTTTTGACGATAATAAGTGGATCTACATTTCGCTCGTCACACATCAACAGCCGCTGAGCTATCCTAAAATCCGCAAACAGGATGTAACGGTGCTGGCGTTTGACCATGGCGGCGTCCTGCGCAATGTGTCGCAATATGATTCCGGCGACCGGTATAATGTCGGCATGGCGCCGGGCGCGACGCCGGCACCAGGGACGAAGGTCAATATCTTCCAGCAATTGCTGGGCAATGTGGGCCGCTACAACCCGCTTGGAAACATGAATAACCAGTTCGGCGGCAGCCAGGGCCCGCTTGGGGGTGGCGCCATCGGAACTGGTAATGGCGGGACAGGTAACTCGATCCCGTAAGATCTTGCGCGTTAGGCACGGGGTTTGAGGCCGCCTTAATCAGGCGTCGGCAGACGCACCAGGACACGCAACCCGCCCCGCGGGCTATCGAGAAGCGTGATCTCGCCCCCATGGGCGCGCATGATATCGCGCGCTATGGTCAGCCCCAGGCCACTCCCGCTGACCGTCGCGCGATTGCGTGAGAAAAGCTGAAAAACCTCCTCCCGCAAATGCGGGGGAATGCCCTCGCCGTCATCATCAATGCAGATAAAGATTTCTGTCTCACGGCGATTGAGGGTTATGGATATGTTGCCCCCGTGAGTGCGCGCATTCTCAACGATATTGGCGAGCGCGCGCCGCAGCGCATCCGGTCGCACGACGGCAGAAATGCCGTCCGGGATATCAATATGGGTGATGCGCCCGCCGGCACGTTCCGTATCCGCGGCAATCCGACGGAGCAAGGCACTGAGATCCGTCTCAACCGGCGCTTCCGCCCCCTCCCCGCGCGCGAAAGTCAGGTAGCTGTTCACCAGCGCCTCCATCTCCGCAATGTCGGACACCATATCGGCAATGTCGGGCCGAAGTGCCTCGGCTTCGATTACGCCGGCATTCGGGATCATCGCAAGTGACAGACGCAGGCGAGTCAGCGGTGTGCGCAGATCATGAGAGACGCCGGCAAGGACGATCGTTCGCTGCTCAACAAACCGGTTGACGCGCGCCTGCATCCGGTTGAAAGCCACCGCCGCCTTGCGCACTTCCCGCGCGCCACGCGGATGGATCGGCCCATCATCGCGCCCGATACCGAACTGCTCCGCAGCATGGGAAATCCCGCGTATGACGCGGACCTGATTGCGGATAAAAAGCCCCGCAATGCCGAAAAGAATGGTCGCGCTCCCGCCCGCCCAGGCGAGGAAAAACCACACCGGTCCCGTCACCAGTCTTTTTCGCGGCACTTCAACACTTAGCAGCCCGCCTCGATACGGCAACTCGAACCGCACATTATCCGACGTCGCGTGCCAATCAATACGGCAAGATGTGTGAAAGACGCGTCTGACAGCATCCTGCAGGTCGTCGTACATCGGGCCTAAAACGTTGCGCGTGCGCTGGATTTTGGCGTCGGACATATCACCGTAAGTGACGACAAGTTGCTGCTCCCGACGCGCCTGGTCCAGAATCCAGTCACGCTCGTTCGGGAAGCGCGCCACCAGCCGCACCGTCATGGCCAGTTCAGCGACAACGGAGTCGGCCAGGCGTCTTGAGACGAGGCTGAGATAATTGCCGTAAAAAAGCTGGAATGCGACAAGTTGCGTCACAAAAAGGGGCACAAACACGATGAGAAGCGACCGCCCGAAAAGCGAGCGCGGCAGAAATCGCCGTAAAGGCCGTTCAATCCTGCGCCCGATTTTTCGAAAAACCATAGAGCTTCTTCCGTCAGGGTCTGAAGACGTAGCCGCGTCCGCGCACTGTCTGTAGGTGCCGCGGCTCTCTCGGGTCCGGTTCTATACGCTTGCGCAGTCGTGTCACCTGCACATCCACGCTGCGCTCGCTCACATCTTCCAGCGCCAGCGCACCGGCAATCACCTCACGCGACAGAATGGCCCCAGGGCGGGCGCAGAAAAGTTGAAGCAGGGCGACATCCCGGCCCGTGAGATGGATCGTGCCGTCGCCACCATTCAGCAGCCCACGATGCGCATCAAATTCCAACGTGCCTATCCGGATCAGACGCGTTCCGCTACAAGGCACCTGCCCGGTCGCGCGCCGTAAATGGCCCTGAAGCCGAAGGACCAGCTCCCGCGGTTCAAAAGGTTTGGCCATATAATCATCCGCCCCGGCCTCAAGCCCGTCAACGCGCTCCTCCGGTTCGCCGCGCGCTGTTAACGCCATGATCGGCCATGTGCACCCCTCATCCCGCAGCGCCCGCGTCAGGGAAATGCCATCCTCACCCGGCATCATGACATCCACAATCATCGCATCAGGCTGAACCATTTTGAGAAAATGACGCGCCTCCGCCGCATTGGCGGCCGTCGTCACCCGAAAGCCATTCTCATCAAGGAAACGCTTGATCAGCTTTAAAAGACGGGGGTCATCATCGACGACGAGGATATGCGCTGATTTCAAGTTTCTTCTCCATCGCGCGTCAGACAGGCGAGAACCTGTTGAAACCCCTCCACAGCCTGCGCCCCGGCCTGACGGTAAGCCGCCGTCAGGGACTGACGCAGCGGTTCGAAGCAGATATCAGCGAGTTCACGCCCCTTATCGGTAACGTGGAGGCGCCGCACGCGTCGATCGACTCCATCGACCGTGCAGGTGACGTATCGTTTTTGAAGCAGCAAATTCAACTCCCGGTTGAGGCTCTGCTTTGAAACAACCAGTTTACGTTGCACATCCCCAACGGAGAGGCCGGGCCGATTGGCCAGAAGGATCAGAATGCGCTGATGCGCCTTGCCGATACCGTGCTCCATCCGCCTTGCATCTGACTGTTTCTCAAGCTGGCGAAAGGCCTCTGTCGTGGCTTCCCACGCACTGCGGACCTGTTCCTCACGGAGGTAAAGATGTGTTGAGGCGGCATTACGCGCGGGGAGCCCCTGGCGGCGCGCGTGTTGGATATCACGCATCGTAAACAGCCCTCTCTGCCTTGCTTTGGCGCACCGGCGGGCTCCCGGCGGGCTAAGCGCGTGTTTCGACTGACTCTTATAGGCAAAAATGCGCGGAAACGTGAAAACATTTGTGCTGCGCCGCGCAATTATGCTAATGCGACCACCTGATCGGACGAAAAGCCGAAATGGCGCGTCCTTGACCGTATTTATTCAGCAAGCCCGCAACACCGATTGGGCGACAGGAGATGACAGGCACGTGCAGGTTCTGGTCCGTGACAATAATGTCGATCAAGCGCTCAAAGCGCTTAAAAAGAAAATGCAGCGCGAAGGCATTTTTCGTGAAATGAAGCTGCGCCGCCATTTCGAGAAGCCCTCTGAGCGCCGCGCGCGTGAGGCTGCTGAAGCGGTGCGCCGTGCACGTAAAATGGAGCGCAAACGTCTGGAACGTGAAGGCTTCTGAGCCGTCACGCGACGTTCGGTAAAAACCGCCTTTCGGGGCGGTTTTTTTATGGCTGGCGCCCTGGCATCACCCCACCCGCCTGATAATGACCGAATCCCCTCCTGATTTTTCAACCGGCGTCAGTCGGTAACATCTTATATTCTGTCCCCGCGCCTTTCGACATAAGGACGTTGGGTTTGGCGACGCCGCAACCCAGCCGTGCAGAATAGCATCCCGCGAGTCCTGTTTTTCAACCAGAAGCGCCGTTACTTCCCGCCCGACCGGTCGATCAAGATAGAGCCAACGCGGGTCCGTGCTGTAGATCGTCAGTTCGGGTGCGTAAAAATGGACGAGGGACGCTTGCGCATAATCCCGGAATATGACCGCCTGCCCCTGACTCTGCCGCGCAAGATGTTGCGCGAAACCCCGCCACCCCCCGGTTTGGCGCGCTACGATATCATGGTGGGGTGAAAGCGGTATGACGTGAGTCAGAGCCTGAAGATAAATGAGGCCCGTCATGACATAACCGAGGCAGGCAGCCGCGGTGACACCGCGCATACGTGTGGCAAGCAGAATCGCGGCGGGATAAAGAATGACCGGCCAGTTCGCCTGGACCCTTCCCCCGAATGCATGTTGCAGAAACACGCCGCTCGGAAGCACCACCATGGCGCTGAGCAGCCACAAAGCGTCGCCGCGACGCGCCTGTTTTATCGCCGCAACGACACCGCCCACACACAGCAGAAAGATAAGCGGCGTCGCGAGGCCGATCTGCCCCCCCAGCAATTCTCCAACAAATTGCACGGCACGCGATGGCGCCCAATCCTGCGCCCTGCCGCCCTGTTTAAGAAAGCTCGCCCAATGATGCTGCGCATTCCAGAGAAGGACAGGCGAAATGACGAGCCATCCCATCAGCGCGCCGCCAGCAACCCATTTGAAGGGCGGTTTTCGAGGTGAGAAAAGCCACCACAACCCGCAGGAAAGAGCTGGAAGCACAGCGGTATATTTGCTGTCAAAACCCAGCCCGAAAGCCGCGCCGATAAGGAGCCACCATGCAGGTTGCTGTGTCACATAAAGACGCCCCAGCGCCCACAAGGCCAGTGTGCTGAAGAAGATGAGCGGCGTATCCGGCGTCATCGTCGCCGCCCCGACACCGAGGAAGAGCGTCGCATTGAAAAGGAGCGCGGCTTTGATGCCGTCCTCGCACCGCCCCATCAGGTCCCGACCTGCATTGATGAGTAAAATCGAACCGGCGAGCGCCAGAATCGGCCCGAAAAATCGGATGCCGAATGTCGTATCACCCCAGATCCATGTGCCGGCGCGGATGATGAAGGCCACGGCGGGGGGATGATCAACATACCCCCCTGAAGATGCTGGGACCAGATCCAGTAATAAGCTTCATCCGGCGTCAGGCCGATCTCGGCGGCGAGGATCAGTCGCGCCACAGTGACGAAAATGAGAAGGGACCCGACCGCGATATGATTGGAAAGGGCCAGGCGCATTGTTACCGCCAGACAAGTGTGGAGGCGACGGCGTAATTCCATACCACGCCGATCACCGCACCCGCGGCGCTGGCCTGACTCCAATGCCGGTCAGCATGATAGATCATCTCCGCGACGCCGATATTCGCGTAAGCTCCAAGGCTGCATCCGACCATGAAAACCGCGAAACCGGTTGAGAGGCGCAGCCAGCCTTTGAGGGGACGGTCATGATATGTCAGGCAGTTATTCAAAAAGAAATTCGTGATGATCGCGGCGACCATACCGGTTGATTGACTGGCCCCGAAACCCAACCCGGCAAAACGCGCCCCCTCCGACACGGCCAGATTGACCAATATGCCAAGCGCCCCGACAAAAGCAAAAACGAAGAAGCGCATGGGGACGATGTGCCCGATCACACGCTCTACCAACATGCCGAGAAATTGAAACAGGACAATCGGCCCTAATTTGCTCTCACCCGCATGTCTCTCGCGAAAAACAAAAGGCACCTCACCCATGCGCACAGAGCGCGGCAAGGCGAGCAGCATTTCCAGCAGGATCTTGAAACCGGTCCCCGTCAGCTTTGGGAGCGCCTGACTGAAACAGTCGCGCCGAAAAGCGAAATAGCCGCTCATCGGGTCGGTCAAAGGGTGCTTGAGAAAAATCTGGCCGAGTCTGATCCCGGTGCGGGAAAGAAGGTGTCGCCCTCGATGCGCCAGCCCCGCACTGTCACCGCCCTCCATATGTCGGCTGGCGACCGTTATATCCTGACGATTTTCCCGAAGGGGCGAGATCATCTGCGGAAGGATGGATTCGTCGTGCTGCATGTCGCCATCCATAACGACGAGTAGCGGCGCGGTGGAGGCAAGCACGCCTTCAATCACCGCCGATGACAGCCCGCGCCGCCCGACACGGCGCAAAAGCCGAACGCGCGCATCCTGCTGCGCGATGGATGTCACGATCCGGGACGTGCCATCCGGCGAGTCATCATCGACGAAGATGATTTCCCACGCCGTATCGGTCAGAACCTTGCAGATCGCGGTGTAAAAAAGCTGAATGTTCCCTGCCTCATTGAAACAGGGCACAATAATGGAAAGTTCGACCGGCGGGCGCGCCGTCATAGAGGGATTCCGGCCCGGCTGAGGCTGGTGCGGATGGTTTGCAAGGTCACGACACGTGCGACGGCGTCGAGATCCGTCAAACGGCGGGTAAGTTCGTTCTGATGATTTGGGTCCCGCGCGATGAGGCGCAGCAGAAAATCACCACCGCCGCGAATCATGTGACACTCGCGCACCTCATCCCAGTCCGCGACCCGCCCCTCAAAATCTTCCAGGGCGGCGCCCTTCTGACTTTCGAGTCCGATCAACGCAAAAAAAGTGATGGGCCAGCCGAGCTTTTCAACATCCACATCGGCATGATAGCCCTTGAGAATGCCAAGCTCCTCCAATCGTCGCACCCGCCTGAGACATGGGGGCGCAGAGAGCCCCGTGCGACGCGCGAGTTCAACGTTGGTCATGCGGCCATGAATCTGCAATTCCCCAACAATTCGAAGGTCGGTCGCGTCCAACGCGTGATCATCTATTGGGGGGGATGCGATTGCCTTATAGGTGTCGGAATCATGTCGCGTCATAGAATGCCAGTAAACTTCCTCTGAAACTCCGTTTGGTGTTTCGTTCGAATTCTCTATATCTGGATTGTAGGTGAAGAGCCACAGTTTGAATGCGATAGACAATCTTATGGGTAAGACAGCATGACGCGTAAATATGAAACGGACCTTATCGTGATTGGTGCAGGGCCCGCCGGTTATACGGCTGCGATTTACGCCGCGCGTGCCAATCTTAAGCCGATATTGGTGACGGGTCTACAACTTGGCGGGCAATTGACCATCACAACCGATGTGGAAAATTATCCTGGCTTCGCGGCGCCCATTCAGGGGCCATGGCTGATGGAGCAGATGCATGCCCAGGCAAAGGCCGTAGGGACCCGCATGGTGACGGATCTCGTCACAACATGTGAGGATCTCGGCGATGATAGCCCATTTCGATTTCGCTTCACGGGGGATTCCGGGGATGTTTATCTGGCCAAAACGGCTGTTATCGCCACCGGCGCTCAGGCGAAATGGCTTGGCCTCCCCTCCGAATCCCGTTTGCAAGGGGCTGGGGTATCCGCCTGCGCAACGTGTGACGGGTTTTTCTTCCGCGGGAAACATGTCGCGGTCGTTGGTGGCGGGAACACAGCGGTTGAGGAGGCCCTTTATCTGACACGTCATGCGGAAAAAGTAACCCTCATCCATCGACGCGACACGCTGCGCGCGGAACGCATCATGCAGAAGCGGCTTTTCGCTGATCCTAAAATCGAGGTTCTGTGGAATCGCAGCGTCGATGACATTCTCTCTGACGGCACACCGGCGACCGTCAGCGGGCTTCGTCTGAAAAATCGCCAGGAAAACACTCTGGAGACATTGGCGGTCGATGGCGTTTTCATCGCGATCGGCCATCAACCGAACACGGCGCCGTTTCTCAAGTTCGTAGATTGTGACGCGGAGGGCTATATCACGACGCCTCCCGGCTCAACGCGCACATCCCGTCCCGGGATTTTTGCGGCCGGTGATGTGCAGGACAGGGTTTTCCGGCAGGCTGTGACGGCAGCGGGCACAGGCTGTATGGCTGCGCTGGAGGCGGAGCGCTTCATCGCGGGTGAATCATGACCCCGTCTTCACGGCTTACAGGGATTGTGTCGCTTTTCGAGCCGGATCACCTTCACACCTATTGACGCGCCACCATCATCACACGCATAGGCCAAGGATAATATATTTCCTGTTTTTGATGAGATCTTGCGTGGGGGAATGAGAGTGGACTGGGACAAGCTGCGCATTTTTTACGCTGTGGTTGAAGCGGGCTCCTTCACCCACGCTGGTGAGAAACTGGGGTTGAGCCAATCCACTGTTTCGCGTCAGATTTCCTCTCTGGAGGATGATTTGCGGGTGCAGCTCTTTAACCGTCGCGCGCGGGGCCTGATCCTGACGGAACAGGGTGAAACCCTCGCCGCCACTGTGCGGGAGGTTTTTGAGAAACTCATCACCACACAGGAATCGCTGCGTGACAGCACCGCGAAAGCGACGGGCGTCATTAAACTGACAACGACATCCGAATTTGGTCTTTACTGGCTGATACCACGATTGGAACGGTTTTTCGTTCAGCAACCTGAGATTGATATTCAGGTCTTACTTGACGACACAGATCTTGATCTTAACCAGCGTGAGGCCGATGTCGCGATACGCGTGCACCCGCCGCGACAACCTGACCTGATCCAGAGACATCTCGCGACATTCTCAATACCTGTTTACGCGAGTCAGGATTATCTGGCGGATAGGCGCATTCCACGCCATTTCCGTGACCTTGCACAACATCAGGTCATTAGTTTTTCCGGTGATCCCCTTATGTTGCCGCACGCAAACTGGCTTCGGAAGGCGCTTTGCAAACGGCAGCACATGCCCTCCCGCAGCCATCTGGAGGTTAATAGTTACCCTGCCATGGCGGAAGCGATCTCAGAAGGGTTGGGTGTTGGCGCCATGCCGAGTTACGTGGCGGCATCCTACCCCCACCTCGTGCGGCTTGTCCCGGACCATCCTGTCCCGGCGCTTGAGCTTTACCTTGTCTACCCGCAAAATCTAAAAGCCTCGATGCGGCTCATCATGTTGCGCAATTTTCTATTGAATGAAATCAGTCTCGGGAATATCGGGGGTACCGACGCCTGTAATATATCGATGATTGCCAAATCAACCTCTCGCACAACTCTCGAAATCTAAGATTCTGTCAATTTCGCGATGAGAGGTTGCGCCCTCGCCTCGATCAACCCTTGGCGTTGATGCGCTCCCGAAGTTCCTTCCCGGTTTTGAAAAATGAAACATATTTCTGATCTATTTCCACGGCTTCACCCGTTTTGGGATTGCGACCCAGCCGGGCACCGCGTTTCTTAACCCCGAAAGCACCGAAACCACGAAGTTCCACCCGATCCCCGCGCGCGAGGGCGGAAACAATCTCGGAAAAAAGCGTTTGCACAATGCGCTCTATATCTCGGGTTGTAAGCTGCGGGTATGCTTCACTCAGCAGTGCGATAAGCTCAGATCTCGTCATGCTCCCCCCTCCTGACAAATAATGGCATCGCGCAACCACCAAAAACACCGAGCAACCCCAGGCATGTCGAGACCCAGCCCAGTAAAAATTGCTTGATGCGGCTCACTTTGATAAATCTACCGCACGCTTATTGTCGAGGAGATAAAGATTTAAAGACAGTTAACGGTAGCCCCATTCGGTCGCGAATGGATGTATGAACTCTGCTTAACGAGCTCAAATTACCGCATTTTTTTTGCTCGGAAAATAAGTAATTCTTCTCGCGACAGGCGAAATCCGAGCTATTTCTTCGCGTGTAAGTTGCAAATAAGTCACATACTCCTCCCGGCGCCTGACGCACCGCTGGAGGAGAAGCGACGACCTACTCTTTATTAAGCGCGTTTGCGGCCTGAACGACCCGAGCCACCCTCATTCTCATTACCGAGGGTGCGATCTTTCCGGCCGGAAACATCAAGATTGGCGTTGATTTTGCGACCGAGCCCGATCTCGCGCGCGAGATGTGAGCGACGCTCCGCATAATTCGGCGCGACCAGAGGGTAGTCCGCTGGCAGGCCCCAACGCTCACGATATTGTTCCGGGCTCATACCGTAAGCGCTCTGAAGGTGACGCTTCAGCATTTTGAGCTTCTTGCCGTCTTCCAGACACACAATGTAATCTGGAAATACCGAGCGTTTGATGGGCACAGCTGGCTGCGGACGCTCTGGCTCTGCTGCAACGGCGCCGGCCCCGCGAAGGGCTTCATAGACGCGTTTGATCATCGAAGGCAGATCTTCACTTGTCACGGGGTTATTTGCAACATGTGAAGAGACGATTTTCACTGTAAGCTCAAGGAGAGCTTTATTGTTGTCATGCTCGGACATTTATTTACCCTGGTCTGGTTTTTTACTCGGGAACTCAGAACGTTCCCATGATAAAGAAGTTGCTACAAAATATCGGCTTCAAATGTGCCCCGATGCCTTACGAGAGGATCGTTAATGCTGTTAATCCTACAGGAATTACAAAAAAAAAGAAACTCTGATTCGCACGTCTCAAAAGCTTCTACCGGTTGAAATTCGTCAATGATCGTTAATGCCTCATCAAACTGCACAACAGCGATGCCAATCGCTCACTGAGAGAAAAGCGGTTATTAAGTATTTCGGAAGATATTCTTATTTTATTAAAAAAAATTATAGTGCGGAGATTTTCCGGTCACATCTGGATGAAAGGTAAATAACAATATGTTTGACGTGACACTTGCGCATCATGATGACTTCCGATCATGGCGTGACGCCACTCGGAAGCATGTTTCTGCCGGTATTAATTCCCGCAATATCAACTGGATCGTTAACCCTCCTGATGATCTTTTTCAACGTCAGAACCTTGATTCGACAGAACAAAACACTTCACCATTTAAAATAACGCGTCAGAGATACGTGCAATTGCAGGAGGCGTTTCACGCTCAGGATCCACATCGTTTTGAGACGCTCTACACCTTTGTCATGGCGTTGCAACAGCAGGATGACGCCCAGATTGCAGCTTTGACCCCCAAACTCGACACTCTCATCCAGGCTGGTCGTGAGGCTGTGCTGCGCTTCCGTGAATCTTTTGTAAAATTGGCACTTTTCAGCAGGGAGACAGCGCCTGACCGTTCAACGCAATCCTTATTTGACATGCGGGGCCAGCGCATCTTCACAGGTCAAGCCGCGACTTTAACGCGCATCATCCCCTCTCCTTGGGTTGTTTCAGGTGACACCGTCTCGATTCGATGGACGGGGAGTGCGTTATTCTTCTCCCGAGGGGGGCTTAAAGCGCAGCACGAAAAGTTTCAATCGGAGATTGCTTTCGGATCAGGGTATTGGGCGCAGCTTCCCCAACTTCGTCTGCCGGTTAAAACCATCCCCTCTCTCATCCCCGACGCGCCAGCTGAAGTTCATCAAGAGAGTCTGGCAGGCGGGCCTGAACCGAATCGTGAAAGTTGTTTCGCGCAGCTGAGGGCACACGCTGTTGATTGCGCAGCCTGTGAACTTTGTGACATCGGCACACGGACGGTCTTCGGGGAAGGCCGACTTGATGCGAAAATCATGCTGATCGGGGAGCAGCCGGGTGATCAGGAAGATCTCTCCGGTCGCCCCTTTGTCGGTCCTGCCGGTGCCCTGCTTGACCAAACTCTGCGTGAGGTCGGCCTTGAGCGAGCGCGTCTTTATGTCACGAATTCCGTTAAACATTTCCGTTTCGTGAATCGTTACGGGCGCCGCCTTCATCAAAAGCCGGACCTCATCCACATCCATCAATGTCACCCCTGGCTCGCGCAGGAGATATCGCTCATCGCACCGACGCACATTATTTTGCTGGGTGCCTCCGCCGCTTCAGCCATGTTGGGGCGCCCCGTGACCGTTAATCGCGAGCGCTCACGATTTTTCCGCCTTGGAAATTCTGAGGCGCTCATCACCGTCCACCCATCCTACCTTTTGCGCATTCAAGACCGCGCCTCCCAGGATTTTGAAAAACGTCGCTTCCTCTCAGACCTGCGACTCGTTGCGGAAGCCACGTCACAAAGCCAGGCGCAGCTTCATCCAACTTAAATTGACGCGACATTGAAGGTTTTTATATATCCTGTTGTGGGACAATGTCCGTTTTAACGCTGCGTTCAATGCTTCATTGTGCAATGGAGTGCGTCTTTTCCGGCAGGCTCAAAGACGTTCTTTGACGCACGCATCTTTAGGCAGGAACCACGCGTGACGGTGGCTGAACGATTTTTTTTGCTATGCGCCACCCGATTGGGTCGCGGTCGTCGCCTCGCGACCGACCATGATTTCCGCGCCCGATGGAAATGGCTCTATGCCCCATCGCCGCAAGCCGTTGAATTTGCCTTCCGCAACACGATTGCTGCCCTCGTCGCCCTCGCAATCGCTTTGTGGATGGAGCTGGACAGTCCGGTCTGGGCGCCCTCGACCGTCTGGGCTGTTGCGCAAGCGACACGCGGGGAAAGCCTTTCCAAAGCGCGGTGGCGCCTGGCGGGCACGTTGCTGGGGGGTGTGGCCAGCGTTCTACTGATCGCCGCATTCCCGCAGGAACCTTGGCTTTTTTTCCCCGCTTTGGCGCTATGGGTCGGGTCTTGCGCCGGGTTGGCGACTTTTTTCAGCTCTTACCGCGCCTATGCCATGACGCTGGCTGGCTATACGTGCGCCATCATTGCGTTGGATGCCTCACAGGCACCGGATAATGTCTTTTTCCTCGCCGTGTCCCGAAGCACTTATATTGGCCTCGGCGTCGTGTGCGAAGCGGCGATGGGGATGATCTTCTCCCTCCAGCAGGAGAAACGGGCTCGCATCGGTATCAGGAGAAGCCTCCAGGGGATTCTTGATGCCGTCCTTAAACGCGCCGCCGATGTGCTGGGTCAGGACAGGTCAATTGCGCTGCAGGGGCGGGAATTATTCGGGCGGATTCTGCGCCTGAACAGTGAAGTCGAATATCTGGAAATCGAAATGGGCCCCCATGGTCATGAAGGGGATCACGCCCGGGCCGACCTCGCCGCCGTCGCCGTCCTGCTGACGCGGTGTCTCGGCATGACGGCGCGTCTCGCCGCGCTGAAACACCGGGAACCGCGCCTGAATGAGATGTTGGCGCGCGTGCGGGAATTTGTCCTCACCATCACGCCGCGCCTTGAACAGGATGCCCCCCTGGCGGATATTCTGACAGAATTACACCTTCTGCGGATAAGCTGTCGCGACGCCGCGATCACCCCTCAAACCCATGACGACACGCCAGCATCGCCTTTTCCATCGCGGGAAGATGAAGTTGATATGCGCGTCCTTTATGTTTCCATATCGGAAATGTTAAGGGAAATCGAAGATGCCTTGCTGGAATATAATGCCAGCACGCATCAGATCCCGCGCGATCGTTTTCGATTCCACCTGCCCGTGCATCGCGACATCCGAGAGGCGGTCAATAATGTCATCCGCGTCTTCTCCGCCATCATCATCTGCGCCCTCTTTTATGAAATCACCGCCTGGCCATCCGGCCCCCTCTTCATATCGAATCTCGCGCTGATCTGCGGGCTGTTCGCGACCCAGGAAAATCCCGTTCTCGGCACAACACAGTTTTTCAGGGGTGCCCTGTGGTCCGCCCTTATTGCCGGCCTCCTGACGATGATCTTCGTCCCGGCCTTTGACACTTATGAGACGCTGATTCTCGCGCTTTTCCCACCAATGTTCATTTCAGGTCTGGCGCGCTTGAATAAACCGACGACCGGCGTTTCCTCAGCGTTCGGCCTCCTCATGCCAACGATGCTCAATATTCAGAATCATCAACGGCTTGACGAGATTTCCTTTTTCAATTCAGCCTTCGCCGTCGTCTGCGCTGCTGCGGCGGCGGTTCTGGCTTTCCGCATCATCATCCCCTTCAACCCCGAAACGGAACGCATGCGATTGCGGCGGCAGATGCTCGCAGAACTGCGAGCGCTCTGTCATCTCCAGACCTTGCCGGATACAAGAATGTGGATCAGCGGCAATCTCGATCGATTCGCAAAATTGATCCGTCACGCTGGCAGCGCGCCCTCCCCCACTGTTGAGACCTATCTCAGAGGCACCTTGGCCACGCTGACGCTTGGGATGAATATCATTCGCCTGCGCGCCCTCCTGAATCGTGATCACCTGCCGGATCGCGCGCGCCGCGCGGCGACCCTGCTTCTGGACAGGATCGAACGTGCGCATGATGAGCATGTCCGTTCCGCACGCGTTGCTGGCGTGGCGCTTCGACGGTTTCGCGCGCTTGAATATAGTGAGGCTGACCTCATGACGCGCATGGAGCTGATCCGCGGCATTGCCTATCTCGTTGTTATCCGCGCCGAACTTCAGGCCAATGCGCAATTTCTCGACGCGACGCGCCCTGTGCAACTGACGGGCTGACCTATTCCCTGTGCCAAAAGACGTGAAACCGGGTGACGCGGCCTGTCCGTCGCCTCGGCTGATCACCGCCCCGCCCATCCTCTGAAAGCCAGGATTATGGGTAGGATCGGGCAGATTATTGCTGGCGGTCAGGCGCGGTTTTCAGCACGAGATGGGCATTTCTCGACGACAATATTGGCAGGGCGATCAGAAATATTTCTTTAATCCATCCAGGTCAGAATTTTTTACTTCTCCCCCTTCGCCTTTTCGGCCCGGTTTTTTCCGCCAAATCGCGACGGAGCCGTCCGCAACAAGCCTCCTTCCGGGCGGGAATGCGGTGTCGGCCATTTCTTTAATGTCGAATTTAAACAGAGAAAGAGGCACCAACTTTAAATTCAAGGTTGTTTATGTCGCTTCCAACAATCATTAACAGATCGTTTCACGCATTACCCCCACTTATCATTATAGTTTCACGTGCGTTAACGATTTATATCGCTGTCGCTTTCGCGTCACGATTTAGGCGTATAAAATCGTTAAACCTCGTGTCCTGAAAGGTAATGGGGGTTGCAAATGCCGGAATCAATAATCGGGAAAAGCGAGATTAATGTAGCCTTGACATCACGCTTCAGGCCGTCCTCCCTGACAACCCACGGGATTCGCGACCCGCTGCGTAATCGGCAGATAGCGTTAATGCTGAAAAACTTGTTTTCCCGCTCAATTGCACGCCTGACGCGCCCTGACAGAGGCGATGGCGTTCGCCTCGTAACAATGAAAAACCGCCCCATATCGGCTGATCAACAATAAGCAGCAGCAGACGCGATGATCCGGAAGCCATGCGCGCTCCAACAGGCGCCACCGCACAAAAAAGGCGCACCGCGCGAAACGCGGCCCGTCATTATCGGGCGCTTACTCATTATGTTATGTCATCGGGGAAGACCGGACGTTGCGCGCAGCGTCGCGTGGACTCAATTCGCTCTGGCGGGATGCGCAAGGACGCCGTGGCGGAGAGGGTGGGATTTGAACCCACGGTACCCGTGAAGGCACAACGGTTTTCGAGACCGTCCCAATCGACCACTCTGGCACCTCTCCACACGGGTTCCGGTCGTCGGCTGAGTTCTCATAGGCGGGAAAGCGCCCCTATTGCAAGGGGATGACGTTTCTTTTTGAGGCCAGGCCGCCCGGAGGCCATGGAAGGGTGAAAAACAGTTGACGTAAGCGGGTCTTTTCCGGTATCGCACGGGGCCTGCTGCCGTGAGGCGGCTATAAATAAAAAGCGACTGGGCGGTGCCGACCGGGGAGAAACTTCGGCAAAAATCGTCAAGAGTTCGGTCTTACGAGGGATTTATGTTCGCAATTATACGTACGGGTGGCAAGCAATATCGCGTGACCACGGAAGCAACACTCAAAGTTGAGAAACTTGAGGCGGAAGCCGGTAGCACCGTCACATTTTCTGACGTTCTGGCGGTTGGCACCGATGCCGGGGTGACGCTGGGCGCCCCTCTGGTCGCGGGCGCGACCGTGACGGCAACCGTCATCGCGCAGGATCGCCTGCCGAAGATCATCATCTTCAAAAAGCGCCGCCGGCAGAATAGCCGTCGCAAAAACGGCCATCGCCAGCCCGTGACAGTGCTGCGCATTACAGGCATCAACGCGGCCTGATCGCGTCGCCGGAAGATAGGGAGAAGCTGAAATGGCACAAAAGAAAGCAGGCGGTTCAAGCCGTAACGGTCGCGACAGCGCGGGCCGCCGCCTTGGAGTTAAGAAATTCGGCGGTGAGCGCGTGATCGCGGGCAATATCATCGTCCGCCAGCGTGGATCAAAAATGATCGCCGGTGACAATGTGGGGATGGGCCGTGATCATACGCTCTTCGCCCTCACGGACGGGCACGTCAAATTCACGCGTCGGGCAGAGGGGCGGGTTCACGTCTCTGTCGCCCTGTAAATCCTGACGCGTTAAATGATGGAAGGTTATACCTTCCCCCAAGGCCGGTCTTGCGACAGACCGGCCTTTTCTTTGTGTTGAACCGAGCCACAGGTGGCCCATGAAATTCCTGGATCAGGCCAAAATCTATCTTCGTTCCGGTGATGGCGGTGACGGTGTCGTTGCTTTCCGACGCGAGAAATACGTGGAATTCGGCGGTCCGGACGGCGGAAATGGCGGTCGCGGCGGAAATATCATTTTCAAAGCCGTACCCAACCTCAACACGCTGATCGACTTCCGTTACACGCAGCATTTCCGGGCGCGGAAAGGCGGGAATGGCGCAGGCTCTGATCGGACCGGCGCCAAAGCGGATGATGTCATCATCAACGTCCCCATTGGCACGCAGATCTTCGATGAATCGCGTGAGACCATGCTGGCGGACCTTGATGCTGACGGTAAGGAGATCCTGCTTTGTCGCGGGGGGGATGGCGGCTACGGCAATGCTTATTACAAAACCAGCACCAATCGCGCCCCACGCCGTGCCGATAAAGGTTGGCCGGGGGAAGAGAGATGGGTGTGGCTTCGGCTGAAGCTCATCGCCGATATTGGTCTTGTCGGGTTACCCAATGCCGGTAAATCCACTTTACTTTCAGTATCGTCCCGCGCGAAACCGAAAATTGCGGATTATCCCTTCACCACACTCCACCCGCAACTTGGTGTGGTGCGCCTTTCCATGACAGAAGAATTCATCATCGCCGATATTCCCGGACTGATCGAGGGCGCGAGCGATGGTGCGGGGCTGGGTGATCGCTTCCTCGGCCATGTTGAGCGCTGTGCAGCGTTAATCCACCTACTGGACGGGACGGAAAAGCATCTCGTCAGAAATTATCGCCTGATCCGCGCGGAGCTGGAACGTTACGACACGTCACTTGCGGACAAGCCTGAAATCATCGTGCTTAATAAATGTGATGCCCTGACGCCCCAGCAGATCAGCGCCAAAAAACGCGCGCTTGAAAAAGCAGCCGGCACGGAGATTTTCCTCCTTTCCGCCGTCTCCCATATCGGGTTGGAAAAGCTTTTGCGCGCCGCGCAGGATCGCGTAAGGTCATTGAAACAATCCTGACGGACATGTGAGTATGGTCTCTCCTCTCCAATCCGCGGAGCGCATTGTCGTCAAGATCGGCAGCGCCCTCCTTGTTGACACGCAAGCTGCCAAATTGCGCGATGGCTGGCTCGATAGTGTCAGTGAGGACATTGCAGCCTGGCGCCGGTTGGGCATTGAAGTTATCATCGTCTCATCAGGTGCCATCGCCCTGGCACGGACGCAACTCAATATGACCGCCGCCCGCCTCAGCCTGGCGGAGAAGCAGGCCGCGGCAAGTGTCGGGCAGATTCTCCTTGCGCAGGCCTGGAGTGCCTCCCTGGCGCATCATGGCCTCACCGCCGCGCAATTGCTGCTGACGTCGGAAGACACGGAAAATCGGGAGCGTCACCTCAATGCCCGCTCAACCCTTCGGGCGCTCCTCCGCATGGGGTGCGTGCCCGTTATCAATGAAAATGATGCGATTGCGTTTGAGGAAATCCGCTTCGGGGATAATGACCGCCTCGCGGCGCGCGTCGCGCAGATGGTGGATGCTGACACGCTGATTCTGCTTTCCGACATTGACGGGCTTTACACCCAGGACCCCCGCACCCACGCAGATGCCACCCATATCCCCCTCGTTGAGGAGATCGACGACCGGATTCGCGCGATGGGGGGCAACCCCCCACCCGGCTACTCTTCCGGCGGGATGAAGACGAAACTGATCGCCGCGGATATCGCGACACAAGCGGGTGCCCGGATGGCCATCGCTCGCGGGAATATTGATCATCCGCTGAGAAAATTATCGTCCGGCGCACGGGCGACATGGTTCAGCGCCCATGCGGGTGCCGGTAAAGCGCGCAAAAAATGGATCATGGGGTCTTTACGGCCGAGCGGCACCTTTCAGATTGATGCGGGCGCCGTGCAGGCGCTTCGTAAGGGCAGTTCACTTCTCGCCGTCGGGGTGCAGAAAATTGACGGCCAATTTCCGCGTAATGCGCTTGTGACGGTTACGGACCCGAAAGGCGCGGCGGTAGCACGCGGCCTGACATCCTACTCATCAGAAGAAGCTCAGAGGATGGCCGGACAGCGCAGCGCAGCTTTCCCGGATGATCTCGCGGGCACGCATCGCGACGCATTGATCCATCGGGATGACCTCGTCATGCTGCGAAGAACAGTTTCCGGCTAAGGACCGCCTGCACACCGCCCTCTACAAACTGTGTTGCTTACGTCGAAGGCGGTTTGGGCGGCCATTTCAGCGTGGGCTCCTTGCGCACCTTAGGCGGCGCGGCATGGGGCGCGCCATGTGTCCCGTCACTGCGCGTGGTCGGGGCGCGACGCGTCGCGCGGAGGCGCCAGATATCGCCATCCTCTTCCGGCGTCGGGGGCGGCTGCGTCGCGGCACGTCGCGCGGCCTTGCCCGACATAGCTCCGACGGGCGGGTCAAAATGCGTTTGCTTCAACAGATCGGCGGAAGAAAG
This sequence comes from Sorlinia euscelidii, assembly GCF_036452135.1. Classification (NCBI taxonomy): domain Bacteria; kingdom Pseudomonadati; phylum Pseudomonadota; class Alphaproteobacteria; order Acetobacterales; family Acetobacteraceae; genus Sorlinia; species Sorlinia euscelidii. The sequence continues at coordinate 123,912 of NZ_JAWJZZ010000003.1, read as the reverse complement.
ATTTGAGGGATTATCCGCGTAATCCTGATAAGCCTCCGGGGGCAGGACAGGCATGTTGCCAGCATCATTATTAATGTAACGCGCCCGTGGCATGGCGACCTCCTGAAGCGGCACCATGGGCGGCGCTGATGACGCCATAGCTGGCGCGGCGGCAAGAGACACGCTGGGCCGGTCTTCCGACAGGTCCGCATCTGTGCCGTCTGCGTGCATGGCCGGTTCATCGAACTCATCCATGGCGAGGCGCAGAGACACGGTTCGGAGGTCAGCGCCGATATCCACCAATTGCCGCTCCATCACGTGCAGGCGGCGACGGATAATGTTCATCAGTACCACGAAGAAGAAAAGAAGAAAGGCGATGACAAAGCCAAGTATGAGGGGCAAAGACATCGTTTCCGGTAGAACTGAAGACATATCGTCCATCGACACACCGCTACCCTCTTCCTCGAATTTTATTTCGAATGCTTACATTCCTAAGGCATGACGATAGAGATGGAGGAGGGTTTCCTGCTCTTCCACCTCTGATGGCTCCTGCTTGCGGATACGGAGAAGCTGGCGCAGCACGGGCACATCGAAACCCGCCGATTTCGCCTCGAGGAAAATATCCTTGATGTCACTCGCAAGCGCCTTGCGCTCCTCCTCCAAACGTTCAACCCGATCAATGATCGATTGAAGCCGCTGGGCGGATACCATGCCGCTTTCAGCGGCGGCATCTTGCGTTATTGTCGTATCATCCATAGATATAAGCCCTCATGATCGAATAATCTCAGGGTCGGATTATCAATCGTTCTTCCGTTTGGTCAATGGGCGATCAACGTCGCCGCCCTGTATCGATCTCCCTCCTGTCGCCGCTTCGGCATCGTGAAAAGCACGTCGAAGCGAAACGGTCTTGCAGAACGTCAGGCATCCAGGGGCGGACTTGCCGTCTCCTTTACCCTCAGCTTACGTCTGTGCATAATGGCCACGATATTTCATTTTGTTATTAAGAAAGGTGAGACCCATGTCTCGTACCGTAACCGTCAAGCCATTTGATTACGTCATATTCGGCGCAACAGGTGATTTGACGATGCGCAAACTGCTCCCCGGCTTTTACTACCGTATGCTTGAGGGGCAGGTTCCGGAAGAGGCGCGTATCATCGGCACGGCGCGCTCGCCTCTGACCCGTGAAGCGTATCAAGGACGTGCGCTGGAGGCCCTCAAGAAGTTTGTCAAGAAAGAGGATTTCGACGACGCCAAAATTCAGCGTTTCCTGAAACTTGTCCATTATGTCAGCCTTGATGGCTCGAAACCGGAAAGTGACTGGAACAGTCTGCGCGCGCTCGTTTCCGAGGACAGAGCTGACCGCGTGCGCGTCTTTTATTTCGCGACAGCGCCCAACCTTTACGGCGCGATCGCGAAAAACCTGCATGACAAGAAACTCGCCGTCGGCGACGCACGCGTTGTGCTGGAGAAACCGATTGGCGTCGATCTCGCGACCGCAAACGACATCAATGATTCGGTCGGGCAGTATTTCAAGGAAGAAAATATTTTCCGCATCGACCATTACCTCGGCAAGGAAACCGTGCAAGGCGTGATTGCCCTGCGTTTTTCCAACCCGATGTTTGAGGCTGTCTGGTCATCCGACCATATCGAGTCCGTTCAGATCACCGCTGCCGAGACCGTGGGTGTTGAAGGGCGCGCCGCTTATTATGATGAGTCCGGCGCGCTGCGCGACATGATCCAGAATCACCTGCTTCAGGTGCTCGCGCTGATCGGGATGGAAAAGCCCGCCTCCATGGCCGCCGATGATGTGCGCGATGCCAAGGTCGCCGTGCTTCAGGGGCTGAAGCCTTTTAACAGTCAGACGGTCGCGTCTCACGCCGTGCGCGGGCAATATGTGGCGGGGAAAATGGGTTCTGAGAATGTCCCCGGATATCTGGAAGAGCTTGGCAAGGAGAGTCAGACCGAAACCTACGTCGCGCTCTGCGCCGAAATTGATTCCCCGCGTTGGAAAAACGTGCCGTTCTTCATCCGCACGGCAAAAAGACTTGAGCAGAAGGTCAGTGAGGTTGTCATCACCTTCAAGCCGACGGAGTCGCGGCTTTTTCCGACGGAAGCCAAACGCAATGTGCTGGCCATCCGTGTCCAGCCGGATGAGGGTATTTCCTGGACGTTCAACGCCAAAAACCCCGTGCATGATGATTTCAGCCTTGGCCAGGCAACGATGCGAGTTGATTTCGCGCAGACATTCCAGACGCGTTACCCCGATGCTTATGAGCGCCTGATGCTGGATGCGGTCCGGGGTGACCCGATCCTGTTCATCCGTCGGGATGAGGTCGAAGCAGCATGGACATGGCTGGCGCCATTGATGAAAGCCTGGGCTGACCGTAAAACACCCATGGCGCATTATAAGGCTGGCAGTTGGGGGCCGGATGAAGCGCGCGACATGCTGAAACGTCATCATGCCAAGTGGCATGAAGACATGTCTCTCTGAACCATGACAGCGCAGAAACAGGACGGCGCAGCGCCGCCGCCATCCGGGCCCGGCCCTACGCGTCGACCGCGGCGGACGTTGCGGCAGCATATATTGCGCCGTCTTCTGGTCATTATCCCGGTTGCGCTGTTGGCGCTGCTGGCCGCCAAGATGGGATGGCTCCCAAAAGCGGCGGACAAGGTTCAGTTCAATGATCTGGCCTGGTTTGACAACACCAAGTTGACGGAGCATCTGCGCCTGCTCGTAAAGGATCAGGGGCTGCTGGACGTGCCACGTCGTTGCGTTGTCCCGATCATCAATGGGGCTGACCCGGCGCATGCAACGCATGTCCAGTTTCTGGTGCGTGCAACGGATGGCTGCCCTGGCGTTGATGGCAAGACGGCCACGGCCTTCACGATTCTTGTGAACAAGGCGGATCGCACATTGCAGAATGACGCGGGCAGTCCGGGCCATTACCGCCCCATGCCCGTGCAGTGACGCCACTGGCGAGGCGGGGTTAAGGCAAACTTATCTTGACGAAACCCCGCCCCTGCTGCACGTAAAACACGGGTCAGATGGTCAGGCGACCGCTGCGCCAGCATCAAGCTGCGTGCAGAGGAAAGTCCGGGCTCCATGGAAGGACGGTGCCGGCTAACGGCCGGCGAGGGCAACCTCAGGGAAAGTGCCACAGAAATCAAACCGCTCAACGGGCCTTCGGGCTTTGGGTAAGGATGAAACGGCGCGGTAAGAGCGCACCGCCCAGGCGGTAACGTCCGGGGCATGGTAAACCCCACCGGGAGCAAGACCGAATAGGAGTGACGCGTCACGTCTGACGTGATGAGGGGCCCCTCCGCCCTGTCACTCGGGTTGGTTGCATGAGGTGCGATGTGAGTCGCGCCCAAGATGAATGGTCGCCCCGCCTCGGCGGACAGAACCCGGCTTATCGACCATCTGACCTACCGTTAATCGTTAATGCAAGCGCTCGCCCTGACACGATCAAACGGGAACGTAATAAGAACAAATAAAAAACAGAAGAGGGCCTTTCCATATTGTTGCACGGCAAATGAAACGCTTTTTTAACTCCAATAAAAACTTAAAATCGCGCGTACACCTCTGATTTTTGGCGGTTTTCTGCGGTTTTTTATTTGACTTCCCATAAAATCCCATGATATCCCACAAAATGACAAAGACACTCGTTAACTGATTTCACGGGTGTTTGATGACAGATTTTGACGGGAGCAAGGCGGCGTGAGTGTGTTTTTAGGCACGCACCAAAACCGTTTTGACGCCAAAGGGCGTGTATCAATCCCCGCACCGTTCCGGAACGCGCTTAAGGCGCTGCATTCCGACGATGGTGCGCTTGTGATCCTGCGCCCATCGCATTTGCACCCTTGCATTGAAGCCTGGCCCCCCTCCTCTTTCGGTGCGCTTGCCCGCCCGCTTGACGACATCGACATTTTTTCCGAGGAGCATGACGACCTCGCTGCCAGCCTCTATGCCGATGCCTATCCAATCGATTCGGATAAAGAGGGCCGCATCATCCTCCCCGATATGCTCAAGCAACATGCGGGATTATCTGACGACGTCACTTTCATGGGCCTCGGACGCGTTTTTCAGATCTGGGAGCCGGGTGCGGCCATCAGAAGGCGGGAGGAAGCGCGCCTGCGTACCCGCACGACCCTGGCGCAGCGTTCCGCTTCATCCATCAAGGGGTCAGACGCATGATGACCCTTCCGCTTTCCCCGCGCGTCAAAATGTCAACCGTGCCGCAATCTGAAGGCCATAACCCGGTCATGCTGCGTGAGGTCCTCACGCTGTTGCAGATCAACGGGCGTGGCACTTACCTTGATGGGACGTTTGGCGGCGGTGGCTATATGCGCGCCATGATGGCCGAGTCGCCAGCCCATCTCTTCGCACTGGATAAGGACCCTGACGCGATCACGCGCGGGCAGGCGCTGCAGGCCCAATCTGCCGCTGATAATCGCGGGGCCGCACCCACTTTTGAGATCCGCCAGGGTAATTTCCGCGACATGGCCACGCTTTTCGCCGATGTCGCGCCGTTTGACGGGATTGTGCTTGATCTCGGCGTGTCATCTTTCCAGATCGATCAGGCTGAACGCGGTTTCTCCTTCCGCCAGGATGGGCCGCTCGATATGCGTATGTCACAATCCGGTCAATCCGCGGCGGATCTCGTCAATGAGGCGGATGAGGCCACGCTGGCGGACATCATCTATCACTATGGTGAGGAGCGCCTCGCCCGCCGTGTCGCCCGCGCGATTGTCACGGCGCGGCAGGAAGAACCCATCCAACGGACGGGACAGCTTGCCGCCATCATTCGCAAGGTGGTGCATCCTGACCGCTCACGCATTGATCCGGCGACACGGACTTTTCAAGCCATTCGCATCGCCGTCAATGACGAGATGAATGATCTCGAGCGCGTGCTGGAGACAGCACCCGCTTTGTTACGTGAGGGGGGGCGCCTCGTGGTGGTTACGTTCCATTCGCTGGAGGATCGCCTCGTGAAACGCGCCATGCAGGCGTCCGCGGGTCGCGTCGCGCGCCCGTCGCGCCACATGCCGATTACAATGGCGGAGCCGACAAATATGTTCCGGCTGCCGCACGGGAAGCCGCTCACCCCTTCTGACGACGAAATTCAACAAAACCCGCGCGCCCGCAGCGCAAAAATCAGGGTACTGGAAAAAACACGACATATTATCGAGCCACTCGAGGGCACATCATGATTCGGCCATATACTATTTTTTGCGTTCTGCTTGCCGGCGCATCCGGGCTTTTCCTTTACTCGAAGAAGCATCAAACAAATGTCCTTGACGACAATATCAGGACCATTGTGCGACAGACGGACGATGTACGGCAGCAAACCGCCATGTTGCAATCCCAATGGGCGCTTCTAAACCAGCCGGATCGCCTGCAGAAACTTTCTGCGCGCTTCCTGACGGATCTCACGCCGATGGCGCCCACGCAATATAAGAGATTAGGCACGGCCATTGCCGCATTGCCAGCCCCCGGTCGTGCAGGACCGCAACGTGATGTGATGGTCGCGGCGGCTTCCGCTCCGGCGGACGACACTTTGGCGCAGTATTCAGCGCTTGCGCCCGCAACGCAGATGGGTCCGGCCATAAAAGCCAAGCCGACTGAAGTCATGGCCGCCGCACAGCGAGACGCGTCGCCCCATCATGTTGTAACCGATAAGCCCCATCTTTCAACGCGCCTGGCCCTGGCCACACCCCCCTTGAAACATGAGGCGACACCGGCGGTGCGCGCGCATGCCGATTCGCATGTGCATTACGCCACGTACCGCGGCGCCCGCGCTGTAGCGACGCCTGCTGTGGCCTGGCGCCCCTCCTCAGGCGGGCGTCTGGCAGCCACGAAAACACGTTACCGTCAGCTGGGTACACATAATACGGAGTCCACTTTTGCAATGGCTGACGGTGCGTTGCCACCGCCCGCGCCACGGCGCAATTAATTTGTCCCACCTAGTAAACCGTGCCCACCCCACCTCACGATGACGGAAAACGCAGAACGCGTCTGAACCGGAGAGCGCAACGCCCCGCTGCCCCCATCGCAGCCCGGCGGGAGCCGCCTTATCTGGAGCGGATGCATATCCGTATTTTCTGGGTCGGTGTTGGGTTTACGTTTCTTTTTCTGGCGCTCTGCCTTCGCCTCCTCCTTGTCTCCATCATCAATCCGATGTTGCCGACCAGTGGTGAAGCCAGCGCCCAAATCCCGATTGTGCCGGATCTGACGGAAGGCAATGACGGGCGGACAATGCCGGTTTTACAGGTGCAGCGCGCCGCGATCACGGATCGCAATGGCCAGATCCTGGCCATGTCCCTCCCCGTTGCGCAAGTCTACGCCAACCCGCAGGAATTGATTGACCCCGCCGACACTGCAAAAAAGCTCAAGACGGTTCTGCCGGATCTCGATGTGAAATCGACGGTGCAGAGGCTGCGGCAGGACAAGCAGTTTGTTTATCTTGCGCGGGACATCTCACCGTCACAGCAACTGGCTGTCAATAATCTGGGCATCCCCGGCATTTACTTCGAAAATGGTGAGCGTCGTCATTACCCGCTTGGCCGAACCGCCGCTCAGATATTGGGTGCCGTGGATATTGATGACCATGGCGTGGCGGGTATTGAGAAATTTTTCAATGACCGCCTTTTGAAAGATCGGACACCGATCCGCCTTTCCATCGATACACGAGTGCAGGTTGTCACGCGCGATGTGGTCAATGAAGCGATGCATCATTTCCAGGCGAAGGGCGCGGCCGGAATCGTCATGGATGTGCGGACGGGTGAAATCCTTTCAATGGTTTCCCTGCCCGATTATGACGCCAATGATTTTGGCCGCGCACCGGACGATGCCCGCTTCAACCGCGCTGTGACGGGCATGTATGAGCCCGGATCGACCTTCAAGTTGCAAGTCGCCGCGGCCGCGCTTGAAATGAAAGTCGCGCATATCTGGGACCGGTTCTCAACCATTCCGATCAAGATTGGGCGCTTCACCATTCGTGACATCAAGTCAGATCATTTTGCCCCCTGGCTGGCCCTCCCGGATGTATTGGCGAAATCCTCCAATCCCGCAGCGGCCCATATCGCGCTCGATATCGGGGCGGAAAGGCAGCGATTATGGCTGGGACAAATGGGATTTCTTGACCGCGTGCCCGTCGAACTTCCCGAAGCCGCCCGCCCCATTGTGCCCGCCCGCAAAAACTGGGGGGTCGCGACGGTGATGACGATCGGCTTCGGTCACGGCATTGCGGAATCGCCTCTGGCCATCGTCCGTGGCACAGCGGCGACTGTGAATGGGGGCATCCTCATCACCCCAACCCTCCTTTCACGCGATGAGGACCCCGACACGCTGGGTGCGGAGGAAGCCACGCCGAGCACAGGCGTCGGCCTGCCGCCCACGCGGGATGGTGATGAGCGCGCCGTGACGCCCGTGGGGCGACGCGTCCTTTCTGACGGCACATCCCGCCTTCTGCGCCGGATGCTGCGCCTCGACGTGACGCAGGGCACAGCCAGAAAAGCCGAGGTGCCGGGTTATTTCGTGGGCGGCAAAACCGGCACGGCGGAAAAGATCGGCGCGAATGGGCACTATCTCAAACACGCGAATATCTCCGCTTTTACATCGATTTTCCCCATGAATAATCCGCGTTACGCCGTATACGTCATGCTCGATGAACCAAAGGGCATCCCGGAGACCTACAATTTCTCAACAGCGGGCTGGAATGCAACGCCGACAGCCGGGAAGTTGATCGCGCGCATTGGTCCCATACTCGGGCTTTTCCCCGACGTGGAAAATGCCGCTAAAATCGATGCCGCCCTGGCCATGCCGCTGGAGCCCGCCATCCCACCCGGCGTGCGACCGCTCGGGCCGGGAAATGACCCGGGCGCGGCGCGGGTCAGGAAAGCGGAGAAAAAACCGCAATCCACCAAACTGAAATCATCGTCACATCCCAGGAAGTAAAGGAGGGTCGTTTGCCATGCAATTGCAGAAGCTATTCAGACAAGCGCGCATCAGCCTGCCCGCCTCCTTAAAGCCGGAATGGGCGGATCGGGAGGTTGGCGGGGTGACGGGTGACAGCCGCCTGGCCACGCAGAACAGTCTTTTCGTCGCGATTGATGGCGCCGCCGTCGATGGCGCAACCTATATTCCGCAAGCTGTGGCGAAGGGGGTTGATGTCGTCATGTCCCCTCACGGCCCGAATGCGGTGACCATCGTCGCGGGCCGTGAAACCCTCCATCTCGCCTCCGCCAATCCCCGGCGTGACCTCGCCCTTCTCGCCGCCGCGTTTTATGGCGCGCAACCTGCCGAGATCGCGGCGATCACCGGCACGAATGGCAAGACGAGCACGGCCGATTTTCTGCGGCAGATCTGGATGATGCGGGGCGTGCGTTGCGCCAGTATCGGTACGCTCGGCCTCGTTTCTGAGGGTCTGGACCTGCGCCTTCCCCCTTTGACAACGCCCGACCCGGTCAAACTTGCTGAGACATTGCATGAGCTGAAAACCCATCATGTTGATCATGTTGCGTTGGAAGCCTCGTCTCACGGGCTTGACCAGTTTCGCCTGGATGGCGTCAGATTGACACGCGTGGGTTTCTCCAACCTCACGCGGGACCATCTGGATTACCATCAGACTCTCGCCGCCTATCGCAACGCCAAATTGCGGCTTTTCAAAGACATTCTCCCTGAAGGCGGCGTGGCGGCAATCAATGCGGATATGGACCCGGAAACTTTTGCGGCATTGAAGGATATTGCGACGTCACGCGCCCTCGCACTCCGCACGGTGGGGATGGCCGGTGAGGCGCTGCGACTTGTCGATGCAACGCCCCTCCCGACAGGGCAGCGTCTGAAACTCCGCCTGTACGGGGAAATGCTGGATGACATCACCATCCCCCTCATCGGGCGCGTGCAGGTCAATAATATTATGCTGGCGGCCGCTCTGGCCTGGGACGATGAAGATTCCGCCCGTCAGATCTGCCAGAGTCTGACACAGTTACAGGGCGTGCGCGGGCGGTGTGAATTTGTCGCCACATCGCATCATGGTGCTTCGATATTTGTGGATTACGCCCACACGCCCGACGCGCTCGGCCACGTGCTGCAAAGCCTGCGCCCGCATGCGCAGCGTCGACTGACGGTCGTTCTCGGCGCGGGTGGCAATCGTGATCAGGGGAAGCGCCCCTTAATGGGTCAGATTGCCGCCAGATATGCAGATCAATGCATCGTCACCGACGATAATCCGCGCGATGAGGACCCCGCCACCATCCGCCGGGCCGTCATGCAGGGATGCCCCGACGCGACGGAAATCGGCGACCGCCACACAGCCATCGCCCACGCCGTGCTGCATGCCGAACCGGGCGAAATCGTCGTCGTCACCGGCAAGGGGCACGAAACCGGGCAGATCATCAAAGGCGCGGTGCATCCATTTGATGATGCCGCCGTCATAAGAGAAATTTTGACAGCCGCGCAGGGCGGTTCTGACATTGAGGCAGCAGACGGGGTGAATGCACATGACACGCCTGGTTAAGCGGCAAAAGGGAAGTGAGATGACCGTTTTATGGAAAGGTGAGGAGCTGGCCGAGGCGACGGGTGCGGTAACGGCCCCGGATATTGCCATCACCGGTATTTCCATTGATACGCGCACTCTGCAGCCCGGTGATCTCTTTATCGCCCTCGAAGGCGCGTCACATGACGGGCATGACCATGTTGCGGAGGCTTTCAGCAAGGGCGCGGCGTGCTGCATCGTGCATCGCCCTGTTTCCGCGTCCGGTCCCGTCATCAACGTGCCGGATAGTCTAAAAGCGCTGCAGGCGCTGGGCCTATACGCGCGCAGCCGCTTTACCGGCAAAATGATCGCCATCACCGGCAGTGTCGGCAAGACAACGACGAAGAACATGCTCCATGCGGCTTTAGCAACGCAGGGCCGCACCCATGCCGCGGATAAGTCCTTCAATAATCATATCGGCGTGCCGCTGACATTGGCGCGTCTGCCCCGCGACGTCGCCTGGTGTATCTGCGAAATCGGCATGAACCATGCTGGCGAGATCGCGCCACTTGCGCAAATGGTCCGCCCGGATGTCGCCATCATCACATCCATCGGAAACAGCCATATCGGGCATCTTGGCTCACTTGAAGCGATCGTGGAGGAGAAATCCGCGCTTTTCGCCAGTCTCCGCCAGACCGGAACCGCCATCGCCCCCGACGCGGTTTTTGGCAGGGACACCCTCAAACGCAAGCTTGGAGCTTCCCGCGCACGCTTTATCGGCGTCGGTATCGCGCCCTCTGCGGATATGCGCCTGCTCGATCTTCAGATGACGGCTGAGGGGAGCAGCTTCACCTTCTCCGGGCGTCATGTCGCACTCAATGTGCCGGGGCGGCACCTTGCGGAGGATGCCGCGCTCGTCCTTGCAGGGGTGAAGTCCGTCGGCGCGGATCTGGATCTCGCCATTGCCGCCCTTGCCCGTTACAGGCCGGATGCGGGACGCGGCATGCGCCTGCCAATTCTGGATGATTCCGTTACGCTTCTGGATGAAAGTTATAACGCCTCCGGCTTGTCAATGCGGGCCGCACTCGCCACCCTCGCCCTCATGCCGGCAAAGCGTCGGATTGCCGTTCTGGGCGACATGCTTGAAATGGGTGACCACGCGCAGGAAGCCCATCTGGCGTTGCTGCCGGACATTGTCGCGAGCGCTGACGCGCTTTATTGCTGTGGCGCCGCGATGAAAGATGTTTTTGACTACCTTCCGGCAGGAAAAAAAGGCGCCTGGTGCGAAACCGCTGACAGGCTTGCACCGCTCTTAATCAAAGGGCTCGCCGCCGGGGATGTCGTCCTCGTCAAAGGCAGCTTCGGAAGCCGCATGCGCGATGTCGTCGACGCACTGAAAAAGCAAGGAAATCAAGGCTGATGCTTTACAGCTTGTTCGCCGTAAGTGAGAGCGGTCATGGTGGCCTGTTCAATCTGTTCCACTATCTGACGTTCCGGTCCGGCGGCGCGTGTCTCACGGCTCTGATTATCAGCCTCAGCCTCGGGCAACCTTTCATACGCTATCTCAGACGCATCCAGCGCGACGGCCAGCCGATCCGGGAATTGGGCCCCGAACGCCATCTGACTGAAAAAGCCGGCACGCCGACAATGGGCGGCGTCATGATCTTTCTGTCCCTCATCGCGTCAACTCTTTTGTGGGCTGATCTAAGAAATGGCTTCGTCTGGGCCGTTCTGTTTGTCTCCTCCGCATTTTTCGCCGTCGGGTTTGCGGATGATTATCTGAAACTCTCCCGCCGCAACAGTCGTGGCGTGTCCAAGAAAATGCGACTGGGATGTGAGTTTCTCGCCGCGCTCATTGCCGGTTACTGGTTGCAAAGCCTGATGCCGGTCGGGATGCAGAATGCCCTGGCCATTCCTTTCATCAAAAATCTCCTCATCCCGCTTGGCTTCGCCTTCCCCATCTTCGCCATGTTGACGATTGCGGGTTTCGGCAATGCGGTGAATTTTACGGATGGGCTCGATGGGCTGGCCATTGTGCCGACTTTGATGGCGACACTTGTCTTCGGTGTCATCACTTATCTGGTCGGTAATCGTGTCTTCGCAGAATATCTTCAGATCCATTTTATCCCCGGCACGGGTGAGCTCTCTGTTTACTGCGCCGCCCTGGTGGGGGCGGGTCTCGGATTTCTCTGGTTCAATGCCCAACCGGCTGAAGTTTTCATGGGGGATACCGGGTCCCTTCTGCTTGGCGGTGCGCTTGGCGCGATAGCTGTCGCGATCAAGCATGAAATCGTTCTCTGTATTGTCGGCGGGCTGTTTGTCGTCGAAACAATTTCCGTCGTTATTCAGGTATTCTGGTTTAAACGAACCGGGCGGCGCATTTTTCTGATGGCCCCGATCCACCATCATTTTGAGAAAAAAGGATGGTCCGAGTCTAAAATTGTCGTCCGATTCTGGATCGTCGCTTTCGTGCTGGGGCTGATCGGTCTATCAACCCTCAAACTTCAGTAGATCGTTCCAGATGACCCACCCATTTCCCACCACGCTTTTCAAGGACCAGCAATTTCTGGTCGTCGGCCTCGGCAGAAACGGCTTTGCCGCCGTCAAAGCCCTGCTTGAAATGGGTGCGCGGGTCATGGCCTGGGATGATCGTCAGGAGTTTGACCGGACACGCGCGCATCCCCGCCTCACATACGCGTCCCCATCCACCCTCGAAGGGTTTGACGCGCTGATCCTCTCGCCTGGCATCCCGCACCATCTCCCCCGTCCCCACCCTTTGGCGGCGCTGGCGCGGCGTGAGGGGATACCTATTCTGTCGGATGCCGAAATTCTTTATCGGGCCGTGAGAGCACAGGGCTCGAAAGCAAGATTCGTTTCCGTCACCGGAACGAACGGGAAGTCGACGACAACGGCGCTGATCGCCCACATCCTCGCTTATGCCGGTTATAACGTGGCGGCTGGCGGCAATCTCGGCCCCGCCGCGCTCGCGCTTCCCCTATTGGATGATCGGGGCGTCTACGTGATTGAGATGTCCTCCTACATGCTGGAAAGGCTGGACAGCTTCCACGCTGATGCGGCCTGCCTGCTGAACCTGACGCCCGACCATATGGAACGTCACGGCGATATGGCCCATTACGCCGCGGCGAAGGCGCATGTTTTTGACCATATGACGGCAGCGGATCGCCTGATTGTCAGTATCGATGACGCGGAATGTCGGGATATTTATGAGAAGCTCCGTGCGCGCGGCGCGCAACCACGTGCGCTTTCCCTGCACCAGCCCGCTGATTTGACGCCGACCTTGCTGGACTTGTCACAGGCACAATCTTTGCCGGGGACGCATAACATGCAGAATGCCCTCGCCGCCTACGAGATTTGCCGCTTCCTCGGCGTAGCAGAGGAGAAAATTCTGGCGGGGCTCAACAGCTTCCCCGGCCTTCCCCATCGGCAGGAAATTGTGGCCCACGTTGATGGCGTGGCTTTCATCAATGACAGCAAAGCAACAAATGCGGAGTCAGCGGCCAAGGCACTGCAATCTTATGACCGCGTCATTTGGATCGCGGGAGGGCAGGCCAAGGAAGGTGGGATCACGTCGCTCACTCCCCTCTTAAATCGCGTCACAAAGGCCTTTCTCATCGGTGAGGATGCCTCGGAACTCGCCGAGACTCTTGAAGCAAACAAGGTGGCGTGGGAGACCTGCATCACGCTGGAGCGCGCCGTCAGCCAGGCTTTTGCGGCGGCGAAAGCAAGCCGGACGAACGTTGTTTTACTTTCCCCCGCCTGCGCCAGCTTCGATCAATTCACGAATTTTGAAGCGCGCGGCTCGGTATTTCGGGATCTGGCGCGATCTCTCGACACGCCTGCAAAACTTTCGGCATGGGCCGAAGGTGAAAAGAGCTGATATGGCTGGTCTCTCCCGCGTTGATAATTCGGCTTTCGGGCGCTGGTGGCGCAATATTGACCGCGTGACACTTTACTGCGTCGGGGTGCTTCTGGCTTTCGGTTATATCCTCGTCCTTGCCGCCAGCCCGGCTGTCGCCGTGCGTATCGGCGCATCGCGTGAGATGTTCATTCTCAAGCAGGTGATTTTTCTGGCTGTGGCCGGCATTGTAACGTTGTTCGTCTCCACCATGTCGCGTGAGGCGATCCGCAAAATGGCGCTAATCGGTGGCGGCCTCGCTTTGCTGGCCACGCTCATGACGCTGGTGCATGGGCTGGAGATCAAAGGGGCACGGCGCTGGATCGCTCTGCCCTTCATGTCTGTCCAGCCTTCCGAGTTTCTCAAACCATTTTTCGCGATTGTCACGGCGTGGCTGCTCGCCAAACGGCGCCAGACGACGCGCGACGGTAAAATGCTGCATTTCCCCGGCATGGTCATCGCTTTCGGCGTTTACGCGGTCATCCTTTTCCTCCTGAAATCGCAACCGGATATCGGCATGCTCTCCGTCGTGACGATGGTTTTTTTTGTGCAGCTTTTTGTCGATGGATTGCCGCTGATTTTCGTCGGTGCGGGTATCGGGGCCATGATCGCCGCCTTTATCGGCGCTTTTATCGCCTTCGCCCATGTTCGCTCCCGTGTTGAACGCTTTCTACATCCTAATCTGGGTGACCATTACCAGATCGACATGGCCCTGCGCGCTTTCGGCAATGGGGGGCTACTGGGTCGCGGCCCGGGGGAAGGCCGCGTGAAGGATCTGCTTCCCGATGCCCATGCGGATTTCGTATTCGCCGTTGCGGGGGAGGAATATGGCATGATCGTCTGCGTCGCCGTGATCGGCGTGTTTCTTGTGATGGTCATTCGCAGCCTGCAACGAGTCCTTCGTGAGCAGGACCCCTTCGTCATCGTCGCAGTGTCCGGTCTTATCGCGGGGTTCGGCCTTCAGGCTTTTATCAATATGGGCTCAACACTGCATCTCATCCCGACCAAGGGAATGACCTTGCCGTTCATCTCCTATGGTGGTTCCTCTGCATTGTCGGTGGCGTTGACAATGGGCATGATCCTGGCTTTGACACGACACCATGTCGGATCGGACACGAACTTCCTCCATGGTGGCAGCCCGGATATGCGACGAAACTGGACAAACGGCACGCGGAGGCACCTCCCGTCATGAAAAAGACAATCATCATCGCCGCAGGGGGGACAGGCGGGCATTTCTTCCCTGCGGAAGCTCTGGCCCTGGCCCTGCAACAGCGCGGTTATCACCTGGTTTTGATGACTGATTCCCGCGCCGGTCATCGTTCGTCAGGGCCATTTGCCGACCAGCCGCAATATGTCCTGCGGGGGCGCGGTGTCGCGGGTAAAACACCTTGGACGAAACTGCGCAATCTTTACGAGCTTTTCCAAGGCGTGCAGGAAGCACGGCGGCTTCTCCGGCAATTGCGGCCGGCAGCCATTATCTGTTTCGGCGGATATCCCTCCATCCCGCCTGCGATCGGAAATCTCAATATATTCGGGCGTAGCCGCGCGAAATTGATCCTGCATGAGGGCAACGCCCTTCTGGGCAAGGCAAACCGCTTTCTGGCCCGGCGCGCCAGCGTCATCGCCACGTCATTTCCGAAACTTGAGGGACGGATGCCACCGCGTCCCATCATTTATACCGGGATGCCTGTGCGCCCGGAAATCGAGGCCCTTTACACGCGCCATTACACAGATGCGCGGGCACATATCAATCTGCTCGTGTGGGGCGGCTCCCTCGGGGCGCAGGTTTTTTCAGAAATCGTGCCGGACGCGCTGAGTCGACTTCCGCAGGAGGTCCGGCATCGCCTGCATGTCACACAGCAGACAAAGGAAGGCGATATCAGCAAAGTGCGGGAAGTCTATGAGACGGCCGGGATTGAATGCACGCTGGCGCCGTTTTTTGAAGATGTTGCGGGGCTTCTGGGACGCAGCCACCTGGTGATCGGGCGCGCCGGGGGCTCATCCGTTGCGGAGCTGACCATGGCAGGATGCCCCGCCATCCTCATCCCCCTCCCCATTGCCGCTTCGGATGAGCAATCCGCCAATGCCCGAAAGTTGGAGGAAGGCGGCGCGGGCTGGTGCATCAACCAGTCAGATCTGACCGCGGCGCATCTCTGCGAGAAAGTCGAGGCGCTTCTCACCAACACTGACCAATTGGCCGAGGCATCCAGCGCGGCCCATCGTCTGGCAATGCCCGCCAGCGCCGAACGTCTCGCTGAGGTGGTAGCGTCTCAGATCGGGGATGCTTCGCCTCATTGAATGATATGATACTCGTTTCGAAAGCTTGTTGACATGCGCGCGCTTCCCCTCTCGATTGGCACCCTGCATTTTGTCGGTATTGGCGGCATTGGCATGTCGGGCATCGCCGAGGTTCTGCATTTGCTCGGATATAAGGTCCAGGGCTCCGACATTGCGGAAAACAACAATGTACTGCGCCTGCGTGATCAGGGCATCCATATTGAGATCGGCCACACAGCGGAAAATCTGGGTGACGCGCAGGTTGTCGTGACGTCAACCGCCGTGCGGCGGGACAACCCGGAAGTCGTCGCCGCGCGGGAGCGCCATATTCCGGTCGTGCGCCGGGCGGAGATGCTGGCGGAACTGATGCGCCTCCGCTGGTCCATCGCGATTGGCGGCACGCACGGTAAAACGACCACAACCAGCCTCGTCGCCGCGGTGCTTGAGCAGTCTCGCCTTGACCCGACCGTCATTAATGGCGGGATCATCGAAGCTTATGGCACAAATACCCGCATGGGGTCCGGGGACTGGATGGTTGTCGAAGCGGATGAAAGTGACGGGTCTTTCCTCCGCCTCCCCGCTGTTATTGCTGTCGTCACGAATATGGACCCGGAACATCTCGACCATTGGGGAAATGAGGAGGCCATGCAGGCGGCCTATCATCAGTTTATCTCCAATATTCCGTTTTATGGTTTCGCCGTCTTATGCATTGATCACCCGGAGGTGCAGCGTATGATTCCGCGCCTCTCCGATCACCGCATCATCACTTATGGCTTCAGTCAGCAGGCGGATATCCGGGCGGAGAAGCTTGTTGCGGACCGCCTTGGCGCAACATTTGAGGTGGTCGTCTCCAATCGCGCCAGTAAAGTGACGCGGCGGGCCGGGCCTTTCCGCCTGCCGATGCTGGGTCAGCATAATGTCCTGAACGCCCTCGCCGCGATCGCCGTGGCGACGGAAATGGATATCAGCGACGACACGATTCGCTCCGCCCTTGCGAGCTTCCGGGGCGTCAAACGGCGTTTCACCCGGGTGGGGGAACATAATGGCGTTTCCATTATCGATGATTATGGCCACCATCCGATAGAAATCGCGGCAGTCCTGCGCGCGGCCCGTCAGGCCGGGGCGCATCACGTCATCGCCGTCGTGCAGCCACATCGCTATTCCCGCCTCAAGGCGTTGTTTCATGAGTTCTGCACCTGCATGAATGACGCCACAACCGTCATCATCGCCGATGTCTACGCCGCGAATGAACAGCCTATCGAGGGATTTGGCCGTGATGCGCTGGTCGAGGGCTTGCGGGCCAGCGGGCACCACTCGGTTGTGCCTCTGCCGGGGCCGGAGCATCTGGCTGAGATGATTAATGTCATCGCGAAACCGGGTGACTTTGTCGTCTGTCTCGGCGCAGGGTCCATCACCCACTGGGCCCAGGCCCTCCCGTCACAGCTTGAAGCGCTGTCCCCTAAAAAAGCGATCAAGGCTGTCTCAGGATGATGTCGCGCCTCCGACAGGCCAAAGTCCGGGGCCGCCTGCAATTTGATGCCCCCCTCGGTCCGAGAAGCTGGTTTCGCACGGGGGGAAACGCTGAGGCGCTTTTCACACCGGCGGATCGAGAGGATCTCGCGCAGCTCCTCCGACAGCTTGACCCACGCATCCCGGTCACGGTGCTGGGTGCATGCTCCAACGTGATCATTCGCGATGGCGGCATTAAAGGGCTCGTCATTCGTTTAGGGGGCGCGTTTGCGCAGGTCATGCGTCAGGCTGATGAGGTGATTGCCGGTGCGGCCGCTCTCGATACGACAGTCTCCGAGCAGGCAGCCGCCTGGGGGCTTTCGGGATTGGAATTCATGATTGGCATACCGGGCGCCATTGGCGGCGCCGTCATCATGAATGCCGGCGCGCACGGTTCCGACACAAGTAAGGTTCTGAGTTGGGCGGAAATCATGGACCGGCGGGGCCATATCCAGCGCCTGAGCCATGCCGACCTCAAATTTTCCTATCGACATGCGACATTGCCGGAGGGCGCCATCGTGCTGCGCGTCGCCCTGCGCGGCAAGCCCGCGGAACCCGCCAAGATCCGCGCCCACATGGCTGAGATCAAAGCGCAACGCGACGAAAGTCAACCCGTCCGGGCGCGGACAGGCGGGTCAACCTTCCGCAATCCGACAGGCCAGAAGGCCTGGGCGTTGATTAACGCAGCGGGGTGCCGGGGCCTTCGGCATGGGGGCGCGCAAGTCAGTGAAAAACATTGTAACTTTCTCCTTAACCTCGGTGACGCTACCAGTGCGGACCTTGAAGCGCTCGGCGAGACGGTGCGACAAAAAGTCCAGAACCATGCGCAGGTGCAGCTTGAGTGGGAAATTAAAAGATTAGGAGAAACGCGATGAGCCTTCACGTCGCGATCCTGCATGGTGGCATCAGCCATGAACGAGATGTCAGCCTGAGAGGCGGCCGCGCCGTGGCGGAGGGTCTGCAAGCGCATGGTTATGCCACGACCCTGATTGATGTTAGTGCGGACATCGCCGCCACGATCACTGAAATCCGGGCCTGCACGCCGGATGTTGTCTTCAATAATCTCCATGGCCCCCTGGGGGAGGATGGCGCAATCCAAGGCGTGCTGGAGTGGCTGGACCTGCCCTACACGCATTGCGATATACGCACCTCTTCTCTCGCGATGAATAAAGCCGCCTCGCGTCAGATTTTCGCGGCGGCCGGCATTCCCATCGCACCGGGACGACTCCTCACTCCGGCAGAACTTGCCGCCGCCCACCCTTTTGAAACGCCTTACGTTGTCAAACCCGTCGCGGAGGGCTCGTCCTTCGGAGTGCATGTCATCAAAGGTGATGACGCGGCGATGCAGCGACGGGATATTGCGTCAAGCTGGACCTATGGCGACGTTCTGCTGGCTGAAGCCTTCATCCCGGGGCGGGAGTTAACCGTCAGCGTATTGGGAGAGCGGCCCCTGACCGTCACGGACATCGTGGCTGAGTCCGCGCAGGACGGGTTTTATGATTACCACGCCAAATATGCGGCGGGCGGGTCCCGGCACAGTCTGCCAGCCAACATACCCGGGCGGGTTTTTGAAGATGCGCTGCGCTATGCCCGAGAGGCCCACGCCGCGCTCGGCTGCCGCGGCGCCACGCGCGCGGATTTCCGATATGATGACTCGCGATCGGAAAACGCATTGGTCATCCTTGAAGTCAATACCCAACCGGGCATGACCCCGACCTCGCTGCTGCCCGAGCAAGCGGCCCATTGCGGGATGGATTTTCCTCAACTCTGTGACTGGATCGTTCAGGAGGCCTGGGGTCGACGCAAGGTGCGCGGATGACGAGGGCACGGTCAGAGAGGAAACCGCCGACGCGCGACGTCTATCTTCAGGACCGCCCTTCACGCATCGCGATGTTTTTGCGGCGCGTCCGGCGTACCGCGCCGCAAATTATTTTTGTGGCACTCCTCGTCGCGGTGCTGGGCGGGTGCGGTTACCTTTTTTTTCAGCAAATCTCTCAGTCGCGGAACGATATATTCAGATCCTGGCTGGAGGACCATACTTTATTACCCATTAACCACATTGATATTATCGGTGCGCGACTGACATCGCGGGCGGAAGTGGAAAAAGCTTTAGGCGCAGCACGCGGGAAACCTATTTTCAGTTTTGCGATTGCGGACGCGCAGAAACGTCTGAGTGCGTTGCTGTTTGTCTCAAATGTCACGGTGCAGCGGCGTATGCCCGATACCGTGCGCATCGTGCTTGAGGAACGGGACCCGCTGGCCATCTGGCAGATCAAAGGCAAATTCATGCTGATCAACCGGGATGGGGCGCAGATCGCCGATGCTTTCGGGCTGCGTGACCATGTTCGGGCGTTTATGTCACTCCCACTTGTGGTGGGTGACGGGGCGGATAAGGCCGCGCCGGATTTCCTCGCCGCACTGGCTGAGGCGCCGACCGTCCGGCCCTTCGTCGCGGCTTCCATCCGGGTGGGACATCGTCGCTGGACGCTTTTACTTAAAGATGGCACGCAGATTTATCTTCCGGAAGGGCATGAGCGGGAAGCGTTAAAGCGCCTGACACTTTACCAGCAGAAATTTCGCCTGCTTGAACGCCCCGTCCCCCTCATCGATATGCGTCTCCCTGACCGCATGGTGATCCGCCTGCCGCAATCCCCGTCTGTCGGCAATCATGTGGCGCAGGATCTCTTGAAGACGCAGCATGCAGCCCCCGGAAAAACGCCGCCTGATAGCCGTCCGCCCGAAAAATCCCTGCATGGCGACAGCGTTCCGGCACCGCCCGCGCGCCGCCCCTTTCGGGTCGCACGCTTCCTCTCCCTCTGACGCCTTGATGAGACTGGCTGAGCGCGACGCAACATCATGACAGATAATCCGCAGAAACCCGTTATGCTTTCAAACCGCACCGCCGTACCGCCGGAGGAGCGTTCGGGCGCGCGTAAGTCTTCAGGCCGTGCTGAAAGCGAAATCCTCTCACTGCCGCCGATGGATGAGCCCCCGCCGCCGCGTTACGTCCGCCCCGGCGTTTTCGGCGTGCTGGATATTGGCTCCACAAAAATGACATGTTTGATCGGGCGCGCGGAAACTAACGGCATGTTGCGCGTCCTCGGCTATGGTTGGCGGCGGTCCCACGGCATCAGAAATGGCACGGTCATTGATTTCGCGGAGGCGGAGCGCGCCATTCGCGCGACGGTGGGCCAAGCGGAAGAGGCCGCTGATCGCCGCCTGGATGAGGTCACCATCAATCTCTCCTGCGGGCAGCCGACGAGCAACCTTTACAATGCACGCATGCCGATCGGCGGAAGGGACGTCACGGAAGCGGATATGGAACGCGTTGTGGCGGAAGGTCAGATGCGCGCCGTGGCGGAGGGGCGCACCGTCATCCACACCATGCCGATCGGTTTTATCGTCGATGATATTGGCGGGCTCGTTGACCCGCGCGGGCAGCTTTGTGAGCAATTGACGGCGCGGCTGCATGTTGTTGACGCCGCCTCCAATGCACTGGCGACCCTGACCTCCGCCGTCTCACGTGCGGAGCTTAAAGTGCGCAATTTCGTCTCCGCGCCCTTTGCCTCCGGCCTGGCCGTTCTGGCGGAGGATGAGCGTGACCTTGGTGCGACCGTGATTGATATGGGGGGTGGGACGACATCCATCGCCGTATTTGGTGAGGGCGCGTTGCTGCATACAAGCTTTATCCCGGTGGGGGGGCTGCATGTCACGCGCGATCTGGCAGGTTACCTCTCCGTCTCACTGGATGAGGCGGAACGTCTGAAAACAAAATATGGCGCGGCCGATGTCGCAATTGAAGACTCCCGGGACACATTTCCGGTTCAGCTGATCGGGGAGCGCACCGGCTCACTTAATCGCGTCTCGCGCGCACGCCTCGTCACCGCCATACGGCCGCGGGTGGAAGAAACGCTGGAGTTGGTGCGTGACCGTCTTGCGGAGGCCGGTTTCGGACGCGCCTCGCGGGAGCGGGTGGTGATTACGGGCGGGGCCTCACTCCTTGAAGGGCTGGGCCTGACCGCCGCGCGCATCCTGAATCGACCGGTTCGATTGGGGCGACCCATGCATATTTCCGGCCTGCCGGAGACGGGCGCAAATGCGGCCGGGTTCGCCACGGCATCAGGCTTATTGGCCTGGGCAACGGGGGCTGATGCAAATTTCAAGGACGCTTATTCACCTGAGCCGCGAACTCAGCACGCTCTGTTGCGCTTCATTCAAAGATTACGAGGATGACTCAAGTCCGAGAGGTGAGTCATTTATTGGCAAACTTCATGCGCGCGTCGCGCCCCACAAGGCCATAAAGCACACGCGCAGGGCAGTCAGGCCCGCCACGCCTTGCCTGCTTGATTGAATGGGAGTTTACTATTGGAACACCTTTTAAAGCCTTTTCAAGTAAGCAGGACCTTTTATAAATGGTCTGACTGGCCTCAAAGATTTGACGCGAGTGCGCGCGAGGATGCGCTCCCCGCCAAAAATTGATACTTCGAAAACCCGATTCTGGCTCTGGATTCCAAATGACGCTCAATCTCACCGCCCCGCAATTCACCCATTCCGATTTTTCTCCTAAAATTACGGTTATTGGCGTCGGTGGCGGCGGGATGAATGCCGTCAATAACATGATCGAGATGCAACTTCAGGGTGTGGAATTCGTGGTCGCCAACACGGACGCCCAGGCGCTGGCCAATGCCAAGGCTGAGCGGCGGGTGCAGTTAGGGCCACATCTGACGCAGGGCCTCGGCGCCGGTGCAAAGCCGGAAATCGGGCGCGCCGCAGCGGAGGAAGCGGCGGATGAGATCACCCGCCACATTGAAGGCGCCCACATGATTTTCGTGACGGCAGGTATGGGTGGCGGCACAGGGACAGGCGCGGCCCCGGTGATTGCGAAAATGGCGCGTGAACGTAAAATCCTGACGGTCGGGGTTGTCAGCACGCCTTTCGCTTTTGAAGGGCAGAAACGAAAGGTCCTGGCTGATGCCGGGGTTGCTGAATTGCAGCAATATGTCGATACGCTGATCGTCATCCCCAATCAGAATCTCTTCCGCATGGCGTCTGAGCGCACAACGTTGCGTGAAGCCTTCAAAATGGCGGATAAGGTGCTCTATATGGGTGTGCGCGGCGTCACGGACCTAATGCTGGCGCCCGGACTGATCAATCTCGACTTCGCCGATATCCGCACGGTCATGGCTGAAATGGGCAAGGCCATGATGGGCACAGGTGAGGCGGAGGGTGAAGACCGTGCCCTGATGGCGGCGAATGACGCAATCTCCAATCCGCTTCTCGATGATACATCGATGGCCGGGGCGCGCGGGCTGCTGATCAACATCACAGGCGGCGACGACATGACGCTTTATGAAGTCGATCAGGCGGCGGAGCGCATCCGGCAGGAAGTCGCCGAAGATGCGACGATCATCTGGGGGTCGGCCATTGATCCGGAATTGAATGGCCGTATCCGCGTCTCCGTCGTTGCGACCGGTATTGACGCGGCCAAGGCCGCCGCCGCGATGGAGGCGGCGCGCGCCGCAGAGGCTGAGAAAGCCGCGGCCCAGGCGCCATCTGAGGCGGGCACGAGTGACGGGAAACGCGATGACGCGTCAGAGCGTCATGCCGACACAGCCGGAAATGTCGCGCCGCCGCCCTCCACCTCTCAGGAACCAACGCGCCCTACCGCCGCACCATTGCGCCCTACCGAGCCGGTGCGTGCGCCCTCCCCGCGTTCGGGGCTTTTCTCAGGGGCGCAGCCAGCGCCTGAGCCCTCGCATTCCCGCGGGTTTATGGGTTTGGTAACAGGTGTCCTGCGTGGCAGACCGACGCCGAATGGCGCTTCAGACGCGCCGCCCGTCCGGGCTGAGCCGACGATTGTGGAGCGCGCCGATTTCAAGCCGGGCCAGGCACAGCTTGACCCGAATGATGATGAAGCGCTCGATATCCCCGCTTTCCTCCGTCGGGATCGTTGAAGTCGCAACAGGGAGGGCCCAGCGCGTTCTGACACGTGAAAGGCCCTCTCTCACCCTGGATGCCATTAAGAAAATGGTTTCAGATCCCCCGGCAACGTAACATTTGGCAACAAAGCTTGACTGGCAAGCGCCACCCTCACGGCGTAAAAGAAAGACTGCGCCCTGGCGCACCAACTACTCCTGAGGGGAATCTCATGCACGGTCTGGCCGGTTCGCCATCTGAGGAAGCACGCGACCTCGACGCGACGCTCTCCCCTGCAGACCGTCATGGTCACGGGCAGGGTCATCGTTCCCTTCGTTTTCAGACGAGTTTCGCCAACCCCATTCATTGCCGTGGCGTGGCGCTTCATTCAGGGCATGAAGTCAATCTTGCGCTTCTGCCGGCGCCCGCAGGTTTCGGCATTTGCTTTCAGCGCACGGATCTTCCGGGCTCCCCCCTCATCCCCGCCCTTTTTGACCATGTCATTGACACACGCTTGAGCACCGTCATCGGGATTGCGGATGCGCCTCATATTCGCGTTGCCACGATTGAACATCTTATGGCAGCCCTCCATGCCAATCACATCACAAATGCGCTGATTACGCTCGATGGGCCGGAAACACCTGTTTTTGATGGCTCTTCCGCCGCGTTCGATTTTCTTATCCGGTGTGCGGGGCGACAAAATCTTGGATCACCCTGCCCGATCATTTCCGTCAAACGCGTGGTGCGTGTCACAGGGCTGCATGGCGCATTTGCTGAATTGCGACCGCAGGATGGTGCATTCAGCCTGAGCGTCTCGATCGATTTCTCCGCGCAGGCGATCGGATTCCAGCATCGGGACATCACTTTATCGGAAGCTATTTTCCGCCGCGACATCTGTGACAGCCGCACTTTTGTCAATATGAAGGAAATCGAGGCGCTGCGCAAAGCCGGTCTGGCGAAAGGCGGTTCCCTCGATAATGCTGTTGTGGTCGATGGCGCCAAAATCCTCAATGAAGGGGGTTTTCGTTATCAGGATGAATGCGCCCGACATAAAATCCTCGATGCGATCGGGGACATGTATCTTGCGGGCGCCCCAATCGAGGGGCAGTTCGTCGGATATAAATGCGGGCACGAAATCAACAACCGGCTCCTTCGTGCCGTTTTCGCTGATAAAGCCAATTGGCGCGCGATATCGCCCCTTCATGGCGCCAATGCCCCCCTTCACGCCGTCGCCTAGTTTTCGTTGCGTGTTGGGGCTTCCGCAATAGCGGAGGCATGCTATAAGATTTCAGATCACCGGAAGAGTCGGCATGCACGTGAAAATCGATTTTCAATTTCGAAGCGCCAAGCGGGCGCGCTCCAGCGTTGTGACCTGTTCCGTCCTGAGTGCTCTCGCCCTTGCGGCGTGCGCTCACCATGACGACGCGCCTGCCCCCAAAACGGTCAGCAGCCCGGAGACACTTTATAATTACGGCATCGATGCCTTGCATGCCGGGCGCTACAAGCTGGCGAGTGAGCAATTTGAGGCTTTGCAGCAGAACTACCCGTATTCGGGCTATGTCGGTAATGCCGAATTGATGGAGGGTTATGCCTTCTATCTGCAAAATGCCTACCCGCAGGCGGTTCAGCAGCTTGAGCGCTACCTCCTCCTTCACCCCACCAGCCCGGACGCCGCTTACGCCTATTATCTGCGCGCGCTTTGTTTCTTTGAGGAAATCGGCACGGTGGATCGCGACCAGCAGGGTACAATTGAGGCGCTCGGCGCTTTGCAGGAGGTTGTGACACGATACCCTGAGACGGCCTACGCACGCGATGCGCGACTCAAGATCGATCTGTGCCGTGATCACCTTGCGGGCAAGGAAATGCTCGTCGGACGTTTTTATCAGAAGCAGCGCAATTATGAGTCGGCGATCGGGCGTTATCAACGCGTTGTCGATGATTTCCAGACGACGAATCACGTGCCCGAAGCGCTGGAACGCCTGGTGGAGGTCAATCTCCAGCTCGGCCTCACGGATGATGCGCGCAAGGCGGCCTCTGTTCTTGGTTACAACTACCCGCGCAGCCGATGGTATGAGCGCGCTTATGACACGTTGCGCTATTATGGCCTGATCACGAAAGAGGGCACCGTCCCCCCGAAAATAGAACGTCCGAACTTCTTCAAGCGTGCATGGAACTGGATTTTTTAAAACGGTTCCTCCTCCCGATGCGTATGAAAGTCGAGGGGCGCGCCGCCCATGCGCGCGCAAGGGATAAGGATCGGCTTTCGTGCTGACGCAAGTTTCCATTCGCGACGTTGTCCTTATCGAAAAGCTTGATCTGAAATTCGCAAATGGTTTGACGGTTTTCACCGGCGAGACGGGCGCGGGCAAGTCAATCCTGCTCGACAGTCTTGGCCTCGCTTTGGGTGACCGTGCACGGGCGGGGCTGGTGCGCCATGGTGCGGCGCAGGCTTCCGTCTCCGCGACATTTGAGATCCATGAATCGCACCCCGCCTTCACCCTGCTTCAGGAACATGGCGTGGATATTGCCCCGGACGAGGAGCCTCTCATCCTTCGCCGTGTCGTCTCCATCGATGGCAAGTCCCGTGCTTTCATCTCCGACCGTGCGGTCAGCAGCGCGTTACTGAAGCGGCTTGGCGCGCTACTTGTTGAAATTCAGGGACAGCACGAGCAGATCACCCTGACCGACACCTCCCTGCATCGGGATCTTCTCGATCATTTTCGTATCCCGACAGATTTGCTGGCGCAGGTCGCGGCAAGTTACAACGCCTATCACGCCGCACAATCCGCAGCAGAGATGGCGGAGGCAGGCCTGAAAGCCGCGCGGGAGGAGGAGGCATGGCTGAGGCAGTCCGTAAGTGACCTCGCCACCCTCGCCCCTCAGGAGGCTGAGGAAGAAGAACTCGTCTCGGAGAGGACAAATCTTCAGCGGGAAGAGCGACAGATTGAGGCGGTCAATGCCGCCCTTGCGGAGCTCAACCCGCGCGACCGCCGCAATCACAGCCCCGCCACCGCCCTGCGCGCAGCCAGTCGCGCCCTCTCCCGCCTCGCCATGGCGGAGAGCGACGCGGCATCCCCAGCCTCGCCGCGTCTGGCGCAAGGGCAGGAAGTCATCATCGCGCTGGAGAAAGCGGAGGAGGCCGTCGCGGAGGTGGAAACACTCCTCTCCCGCCTTGCGCAGGAAAGTGAGCTTGACACAGCGCAGCTGGAAGCCACGGAAGAACGTCTCTTCGCCCTGCGCGCCACGGCACGCAAACATCATGTATCGGTTGCGGAGTTGCCGCAATTTCTCGCCGATTTACAGGCGCGGCTCAGCACGCTGGATATCGGCGAATTGGAGCTGGCCCGGTTGCATCAAAATGTCCGGGACACGCGGCGAGCTTTTGACGAAGCCGCCACCCGGTTGTCAAATGCCCGTCAGGAAGCCGCCCTGGCCCTCAAAACCGCAATCGAGACCGAGTTCCGCCCCCTCAAACTTGAACGCGCGCGATTCGAAGTCGCGATCCAGCCCCTCCCCGAGGCGGAATGGAGCGTGCGCGGTAAAGAGCGCATTTCGTTTCTGATCGCGACGAATCCGGGCCAGACGCCCGGCCCGATGGGTAAGGTCGCTTCAGGGGGTGAACTCTCCCGAATCATGCTGGCCCTTAAAGTGGTGCTTGCGGCGCGTTCGGACATGACAACATTGGTATTTGATGAAGTCGATGCCGGGGTCGGCGGGGCCACCGCCGCCGCGATCGGTGAGCGACTGAGCGATATTGCGAAAAACGTCCAGGTCTTCTCCGTCACGCATAGCCCGCAGATCGCCGCGAAAGCGGATCACCATTACCGCATCGTGAAAAATGTTTCGAAGGATCGGACGGGAACCATGGCGCACCGTCTCCATCCGGAGGAACGCCGGGAGGAACTGGCACGTATGCTTGCCGGTGAAAAAGTGACCGAGGCCGCCCGCGGGGCTGCCGATAGTTTATTGGGACAAGGTAAATGACGCCGGAGAAAGCACGCGAGGCATATGCGCGGCTCGAACAACAACTCGAAGAATGGAATCACGCTTATTACCAGGACGACGCACCGGTCGTTGATGACGCCACATATGATGCCGCACGGCAAAAAGCTTTGGAACTTGAGGCGGCCTACCCCGAATTCTGCAAGCCGGACCGCGTTACGCAGCGTGTCGGCGCGCCGGTCTCCAGCGGGTTTCGCAAGTCGGAACATCGAGTTCCCATGTTGTCGCTTGATAACGTCTTCAACCAGACGGAATTTGAGCAGTTTCTTGAACGCATTAACCGCTTTCTAGGTCTTTCCGACGAGGATTTTCGCGGCCTGCAATTTGTTGCAGAGCCCAAAATTGACGGCCTGTCCATTAATCTGACTTACGTGAACCGACAACTCGTCATGGGCGCCACGCGCGGCGATGGGACGGTTGGTGAGAATGTCACGGAAAATATTCGCACGATCGATCAGATCCCGACCACTCTCCCCGATGACGCGCCTGATGAGCTCGAAATTCGCGGCGAAGTTTTTATGCGTAAAGATGATTTCCTCGCCTTAAATGAGGCCATGCAGGCCGCGGAACAACGCCCCTTCGCCAATCCGCGCAATGCCGCAGCCGGCTCCCTCCGGCAGCTCGACGCAAAAGTCACGCGGGAACGCTCATTATCCTTCTTTGCTTACGCGCAGGGCTTCGCTTCAGCGCCCGTCGCGGCGACGCATTGGAATTATCTTGAAAAACTGCAAAAATGGGGTTTCGACGTGAATCCCTTACGGCTGCGCTTGTCACACCCCTCCGACATAGCGGCGGAAGTGGAGAAAATCGGTCAAGTGCGCGCCACCCTGCCTTATGACATTGATGGCGTTGTCATCAAGCTGGATGATCTGGCCCTGCAGAACCGTTTGGGCTTTGTCGGCCGCGCGCCACGCTGGGCCACAGCCTGGAAATTTCCGGCAGAGCAGGCGGTGACGCGTCTCAACACCATTGAGATCCAGGTCGGCCGAACCGGCGCATTGACACCAACCGCCCATCTTGAGCCCGTCAATGTGGGCGGCGTCATCGTGTCACGCGCGACATTGCATAATGAACAGGAAATCGAGCGTAAGGACGTGCGACCCGGTGACCTCGTGCGCATCGAGCGCGCGGGCGATGTTATCCCGAAGATCGTCGCGCGTGTAGAGGAGGACCGCGCGCGCGGCGAGAAATTCATTTTCCCGACCCATTGCCCGGTTTGCGGTGCGCTGGCGGAACGACCCGAAGGGGAAGCCGTGCTGCGTTGCACGGGGGGGCTGACCTGCAGGGCGCAGATCATTGAGCGCCTCATTCACTTCGTGTCCCGCGCGGCGATGGATATTGAGGGTTTGGGCACACGCAGCATTCACGAGTTGTTTGAACTCGGCCTGATCGAGAAGCCCGGCGATATTTTCAGACTCGCGCAGCATCGCGACCGGATCGTGGCGCTTGAGGGCTGGGGCGATCTCTCTGCCGATAATCTTTTCCGCGCGATTGACGCGCGACGTGTCATCCCCTTCGCGCGTTTCATCTACGCATTGGGCATCAGGCGCATTGGTGTGCGCAACGCACAACTTATCGCGCGGCATTATCGGGATTTTGAGACCTGGCGACAGGCGATGAGGGAGGCCGCCATCATTGGGTCGGATGCGCGTCTTGCGCTGGGCTCCATTGTGGGGATCGGCACCGCGATCGCGTTGGAACTCGTCAATTTCTTCAATGAGCCACGTAATCTGGAGACAATTGAGGATTTGCGGGCGCAACTTGACATCACCCCCGCTACGGAAAAGCAGGAAGGACCTTTTTCAGGCAAGACGATTGTCTTCACGGGCACGCTGATGACGCTGACACGCCCGGAGGCCAAGGCCATTGCGGAGCGCCTGGGCGCGCAAGTGTCAGACAGTGTCTCAAGTAAAACACACCTTGTCGTGACAGGTGAAAAGGCCGGCTCCAAGGCTAAAAAAGCGCAGGAACTCGGTATCGAGCAAATCGATGAAGTTGAATGGCGTCGCCGTGCAGGATTGTGAGACATGCGTTTTATCTTGGCAGCGTCATATTTCAAAGGCTAGAATGTGGTCCCATGCGATGTACACTTAACCTGAGCGTAAGGATATTTCGATGACGCTGTTTCTACTCGGAGCCGCGTCAATGCTTGCCTTGATCGCTGTCTCTATATTCATCTCCCTGTCGGAAATTTCTTTCGCCGCAGCGCGGGAGATGCGCCTGCGTTCCCTTGCGGAACAGGGCGATGGCCGGGCGCAGACTTTTCTGAAGTTGCGGCGCAATAGTGGGCAGGTCATCACCGTTCTGCAGATCTGCCTCAATGCTGTCGGCGTTCTGGGCGGTGTCGTGTCGAGTGAGCTTCTGACGCCCGCCTTCGCCAGTGTTTTCATGCAGTTGGGCATCAGTATCGACATCAGCACACGCAGCGCGGCGGCATTATCCTTCATATTGGTCACCGGGTTATTCGTGCTCTTCGCGGACCTGCTGCCAAAACGCGTGGCGATTAATGACCCGGACCGTATCGCGCTGCGTATGGGTGTGTTTCTCACGCTCGCGCTGAAGCTGCTTTACCCCGCTGTCTGGCTTTTCACGAAAATCTCCGACTTTCTGCTCAATCTGCTGCGCATCCCCGCCGCCTCCACCGTCCAGAATGTGACGGAGGAGGATCTCAACGCCATCCTCGCCGCGGGGACCGCGTCAGGTGCACTCCTAAAGCAGGAGCATCAACTGATTCAGAACGTCTTGGCATTGCAGGATCGCTCCGTCACGTCGGCTATGACGCCTCGGGATGAAATTGTCTTCCTCGACGTCAATGAGGGGATCGAAAAGCAGCGCGACAAGGTGCGCGCCAAACCTTATTCCCTCTACCCTGTCTGTCGCGGCGGGCTGGATCACATTATCGGCTCCGTCCGCGCGGAGGATATCCTTGCGGCCGCCGTCGATGAAGCGCCTTTAAAGAAAAACGGCACGGAGAAGTCGGATCTTCTATCAAATCTTCGACGTGACGTTTTGACTCTGCCGGAGACGTTGAATCTCTGGGACACACTCGCGCAATTTGACGCTCACAATGCGGGATTTGCACTGATCGTCAATGAATATGGCCTGATTGTCGGGCTGATCACATTTAAAGACATTACGGGCGCATTGATGGACGGGCTTGCCAGCCCGTTTGAAGAGCAGGCCATCGTGCGGCGCGATGCAAATTCCTGGCTTATCGATGGCGCAGCCCCGATCGGCGACGTCTTTCGTGAACTCGATATTAACGGCATGGATGATGATCGGGAGTTGTTCGACACGATTGGCGGATTTGTCATGCATCGCCTCCGCCGCATGGCGCGCAAGGCGGACCACATTGAAGCGGCGGGTTTCCGCTTTGAAGTTGTGAGTGTTGATGGGTTTCGCATCAATCAGCTCCTCGTATCGCGTGCGCCGAATATTTCTGACGCGACCACCTCAACTTACTGAGAATATGTCCGCCAAAATCGTTGCGAAGGCCCCATGCCGGAGCGCGCGCGCCAAGGCCCGTGCGCCGGGCAATGTCGCTGACGGCGGCAATTCTCGCCTTATTTCGCGCCAGAACCCAACGCCAAAACTCTGCATCACAAATTGACAAAAAAAAAAATCTGATTAGTTTAATAATCAAACGACGTTCGAAGAATTTGTAAACTATTTTCCACTTCCATCAGAGGTTGCGATAGGAAATAGTTTTTCCACGCGGATTTAAAATCCGGCGATGCGAATGAGGTTAAATCTTGACAACAGCCACGCAGCCCACGCCTTCCCAACCGAGGGTCGTGGTCCTCATACCGTGTTATAATGAAGAAATTACGATTGGGACGGTCGTCAGGGATTTCAAGGAGGCCCTGCCGGACGCGGAGATTTATGTTTACGACAATAATTCCACCGATAAAACAATCGATGTCGCAAGGAAAACGGGCGCGATTGTGAGATCGGAGAAGCTTCAGGGCAAGGGCCATGTCATCAGGCGCATGTTTGCCGATATTGATGCTGATTACTACATTCTTGTAGATGGTGACGCCACATATGAGGCGGCCAGCGCGCCCAAAATGTTGCAGAAGGCGATGCGCGAGGGCCTGGATATGGTCAATGGCGCACGCGTCACGGATCGTAAGGCGGCCTATCGGTCGGGACATGTATGGGGCAATAAAATCCTGACCGCGATGGTCACGACGATATTTGGCCGGCGCCTATCAGATATGCTTTCGGGCTACCGGGTTTTCTCAAACCGCTTCGTCAAATCTTTCCCGGCTCTGGCCGGAGGGTTTGAGACGGAGACTGAATTTACGGTTTATGCGTTGGAACTCGGCATGCCGATCGGGGAAGTGCCGACGCGGTATATTGAACGCCCCCCAGGTTCAGTTTCAAAATTAAGGACTTATACTGACGGCATTATCATCCTCAAAACAATTGTCAATTTATGTAAACAGGAAAGACCCCTTATTTTCTTTTCACTTCTGGCTCTCATTTTTGCGCTGATCGGACTCGTCTTCGGTGCACCCATCATTTATACTTATTTTAAGACGGGATTCGTTTTACGTTTACCTTCCGCTCTTCTAGCAACAGGGTTTGAGATTATGGCTGCCTTATCCATGACCTGCGCCCTTATCCTGGATAGTGTGGCCCTAGCGCGTCAGGAGCAGAAACGCACGCGCTACCTGTCCCTTCCCGGACCGGCATGGATGGATAAATGATCAAGCGGTACCGTCAATAACCCGCGCCACTCAATCGCAAGATTTGATTATCGCATTTTGGTGGGACATTGATGAAGCTTTCTCCTCTAATCACGCTTTATGGCGTTCTGACAGCCTGCTTTCTCCTCTTATTCTGTTTCGCTGAACTCCCCTTTATGGAGCCTGATTCCGGCAATCACTTCAGGCGCGCCTTTCAGATCGCGCATGGCCAGCTCATCGGTAAAAAAGTGAGTGCGACCAGCAGTGGCGGAGAGGGTCTCGTAAGTCTTGAAGAGGATCAGGCCGCTTATTTCCCCGGATTTTTCGACCGACATTGGAAAGTGCCTGAAAGCGCCCACGTCAAGGCGCAAACGGATACGATCAGGGGCCCTACTGAATACAGCCAATTTCCAAACACTGTCATCTATGAGCCGATTTTTTATCTGCCGGATGCGGTTGCTATCAATATTTCCCGGATCTTTGACTTCTCACTCCTCAATACGATGCATCTGATGCGGGTTCTCACCGCGGTGACATCGTTCATCATCACACTTATTGCCCTCATGATAATCCCCATGAATCGGCGATTTCTCCTTCTCTTCGTCGTAAGTGTCCCGGAGGTGTTGCTCTCTTACGCTTCCATTTCCTACGACGCGCTGCTCATCGCTTTCTCTGTGCTCGCCTCTGCCGCAATATGCAAAGCTTATGAGGCTGAGACGTATGAAACGAAGCGGGCGGGTCTGATCCTCTTTTTTGCGGTGACCTCCATTATTGTGGCGTCCAAGCCGCCTTATGTCTCCCTCCTTTTATTCCCCATCCTGACGACGCCTCTCCTCGCCCTCCCCTTCAGAAAAATCCTGTCATGGACGGCCCTGTCCTTAATCCCGACAATATTCTGGGGTGCTATCGGCATCCGGCCCGTCATCACACCGTCATGGGTGGGGCGATCAGATGTCTCAGGACAAATCGCCTATCTTCTCCATCACCCATTAGAGATTTTCAGCATCACATATAATACGGTGACGCGACATGGTGCGGCCATGCTGGCGCAATCCATCGGCACGATCCGTTGGAGTGGCGCCTGGCTGCCGATATTTTATTACGTCATTGTGGGCGCCGCATTTCTACTGCTTCTTATCGCTTTCATCGCCCTTATCGTCAGGTCGCGGGGGAAAAGAGTGCCGCTCATCCTCATGTTCCTGAATTTTCCGCTCTGCGCTTTTCTCGTGAGCCTGTCTATTTATCTCACCTGGGACGCGGTCGGTGATGACAATATCTGGGGGATCAATGGACGGTATTTTACAGCCATCATGATGTTTGTGCCGATCCTGTTTTTCCTCAATGGAGAATTTTCCCCATATCTCAAGCGCGCAGAAAAAATTGTCACCTACGTGTTTCTACCCGTTTCACTTGTCATCACGCTCTGGACGCTTGTTTCACTGAATTTCGCCCTGCCTGTCTAAGGGCGCTTGGCCGATCTTCCTCGCGCGGGAGGTTGAAGCGCGCGGGAGACCGGCGTTCAACATGACCTGAAGACACGCTAAATGGCTTCCCGACACAGAAATTTTCGCTTAAGTTAGAAGCATTCGACAATATATTTGTGAACCTCGACTTAAAAATTCGAAGAAATACCTTTTAAAGGAGTGAGCCCTCGCATTTTCAAATGCAATTTTCATGAGGGAAAAAATTAGCAAAACCCAGGCAGCCATCAAAGCTGTGGAATGAGCAGTCGTCTAACACTCCGGGCTCGAATGCAAATTCCGTTCATGAAGGCCATGGTGATGTCTGATCTTTCCAACCTGCTTGACTCATTGCGTATTTCATCCCGCACCGAGCGTGAAAAAGGCGCCTATTTTGAAGAGCTTGTCGTCAGTTACCTTCGTAATGAACCGAGTTACAAGGAACTCTACGAGTCAGTCTGGACTTACAAGGATTGGGCCATGGAAAATGGTCATCCGGTCAAGGATACCGGCATTGATCTGGTCGCAAAGACTTACGGTACGGCGGAATTACACGCTATTCAATGTAAATTCTACACCCCCGACCACATGATTTCAAAAAAAGATATAGACACTTTTTTCTCGGCATCGGGTAAGAGTTGGTTTTCACGTCGTCTCATCGTTGCGACAACCAACCTTTGGAACAGCAACGCTGAAGCAACACTTGCAGACCAACATACGCCAGTCAGTATAATCGATCTCCTCGATCTTGACACGAGCGTTATCGACTGGTCGCATTACAAGCCAAAACTTGTGCCGCATCGTCGCAATAAAAAGACGCCGCGGGAGCATCAAGTGACCGCCATCAACAGGACGTTGCACGGCTTCAGAACGCATGACCGGGGCCGACTCATCATGGCCTGCGGGACAGGGAAAACCTTCACCAGCCTCAAGATCGCCGAGAGACAGGTCGGCGCTGGAGGGCGCGTCCTCTTCATGGTGCCGAGCCTCTCTCTCCTCTCTCAAACGCTGACGGAATGGACTCAGGAGAGCGATGTGCCGCTCTATAGTTTCGCTGTCTGCTCTGACAGTGATGTCGGCAAGAAGAGAGCATCCAACGACGATGAATTGAAGATCAGAACGCATGAGCTTCGTTACCCCGCCACGACCAACCCCTTCAGCCTCGCCAACGCGTATCACAAGCGGCACGACAGCAAACACATGACCGTGGTTTTCGCCACTTATCATTCCATCGCCCGCATCCATGAAGCTCAGAAAAATCACAGCTTTCCAGATTTTGACCTCATCATCTGCGATGAAGCCCATCGTACAACCGGCGTGACTTTCGTGGGAATCGAGGAGGATAGTGCCTTCGTCAAGGTGCACGATCAGGCTTACCTGAGGGGCAAATGTCGCCTTTATATGACCGCGACCCCCCGTATTTATGGCGATGTCGCGCAGGAAAAAGCCGAGAAAGAGGGCGCCATTGTTTACGGCATGAATAACGTCGCACTCTACGGTCCGGAATTTCACGTCATCACCTTTTCTGAGGCCGTCCGCCGAGGGCTTCTCGTCGATTATAAGGTGATCGTCCTTGCGGTCGATGAAGAGACGGTCAGCCGCGCCGTCCAGAAACTCCTTGATGATCCTGAAAATGGTCTCACCGTGTCTGATGCCTCAAAAATCGTGGGGTGTTGGAAAGCGCTGGCCAAGATTGGGCTTACGCAGGATGGGTTGGATGACCCGGATCCCATGAAACGCGCCGTCGCATTTTGTCAGGTCATCTCACCTGACTACAAGGGACGCGCGCATAAAGTCAGCTCAGTACAGATCGCCGAGATGTTCCAGAAAGTGGTCGAGGAATATCAGGAGAAAGAGGATATCGAACCGGAGGCCCGCCTGATTTGTGAGGCTGAGCACGTCGATGGTGGCATGATCGCCAGTGAGAAAGAGGGCAAACTTACCTGGCTGAAATCCGAGCTGCCTGAGAAAACATGCCGTATTTTGTCGAATGTGCGTTGCCTCTCCGAAGGGGTGGATGTGCCCGCACTTGACGCTGTGCTGTTTCTTACACCGCGTAATTCTCAGGTCGATGTTGTGCAGTCTGTGGGGCGCGTCATGCGCAATGCGCCCGGTAAAAAGCGCGGTTATGTCGTTTTGCCCGTCGTGATCCCGGCGGGTGTCGAGGCGCATCAAGCACTTGATAAGAACGAGAATTACAAAGTGGTTTGGCAGGTCCTCCAGGCGCTGCGCTCACATGATGACCGCTTCGACAACATGATCAATAAAATGGACCTTCAGGCGCGACCCGACACGGCCCGGATGGAGGTCGTGGCCGTCACGAATAAAATCACGCCGAAAACGAAGGCCCTGTCGAGCGGAGCCGCGCAGAAGGCTCATTCAAGTTTCAATATCGGGAACCGCACCGAGAGGAACGACCCGCGTCAAGACATCATGCAATATGAAGTGGGGGAAATCGAGCGCGCCATCTATGCAAAAATTGTCAAAAAAGTGGGCAACCGCCATCATTGGGAAGATTGGGCCGGTGATGTTGCCAAAATCGCCCAGACGCACATCACCCGCATCACGACGATCCTCGACAACCCGGAAAACACCCAGCCGCGCATTGCCTTTGATCAATTCGCGAAAGATCTGCGTTCCGAGCTGAATGACAGCATTTCACGGGAAGAAATTATTGAGATGCTGGCGCAGCATCTAATCACACGCCCGGTTTTTGAAGCGCTTTTTGAAGGGCATAATTTCGTTTCAGACAACCCGATGTCGAGAGCCATGCAATCCGTGCTGGGCGCGCTTGAGAAACACAGCCTTTATAAGGAATCCGAGCGCCTTGATTCTTTCTATAAAAGCGTTCGCGAGCGTGCGTCCGGCATCGACACAGCTTATAGCCGACAGAAAATCATCAAGGAGCTTTATAACAGCTTCTTTCAGCAGGCTTTTCCGCGCATCAAAGAGCGCCTCGGTATTGTCTACACCCCTCTGGAGGTCGTGGATTTTATTATTCATTCCATCAATGACGTGCTGAAGCAGGAATTCGGGCAGAGTTTAGGCAGTCCTGGCATCCATATCATGGACCCATTTACCGGCACCGGCACCTTCATCACCCGCTTGCTTCAGAGCGGATTGATCACGAAGGATCAGCTGCCACATAAATACCGGCACGAGCTGCACGCCAATGAAATTGTCCTGCTGGCCTATTACATCGCCTCCGTCAATATCGAAGCAAGCTGTTCCGATTTAATGGACGGCCAACACGCGCCTTTCGAAGGCATCTGCCTGACCGATACGTTTCGCCTTAATGAGCCGCATGACCTGGTCAGCCCAACGCTGGAAGATAATAATCAGCGCATCAAAAAGCAGAAGCAACTCAATATCCGGGTCATTATGGGCAATCCGCCATACTCAATAGGTCAAAAGAGCGAAAACGACAATAATCGCAATGTCGTTTACCCAGAATTGGATCGCCGGATAAGGGAGACTTATGCCCTGCGCTCAACGACAATCACGCAAAGATCTCTTTACGACAGCTATATTCGCGCAATACGCTGGGCTTCCGATCGCATCGGTGATTGCGGTGTACTAGGCTTTGTAACCAATGCCGGTTTCCTCGAAGCCAACACGGCGGACGGGCTTCGTCAATGTCTTGTTGAGGAGTACTCTTCTCTCTTCATTATTCATTTGCGAGGAGGGATCCTCGGGAAGTCCGGGGATTTTGCGAGAAGAGAAGGTGGCAACATCTTTGATATCATGGTTCCGCCCTCCATCTCCATTTTGGTAAAAAATCCGAAAGCGGGCGAGCAAGGACGCATTTTTTTTCATGACATTGGCGATTATTTGACGCGAGAACAGAAACTTCGAAAAATACAAGAGCTGAGCAGCGTCAAGGGCCTCACCGAAAGCGGTCTTTGGCGCATCATCACCCCGGACGCTCATGGCGATTGGTTCCGTCAGAGAGATGACAGCTTTGAGAAGTTTATTCCTATCGGTGATAAAAAAGGCAGCAACGCAGCCATCTTCACAAATTTTTCTCTCGGTGTGGCGACGAATAGAGATGCTTGGTGTTGGAACTCGTCCAAACCCAATTTGGTAAAAAGTCTACGCTCAATGATTAGCACCTATGTGTCTGAATTAGTTCGCCTTGATCGAGCTTTGCCCAAGGCGAACAAGAAAAAAAAGGAGCAGGCTATTGGCTCCCTCTTACTTTCCGATCAGACAAAAATAAGTTGGACTCACAACTTAAAGCGGAGCTTATGTAACGGTAGAGATATCGAATTGAATTTGAAAAATATTGTCAGCGGTTTATATCGTCCCTTCTTTCATCAATGGCTCTACTACGATCGTAAGCTCAACGAGCGCGTCTACCAAATGCCGCGCCTGTTTCCTGACGCGCAGGCGGAGAATTTGATAATTGGACTTCCAAATCCGGGAGAGGATCGACCATTCTCGACCTTGATGTCAGCTTCGGTGCATGACCTTCACGTTTTACACGGCGGCCAATGCTTCCCCCTCTTCATCTACGACAACCCCAAACCCGCCTCGGGCAAAAGCAACGACCTGTTCTTCAACGAAGCGCCGCAAACCCGAACCCGCCGGGACGCGATCACGGATGAGGGGCTGAAGCATTTTCAGGAGGCCTATCCGGGGCATAGCATCTCTAAGGAAGATTTGTTCTATTACGTTTACGGGCTCCTCCATTCCCCTGATTACCGGGCACGTTACGCAGACACGCTTCGTAAAGAGCTACCGCGCATCCCGCGCGTGAAAACGTTCGAGGCTTTCAAGGCTTTTTCAGAGGCGGGGCGTCGATTGGGTGAGATGCATGTTCATTTTGATCGTCAGCCCATTTATGAAGGGGTGAAAATTGACAAAGGGGAGCGGCATCTCACCCCTGAAGATTACCGCGTGACCCAGATGAAATATGGCAAAGGCAAGGACAAAACCGTTCTGCATTATAATGACCGCATCACCGTCACGGAAATCCCACTTGAAGCCTATGAATATGTCGTCAACGGCAAACCCGCTTTGGACTGGGTGGTTGAACGCCAATGCGTCAAGACGGATAAAGCCAGCGGGATCGTCAATGATGCCAATGACTGGGCCATTGAGACGATGCATAACCCGCGCTATCCACTCGAATTATTTTTGCGGGTGATCACCCTCAGTCTGGAGACGATGGAAATCGTGAACAACCTGCCCCCGCTTGATATTTTGGATGTTTAGGCAGAGCGGCCGGGGTTTGCCCCCCCTGCCCTGGCCGCGTCATTGAGGAGACCAGAAGTGCCGCGCGTCAGCTTCCCGGCGGGTAGATTTTCACCGTTGGATTATTGCCCAAAGGCAGCGGCATATTTTTGTGAGGATTGGCGCGCCCTGCTGGATTCGAACCAGCGACCCACAGCTTAGAAGGCTGTTGCTCTATCCAACTGAGCTAAGGGCGCAAAGCTCTCTAGTGGTCGGGGCGCCCGGACTCGAACCGGGGGCCTCTTGTACCCAAAACAAGCGCGCTACCAGGCTGCGCCACGCCCCGAACGCGCGCAACCTAACGCAAACAACGCCTAAGCGAAATGGGAAAATCGAAAAAACTTCATTTTGCCGTCTCGATCAGAGGCGGGCTGAAAGCGGGCGCCATATCCCACGGAAAAAGCACCCAGATGTCCTGCCCAACCTCACGCACATGGTAATCCGCGCGCGACCGCCCTAAAGGTTTGGCGTAAAGACAGGCAAACGTGGCTTTCGGGAATAATTCCCGCACGACATGCGCCGTTTCACCTGTGTCGACGAGGTCGTCAATAATGAGGTAACCCGCGCCTTCCTCTTCAAGAAAAGGTTGCTCCAGCACACGGACGACGCCGCGTGATTCTGCCCGTGGACCTTCATAGCTTTCCACCGCGATGGTTTTAACGCGGCGAATATTCAGCTCCCGCGCAATGATGGCGGCAGGTATCAGGCCACCCCGCGCAACGGCCAGAATGCCTTTGACAGGTGGCGCGCCCATCAGAGCACGCGCAAGACGGCGCGCATCCGCCTGGAGTTGGTCCCAAGTGATGGATAAATACTCGGTCGCCATACGCATCACATCCTCTAAAACGCCGACGCCCCACTTTAAAGCCATTTTCACGCGTGAAGAAAGGAAGATGGTCGATCATCCCCCCAGCAACGTCGCACTCATCTCCTTTTTGGGACGCACGTTGTGTTGCGAGCCCGTGCGGGGGACCGGAGCCCACATTCCGACATGTGGAATCGATGATTTCTCACGCCGGAACCTTAATCGCCGACGGTTCAAATGTCTTCAGAAAAGACAAAATGGAATGAAATTTAATATAAATCTTACCGCTTATACAAAACTATTGTTTTCCATTAGTTAAGGAAAAAAATAAACGATTTATAAACCAGTCATAAAGATATAATAAAAATTTTTAAAGGCGCGAGATTTTATCGCCGACTATTATTGGAAGATGGTGCCATTCATCAAAAAGAACAAATAATAATAAGGATTGGTAAAATGAAGAAAATGATCCACATCTTGTTGCTCGGGGCAATCCTCGCCACCAATGTGTCGGCTGCATCCGCTTCGGATGCACCTTCCATAGACTGCCCGTCACTAAGTTTGCCGGCGGGTAAATATACGGGCCGTTTTACGGAGTTGAAGTTCAATGACCGATGGGAAGTGGCAAATATTCTCTTCATGGATGACGCGACCAACACAGGTTACTGCCTCTCCATCAATCCGAATTACGCCCCGAATGCCGCACGTTACGCCGCGATCGTGAATGCCTATATGCTTAATCGGAAAGTCGCAATCGAGACAGATGTCAATCAAGGCTTCACCGCTTTCGCTGTCGCGCAGGATTAAAACGGACACACTGTCGGGCGCGAAGATCTGCCAATGCAGAGCACGCGCCGTTTCTATGTAAAGGGTTACGGTGCCGGGAGCGCCCCGCTATGCCTCTCCCGGCATCGCTGTCGCGCAATTGAGCAAGAACATGGCATGAAAGGCGCGGTCAAGCCGGCGCAAAGGTGAGGCGTAGGCTTGGCCGTGCCTCATAAGGCGGGCACGAGAAGCGACGTCCAGAAAACCCTTGCCAACACTGCGTTTTTGATTGAAAAAGTGGCTCCCGAAGTAGGACTCGAACCTACGACCCAGCGATTAACAGTCGCTTGCTCTACCAACTGAGCTATTCGGGACCAGCGACCGATTATCTAGCGAAAGCTTCGTCGTTGGTAAAGCCCTCAAATTGCTTTTTCAGGAGAAAATGATGCGGCCCATATCCCGACGTGCAGTGATGGGCGGCCTCGGCACGTCCGCCGTGGCTCTGGGCACCGGTTTTTATCTTTCAAGGCCGCATCAACCTGCTGCGCTGGAAAATCGTGATGAGATACCGGGCCCGCTGCGCATGGCCTGGGCCCATGGACGTTACGAGCCCATGCTCGCCCTCGGTGAAAATGGTCTTTTCGCAGAACATGGCCTTCATCTGACAGAAGTGTCGACAGAGGATGATCTTCAGTCCATCGATCTTTTAAGCCCGCCGAACCCTGTCGATATCGTTGTCGCACCCCTGCTGGACTGGATACCGGCTTTTTACCGGCCCAACATTGCCCCGCCCCCGGCTAAACTCGTTTGCAGCATTCGGACCGGTTATTACCGGGTCGTCGTACAGCGCAACCGCCGCATCAATAAAATTGCGGATCTCCGCGGCAAAACAATTGGGATCACCTCTTTCCACGGGGCGGATCGCCGCTTTCTCAGCATTCGACTGCGACGGAAATTCATGCACCCGACGACAGATGTCACCTGGGTGGAGCTTCCCGCATCGGAAATGGCGCAAGCCTTTATTGAGGGCAGAATTGATGCCTTCGTCCTGCATGATGACGCCTCATGGCGTGTGCTCAAAGCGGTCGGCAAGCGCGGGTGGAACATGCTGGATAGTATGACCGGACTCGCCCGCAACCGCGTGGACCTCGTCCTTGGTATCGCGGACACGACGTTACAGAAATATCCTCAATTGGCGAAACGGCTCGCTTTCAGCTTTCTGGCTGCGCAGCACGCCTATAAAGGGCAGATCGATGCACTGATTAAAGACTGGAGCGCGCGCCCGGATGCACCGCCGGACCTCGCGGGCATGTTGAGACGCCAGACAGGGGGAACCGTTCTGACCAATGACCTGCTGCGTGTGCAGGTCGCGCAAGATGTGGATGAGTTCAAGTTGATAAAGCAGATACCGGGCACGACGCACGCATCCGAGATCGCCGCCGCCCTGACGTATAAGGTCTAAAGGAGGCGCGTCAGGAGGGCGTTTCTGACGCGGCCGCCTCAAGCGCCGATGTTGCCAACGCATCGACGCGGTCATTTTCAGGGTGGCCGCTATGCCCTTTAACCCACACCCAGGTCACGTCATGGGGCTGCGCCGCGGCGAGGAGGCGTTTCCAGAGGTCCATATTTTTGACGGGGTCGCCCGATGCGCTTCGCCAGTTTCGCCGCGTCCAACCTGTAAGCCATCGCGTCATCCCGTCTTTGACA
Source organism: Sorlinia euscelidii (assembly GCF_036452135.1). Classification (NCBI taxonomy): domain Bacteria; kingdom Pseudomonadati; phylum Pseudomonadota; class Alphaproteobacteria; order Acetobacterales; family Acetobacteraceae; genus Sorlinia; species Sorlinia euscelidii. The sequence goes on along the minus strand of NZ_JAWJZZ010000003.1, from coordinate 82,174 downwards.
TAAGCGCTATCTGTATAAAGGGTCACACGACAGGGGCGGGTCAGCGCCTCCAGAGCGGATGCGGCCGCCGTCATTTCCATACGGTTATTGGTCGTGTCAGGGTCGGCGCCCGATATTTCCCGCTCCTTGCCGCCAAAGCGAAGAAGAACCCCCCACCCCCCGGGACCTGGATTGGGACGACACCCACCATCGGTCCAGGCTTCCACCATCGGGCGTTCCCGCGGGGTCTCTTCCATCAGTTCAACTCCCATGCGCGATTCTTCTGCCAATATTGCAAGCGATGCATAAATGAAGCGGGGTCCTTGCGCGTGACAAGCGCGTCAGCGGGGGTTGCGATCCAGTCATATAATCGCGTCAGCACAAAGCGCAGGGCGCCTCCCTGCGCAAGGAGGGGGAGAGCCGCCTTTTCCGCCTCGGTCAAGGGGCGAACCGATTGATAGCCAGCCACCATGGCCGCGCATAAAATCGGGCTCATTTCACGATCATCCGGAAAGCACCAGGCATTCAGCGCGATGGCGAGGTCATAAGCGAGAAGGTCCGAACAAGCGAAATAGAAATCAATTGCCCCGGATATTTTACCCTCCTCCCCGAAAAACACGTTATCCGGAAAGAAGTCCGCATGAATGTGACCTGTCGGTAAGGCGCCGGGACGCGGCCATTGCGCCAGGATACGCGGCAGGGCCTCCGCTATTTGCGCGACAAGCGGCAGCATGGGGCCCGCATCATGAAGCATAGCGGCATGCTGCGCCGTGTCAAAGAGAGGCGTCCAGGCGGCTGGGCCGAAATCATTGGCGCGTTGCGCGGCATAACCCTGTGCGGCCAGATGTAATTGCGCAAGGCATCGCCCGGCCTCGTGACATTTATCCGCTGAAAGCTCCATTGCAGGCCGTCCCGGCAGAAACGTCGTTATTGCCGCGGTTTTGCCGAGGAGCGGCCTTAAAACCTGCCCATCCTGCCCGGCAACGGGGCGCGGGCATTTCAAACCCTGCGTGTTGAGATGCGCCATCAGTCCCATGAACCAAGGCAGATCATGGTGCGCGACACGCTTTTCAAAAATGGTCAGGATGTAGCGCGCGTCCGCGGTCTGGAGGAGGAAGTTACTATTCTCGACGCCTTCCGCGATTTCGTGGAAGGAAAGACAGGCGCCCAACGCGTAATTTTTGAGAAACGCTGCGAGATCCGCGTCTCCGACCCTTGTATATACCGCCATGATCCGTCCAATATTACGGAAATATCACATCCCCGGGAGATGCCGCGTTAAAGCATGTCCCCCAAGGGGCTGGGAAGGCGGAAAGTAACGTTTTCCTCCTTGACGATGCGCTCCTCGATATTCAGCCGGAAGCGTTTGGACATCGCATCCACGATTTCCTGCACCAGTGATTCAGGTGCCGAAGCACCCGCCGTAATCCCGACCGTTTCGACATCATCCAGAACGGACCAATCCAGGGCATCAAGCTTTGGCACCAGCAAGGCCGCCTTCGCACCGGAGCGCTCCGCGACCTCCCGCAAACGTTGGGAATTGGAGGAGTTGGGGGACCCGATAACGATGACAAGGTCGCTTTCCGGCGCGATGGCTTTAACAGCTTCCTGACGGTTCGTCGTGGCGTAGCAGATATCTTCCTTTTTCGGCCCCTCGATGAGCGGAAAACGCTCCCGCAAAATCGACACGATTTCTGACGTATCATCAACCGAAAGCGTCGTCTGGGTAATGAAGGCGAGGCGTGTTGGGTCTTTGGGCTCAACGCGTCGGGCTTCATCCGCATCGTTGATCAGCGTTACCGCCCCGAGAGGCAATTGCCCCATCGTCCCGACAACTTCCGGATGCCCGGCATGGCCGATCATCAGAATATGCCGACTATCTTCCGACCCGCCGGCAAAATGGCGCTCTGCCTCACGATGAACTTTGGACACGAGCGGACAGGTCGCATCAAGATAGAGAAGGTTCCGCCGCTCCGCCTCAGCCGGGACGGTTTTCGGGACACCATGGGCGGAGAAAACGACATGGCCATCCGCTGGCACCTCATCGAGTTCCTCGACGAAAATCGCGCCTTTCTTCTCCAGACTTTCTACGACCGTACGATTATGGACAATCTCGTGACGTACATAGACGGGTGCCCCATAACGACGCAGCGCCTCCTCAACAACCCGGATGGCGCGATCAACCCCGGCGCAGAAACCACGGGGCCCGGCGAGAAGAACGCGCAACGTACGAATCGTGTGCGCCGACGTCGCCAGATTATCGTCAAGTCGGTTGATCACCGGGTTTTGAACCATTCAAGTCCATCCATGCCATCATATCGGCGCAAGGGTTAAAGCCGCGTCCGGGCCCCATCGCCAGAAACGTTCAAAATTCGCAAGAGCTGCATATATGTCCCGCATCAAGGAAAAACGCAAACCATCTGACCATTGGGGAACATTCGGCGCCCTGACGCGCATGAAGCAGAAGAGGGTAGCGCTTGCATCTTCCGACGGAAAATGGAACTGTCAGTCATGGTCGCATCAAATTCCAGATTTGTCAGAGTCCCACTCACTCTCGCCTCCATCCTGGCGTTGGCAGCCTGCACACGGGAGGAACAAGGCGATTTTGCGCCTGTCTGCCCCCATGTCGATGTCGTCCCCCCGCTTCTGACCTTTACCAGCTTGACACCGACGCGCCGAGCGCCCACGCACCCGCTTATCACGTGTCCCTTACCGGCATTGCCGGGAGCTGCGCCGCCGCGCCTAAAAAAGCCGTCCGCTCCCGCGTGAGCGTCAGGGTCACGCTTGAGCGCGGCGCGACCAATGCCCCCATCAATATCGATCTCCCTTATTTCGTGGCCGTCACGCGGGACAACAAGGTGCTCGACAAAAAAACCTTCACATTGCACCTTGCTTTGTCGGAAAATGACGTGCGCGTGACGAAGCTCTCACCGCTTCGTTATATCGATGTTCCGGCTTCGCCAGATCTCCAGGACACAAATTACGCGCTCAAAATCGGCATTCAATTGACGCCGCAGCAACTTCAATATAATCGCGACCATCTGATTTCCGGTTATTTCCGTAAGACCGGTCGATAAGATGCGCTTTCGGGGATGACGCTCTGACGGGGTGGCGCCATTCTGCAGGGTCGCCGCTTAGAGCAGAGGCTACGCGGTGGCGCGTTGAAGCAAAGATGATGGCCCGTCTATGACGACAAAAAGAGAGCTGACATGTCGCGGCCTCCTCATCGGCACGCTGATCACCCTTATTTTCACCGCGGCAAATATTTATCTCGGGCTCAAGATCGGCATGACCATTGCGTCCTCCATCCCGGCCGCGATCATCTCCATGTCCATATTGCGGGCCTTGAGTCACAGTCACATTCTCGAAAACAATATCGTGCAGACTCAGGCGTCGGCCTCAGCGGCGATCAGCTTCGTCTTCGCGACATTGCCAGCCTTCGTCATTATGGGTCATTGGCACAGCTTCCCTTTCTGGCCCGTGTTCCTCGCCACCGCGGCGGGCGGGGTTGCGGGGGTTATTTTCACCGTCCCCCTGCGTCATGCTTTAATCCGCCGACCGGATCTCCCTTTCCCTGAAGGTGTAGCCTGCGCCGAAGTCCTTGAAGCGGGCTTCTCACATCATTCGGGCCGCGCCCTGCGTTTATTAAGCGTCGCCACGCTCCTCAGCGCCATTTTTACAGTGCTGACATCGGGGACGAAATGGTTAGCCAGCGGGTTCATTCTGGCCAAACCTTTGGGACGGGCGATTTTCTGTCTGCAAGGCGCCTACTCGACCGCGCTGCTTGGCGTTGGTTACCTGATCGGCCTGCGTGGCGGGCTGGCCATGCTGCTCGGCGTCGCCATTGCCTGGCTCATGGCCGTGCCGATATTGAGCGCTCACATGATGCGCCTCCCGGTCGATCTGCCGATTTTTGACGTCGCCACGCAGATCTGGGCTGAAAAAGTGCGTTTTATCGGTGCCGGCGCCATCGCCATCACCGCGACCTGGACGCTTATTCAGTTGGCGCCTGGCGTCATATCGGGGTTGCGTGCGCTGGCAAGCCGTCGCGATGAGGCGCGTCCGGCGGCTGAGGAGCGAGATCTACCTTTAAAATATCTCATTTTATCCAGCGTTATCGTCGCCGTCGCCCTATTTGGCAGCTTCTATAATTTTCTGCCCGAACACGGCCCTATGTCGGTTATGCTGGCGCTCGGCAGTGTGATTCTTTGTCTTATATTGAGCTTCCTCGTCGCAGCCTCATGCGGCTATATGGCGGGTTTGATCGGCTCCTCCTCCTCCCCGATTTCCGGCATTATGATCATCGCGATCATCGCAATCTGCCTTCTCCTGCGCCTTGCGGAGGCAACACCTTTTTTCAACGCGCATCTTACGGCGGCCAATCAGACGACCATTATTGCTTTTACGCTGTTTATTCTGACATCTTTGACCGCATCCGCAGCAATATCCAACGATAATCTCCAGGACCTTAAAACCGGACAGATTCTCGGCGCGACGCCCTGGAAGCAGCAGGTCGCCCTTATGATCGGGTGCATTGTCGGGGCGGTCGTGACGCCGCCGATCCTCAACCTGCTTCATCAAGCCTATGGTTTTCTGGGTGAGAGCCTCGTGGCAACGTCTGCCACGCCCCCGCTCGCCGCGCCTCAGGCGACGCTGATGCTCTCGCTCGCACGCGGCATCATGCTGGGGCGCATGGATTGGACAATGTTTTCCATCGGAGCCGGGATTGGTTTGACGATGATCCTTCTGGAAAACGTTTTTAAAGGGAAAGCTTACGCCCTTCCTGCCCTGGCGATCGGCATGGGAATTTATCTGCCGCCCGACGTGTCCGTGACAATTGCCTTTGGCAGTCTCATCGCGTTTCTATGCAGCAAATGGCGCAGCAGACGGAATCATGGTTCGGACGCCCAGGGTCAGACGCTGATCGCGTGCGGCTTTATTGTGGGAGAGAGCCTGACGGGGATCATCCTCGCGATTGCGAATGTCTCCGCGCCCGCCCTCCTGCAACACATACCCACGCCTGACCCGTGGGCCCGTCAATGGCTTGGGGTGGGGGCATTCCTCGCCGCTGCTTTCTGGATGGCCTCCCTGAAATCAGGTGCCGACGATACGTCACAACCCTCACGCGCCTCCCAAAGTTAGGCGCGCAAGCCTCACCAGATTTTTCAGTCTTTCCACCACCGCACGGGCTCTTGCGGGTCGTAGGCGACCTTACTCGTTTTAGGCACTCGCGGGCTGATGGTTTTCGCCGCCTTCCCTATTTTCGCATTTTTAGCCGGCACATTGGCCGATTTGCTTGCGCCGGACTTCGGCGCTTGAGGCGGCGCCTCATAAGCCTCCCGCAGCGCGACGAGGCGCGAGTCCTTATGCTTGACCGCGTTTTCAAGCTCCTGCACCCGCAAGCGCGCATGCATGAGATGCGCCTCTAATTGCTTGATCTGATTTTTTGCGGCGGTCAACTCCCGCGTTGCCGTTTCGGATTTGCGATGCGCGCCACGTATTTCCTGCTTCATCCGCTCAATTTCGGCGGCATGGTCTTCCACATTACTTTGCACGTGACCGCGCGCATTCTGTCGCGGTATGGCGCAACGCTCAACGATGACGTCACGATCCGCGTTGAAGCGTCGGCGTCGTGGCTCTGGCGCCGCGCGGCGATGATTGTTGAAAGACGCTTTCGGGCTGTCACTCTGCTTGCGCGAGCCCAAGCGGTCCAAAGCGCGCCTTAAGGCCTCCTCGCTGACATCCTGCGTATCATTTGATGAAGTTTGCTCGACTGGCATGTCACCCGACACTTTTTCTCCTTTCCTGAATTTTGCCATATGAGCATGGGAGGAAGTAACGCGCGTCGGGGTTACCGCCATTGGGTGGCGGCTGACGTCTTGCTCCATTGCCTTTCCCCACTTCCGACAATGACGTCGCGGCATCATCACTTGGCGGGTCGTCCTGCAAAATTCCGTATTTATTTAAGTTGTCCGACTGGACATGAGTTATTTGCCTACCAGGATACATCGCGTCATTTGATGCCTGAGTAGAGAATCCTTGGCACTATACATAAGTCGGACAGCAATTTCGACGTCACCCCGATGATTATTTTTATAAAAGATTTTTTCGTCGGATATAACATAGTCTTAATTTGCCTCGATATAAGCGTTTGACGTGGCACTTTACCGATAACAACCAGAAACCGTACCATTTAACAAAGTATATGACGCGCCCCCCGATCAGGTGACCTGCGCCGTTAATTTTTATATACGATAAATTTTGCAAGATATACACAAATTATTCATTCTTGACCGGCTCTCTGACTTGGCCATATTGTCCATAAGGCCGAATCCTTTCGGAGCACACCGGTCTGCGAGGAAGCGCGCTGCGACAGTTCGGCGCCCCCGATTTACTCTGGATGACATAGCGCCGTATATCAAAAAAGGTGTCGGGCAAATATGAAATTGCTGCAACGTGTGGCGTTGTTTTTTGGTGGCCTGTATGGCGCTGTCGGCGTGGCGCTATCCGCCTTGGCGAGCCACGTTTCCGATGAAATTCTCGCGGCAAATGGGCGGGAAATGTTGCGCGCAGCGTCTCAGATGGAATCGCTCCACGCCGTACTTATTATCGTGCTGGCATTAAGTCAAAAACCGAACTTCATTGTCGCAACACTTGGATATATCGTGGGAATCCTGTTTTTCTGCCTTCCCGTCACGCTGGCCGCCTTTGGCTGGATCGACCGGGCTTACGGTGCCCCGGCGGGCGGGGTGCTGCTTATGGTGTCCTGGCTTTACCTCGCGCTTGCCGCGATCGGAGGCCGCGCCACGAAGCGACAAAGATCAATTGAAGACTGAGCGCCACAATGAAGCAAACCGCAATGATCGTGACCATGATAAGCTGCTCACGCCCTTTTGCCGTTTCAATACCGAGGGGCGCGTACAGGCTGTTCCACCACCGACTGCCCGCAAGCTGGTTGACCCAACGGGCAAGAAGGGTGGACCCTCTGACAAAGAGGACAAAGCTGATGGTCAGAACTGTCAGAACCAGCGTACGCATCAGCGTGACGCGGATCGGCACCTCGTTTTTATCCAACTGTTTAGTGTGTGTCATCGCCATAAATATGCCATTTTCGAAGGATGAGAATGCCGTCTCAAATGCGATTGCGCTCAAGGCTCGCATTGCGTCGAATTCGGGCGCGTCATTCCTCGCCTCCCCCTTTATCTAACAGGGATCTCAACATGACTCTACGTCGTATCGCCCTTTTGGGCACAATTTTGATCTCCCTTTCCGCGTCGCCCTTATTGGCGGACACGGCTGAAATCGCCCCGCCAAGCTTCGATGGATCCACCACGATTGTGCCGGATGCCAAACCCTACCCCGACCCTGCCCTCGCCAAACGACAGGTTGAGGAAGCCTTCGCCACCGCAGGCAAGACGCACCGCCGGGTGTTGCTGGTTTTCGGGGGAAACTGGTGCCCGGACTGCCGCTTTCTCGCGGGTGTTTTTTCCCAGCCGGATGCGGCGACCTGGCTTGACGCCCATTTCGTCGTCGTGCCCGTCAATATTGGCCGGCTGGACAAAAATCTGGAAATTGCCGCGCATTACGGTGTGACAGTGCATGAAGTCCCGACAATATTGCTTGTCACGCCCAATGGTAAATTGCTGAATGGCGACAGTGCCAATGTGCTTGGTGACGCGCGGGACTTGTCCCCGCAAAGCGTCATCGATCAGATCGTCGCATGGAACAAACGCGACTGACCACCCTTCTTCTCCGGGCGCGCCTGCACGCGGCGCCCGGCGCTCAGTTCCAGAGCAGTTCCTCAACTTCATGCATGATTTCGGGCAGGACATCCGTGCCGAAAGGTGAGATCAAACCTGCCTTCTCAAGCAGGTTGAGATAAGGATAAGTTCCGCCCAGAGCGCACAGGCTTTTGAAAAGCTCGATCGCATAGCCGGAATCAATGCGACTGGAGAGCCAGATCTGCATGGCGCAGCAATCGGACAAGGCGGTGTTGATGGCGGAGAAAGGTCTATCGAAAAGGGCGTCCTCCTGCTGCCACGCGCGGCGTTCCTCATCCCAGACGCCGTCCTGTCCCTCTCGCCAGGGAAAGTAGATTTTCTCCAGCTCATGCCACGCCGTCATGCGCTGGTCATGCGACCATTCAGGGTGGTCGTAAATCGCGTGCTCAAAACCATCGATACAGGCGGCCCGCACCAGTCCTAACAGGATTTTGAGGAGAAACTGCCGACGATAATCCGCCGCGCCACCTTCTTTGAGAAGGCGCTCAACGTGACCCATGGCCAACAGGCTGAGCGCTCTCGGTGCGATACCGGCCGCTTCCGGCGTGGGGAGGAGATATTCGTAAAGCGACAGAGACGCGCCTTGCCAATATTGATAGGCGCGGCCCAACGCATTCGTCACGATCGGGACGTCCTGGGATTGGCCGTTACATTTGATGGCGATAAAAGGCGCAGCATCTTTAAACGGCGCAGGCAGCACCTTCTCCCACGCCGCGCCATCCGGGTCGTTTTCAAGAGCGACCTTGTCCTGCGCTAATAATTGCCGGCAAAGCTGGGACAATGTCTGATCCGCATCAATATCGGACAAAATACCCAGAGTACGATCGTAGAGGAGACGCGCCCCACCGATTGGGCTGACCGTCTTAAATGCAGTCAGAATTTCCGCCTCCAACTGGTCGATGGCGCGCCCACCCGTCTCTAACTGGCGACGCTGCATGTAGGCTTTCAGCAGAGGCACAACATGCGCGCGTATACTGGCATGAAATTGCAAAATCTCTGCCGGGCCGTAATCGAAACGATAGAGGCGTTCATAGGCCAGATCGCGGTAATGATTAAAGCCCAATGCCGCTGCAAGGGAGGTACGGGTTTTTATGAGTTGATCGAGACAGGCCGCCATGTCCGGCGCGACGTCAACCTTTTCCGCCGCCGCGCCTTCCGGAGTGTCAGGCGGGAAATCCGCCCCCCTGCCCTGCGGGCGGGTCAGCCCATCCGAATGCACCGCCCATGCGCGCCTGAATTGGCTGACACATCGCGCCTCTTCAGCTGCCCCCTCATGAGCCGCACAACGCGCCACAGTCACATCCGCCTGCCATAACCGCATGACGTGCGGGCCAAGATGGCTCAGAGCCGTTTCAGCGTGATCACGCAAAATAATCTGTTGGATGTCGAGGACTTCCCGCGCCCAGTTATCGGCCATTTCCTCCAGCGACGGCGTCACATCTCCGTCCTGCGGGGCCATTTGCTGCTGCAATCGGCGCAGCCGTTGCTGAGACTGCCAAGCGGTAAAACTGCGTCGCTTCGCGTCAAAAAGCGTCAATCCAACGGCAATATGTCCGGATTGAAGTAACGAACGTACAGCATCAGCATCGGCCCGTAACGTCGCGGCGTCCATGTGGGGTATGGGATGGTCCTCAAACATTATCGGTATCGATGTCATAGGACCGTTAATCCCTCCCGTGAACGTGATCGGTCTTCTCTCAACCCCGCAAATTCTGCACGAAATCTTTTATACGCGCGATGGCCTCTGTCAAATCAGCGTCGGAAGCCGCGATGGAAAGCCGTAGATGACCAGCATAGCCGAAAGCGGAACCCGGGACGGTCGCAAGATGCGCCTCCTCCAGAAGGGCTTCGGCTATGGCCACATCGTCCTGCAACCGACGTCCGCCCGAGGTGATGCGGCCAATGAGGCGATGGACACCCGGGAAAAGATAAAACGCACCATCCGGCCTGGCACAACTCAGCCCCTTAATACCCCGGAGGGCAGCAAGCACATGGTCCCGGCGGCGCTCATAAACCGCGCACATTTGCACTCGCTTAGAAGGATCGCTTTGCAAGGCCGCCACCGCGCCAGCCTGCGCCAGGGTGCAGACGCCGGACGTTGCATGACTTTGAATGATCGTCATGGCGCGGATAAGACCCGCCGGGCCCGCGCCGAACCCGACCCGCCAGCCTGTCATGGCGTAGGCCTTTGACATACCATTGACGATCAGAACGCGTGACGCGAGATCCGGCGCGACATTCAGCAGGGAAACATGCTGCCGGGCGCCGAATGTCAGATGTTCGTAAATTTCGTCTGATAAGATCGCCACGTGTGGGTGACGCCGCAGCACTTCCGCGATTGCGAGGAGGTCTTCCGCCTCCAGCACGGCGCCGGTCGGGTTATTCGGGAAATTGAGAATGACCCATTTTGTGCGGGCGGTTAAAGATGCCGCTAAAGCTGACGCTGTGAGCCTGAAATTGTCACTTTCCAGACATTTCGGGCATATCGCCACGGCGCCGAACATTTGCGCGACAAGCGGGTAGCTCACCCAGTAAGGCCGAGGAATGACAACCTCATCCCCCGGGTCCAGAGTCGCTGCAAAAGCATTATAGATCAGCTGCTTGCCGCCATTCCCCACAAGAATATTCTCGGGTGCGAAATGCAGTTTATTGTCCTGCGCGAATTTCTGGATGATGGCATCTTTGAATGCCGGCATACCGCCGATCGGGGGGTAACCTGTCTTCCCCTCCCGCACAGTCTGGATCGCGCCCTCCAGCGCCTCTTCGGGGGATGGAAAATCCGGCTCCCCCAAAGCCAGGGAAATAACAGCGGCACCTTGCGCCTTGAGCGCACGCGCGCGGGTTGACATCGCGATCGTGGCGGAAGGGGGCAGATTCTCGAGGCGGCGTGAGAGTTGAACGTCCATTGATCGAGCCCATTCTGCTCAATATTGAGCCGACCGCGTGCCGTGTCTCATCCGAGTTCAGCGCAGAACGCGATGATACGCGCACAGGCCTGCTGAAGCACGGCGCGGTCCGCGGCGTAGGAAATGCGGAAATAGCCGGGATGGAGGAACGCACGCCCCTGCACAGTGGCCACGCCTTTTTCCTCCAGAAGTGCCGCGACGAAATCCTCATCGGAGGACAGCACGCGCCCCTGCGGCGTCCGCTTACCGAGAAAATTCTTGATGGCGGGGAAGACGTAAAAGGCGCCCTGCGGCGTGGCGCAACTGATATCGGGGATTTTCGCCAGTTCTGAAAGGACGAGATCCCGCCTCGCCTTATATTCCGCCAACATGGGTTGCAGGAAATCATGCGATCCGGTTAAGGCGGCAACCCCGGCCGCCTGGGCGATGGAGCATGCATTGCTTGTGCTCTGCCCCTGAAGCTTCGTCAGCGCCTTGATCAGCCCCGCCGGTGCAGCCGCATAGCCGATCCGCCAACCCGTCATGGCGTAGGCTTTGGACAGGCCATTCATCGTAACGGTGCGTGACCGCAATTGCGGCGCCACCTGCACGATGGTACGGGCCTCAAAACCGTCATAGACGAGCTTGGCGTAAATATCGTCCGTTAGCACCCATACATGCGGGAAATCCGCAAGCACTTCAGCCAAAGCATTAAGCTCCGCCCCTGTATAGGCCGCGCCTGTCGGGTTACAGGGGGAGTTGAGCACGAGCCATTTCGTACGCGGCGTCAACGCGGCGCGTAGAGCATCGGGGGTCAGCTTGAATCCCTCATGCTCCGATGTCGGGATGATGACGGGCGTGCCATCCGCTAAAGCGACGATATCGGGATAGGAGACCCAGGCGGGTGAAGGAATGACGACCTCATCCCCCGCATTAAGGGTCGCGACAAAAACATTGTAAATGACCTGCTTCCCACCCGTTGAGATAATGATCTCATCCGGCGTGTAATCCAGACTGTAATCAGCGTTCAAGCGCGCAGCGGCGGCCTCACGAAGCTGTTTCGTGCCCGCGACATCGGTGTAATGCGTGTCCCCGTCCCTGATCGCTTGAACAGCCGCCTCACAAATATGCGCAGGCGTCGCGAAATCCGGCTCACCGGCGGAGAGGCTGAGAATGTCACGACCGGCAAGGCGGAGTTCCCGCGCCTTCTGCGTCATGGCGATTGTCTGACTGGGTGAAATACGGTCGAGGCGGGCTGAGATAACGGGCATGACTTTACCCTTGTCCCGAAAGCCGCTTGATCTCCTGCAGGATCGCCGCAACCATCACTTCCGTCCCGACGCGTGCCGTACCGAGAGTCATGATATCCGCCGTCCGCAGGCCGGTATTGAGGATATTTTCAATGGCCGTCTCAATCAATCGAGCGTCTTCATCCCGCTCAAAAGAGTATCGCAGCATCATCGCAAAAGATAATATCTGCGCAATCGGGTTCGCGATGCCCTGCCCCGCGATATCCGGGGCCGAACCATGGATCGGCTCATAGAGGGCGGCGCGGCGTCCATCCTGCTTAAGCGGGCCCAGCGTGGCGGAGGGCAGCATCCCGAGAGAACCCGTCAGCATGGAAGCGAGGTCCGAAAGAAGGTCACCGAAGAGATTGCCGGTAACGATGACGTCAAACTGCTTCGGATTGCGCACAAGCTGCATGGCGCAATTATCCGCCAGCATATGGGTCAAAGTGACATCGGGATATTCGGCCTGCTGCAATGATGTCACGACCTCACGCCATAAAAGACCGCTTTCCATGACGTTGCTTTTTTCGACCGAGCACACATGCCCCTGACGTTTGCGCGCTGCATCGAAAGCCACGCGCGCCACGCGTTCAATTTCGGAGGTCGTGTAGAGCTCGGTATTAATGCCGCGACGCGAGCCGTCCGGCAAAGTCTCGATACCGCGCGGCGTCCCGAAATAAATGCCCCCGACAGTCTCACGCACAATCAAAAGGTCAAGCTTGGAGACATATTCCGCCTTGAGGGTGCTCGCATCCGCCAGCGCATCAAATACCTGCGCCGGGCGCAGATTTGCGAAAAGATCAAGTTCCTTCCGTAACGCAAGGATCGCCGCTTCCGGACGGAGGTTGAAATCGACATGCGCCCATTTCGGGTCCCCGACCGCGCCGAAAAGGATGGCGTCAACCTCATGCGCGCGCTGGATCACCTCATCCCGGATCGGGACGCCATGCACTTCCAGCGATGCACCGCCGACAAGCTCCTCCGCGATATCGACATCGAGGCCCCGATAGGCGCGGAACCAGTTCACGATTTTCGCGACCTCGCGCATCACTTCCGGGCCGATCCCATCTCCGGCAAGGACCAGTATTTTTTTTGATGAAGTCATTTTGCCACCTCTTCCGTGATGGAGGGGAGCCAGGACGCCTGCTCTGCCCGACGCGCCTCAAAGGCATCAATTTTTTTTTCGTGGATGAGGGTCTGGCCGATATCGTCCAACCCTTCCAGAAGCAGGCGCCGCCGGAGCGGGTCGACGTCGAAAGGGATCTCCGCCCCGTTCGGGGTGACGACGACCTGTTTTTCGAGATCAACTGTCAGACGCGCATTGGCGCCCAGACGCGCCTCCTCCATCAGAGCGAGACAGATTTCCCGCGGGAGGCGCACTGGCAGAATGCCGTTTTTGAAACAGTTATTGAAAAAGATATCGGCAAAACTGGGCGCGATCACGCAACGGATGCCGAAATCCAGCAGGGCCCAAGGTGCATGTTCCCGTGAGGAGCCACAGCCAAAATTATCAAGCGCGATCAGGATTTGAGCGTGCCGAAAAGGCGCCTGGTTGAGCACGAAATCGGGACGTTCCTGCCCGTCCTCATCATATCGCTGCGCCGCGAAAACATGCTGCCCCAGCCCCTTGCGGTGAATGGTTTTTAAAAAACGTGCCGGGATGATCTGATCCGTGTCAACGTTTTCAGCCGCCATTGGCGCGGCGAGGGCGGTAAGCTGGGTAAATTTATCCATTACGCAACCTCACGCGCATCGACAAAACATCCGGCAATCGCCGCCGCCGCCGCCATGGGCGGGGAGCAGAGATGGGTGCGACCTCGCGGGCCTTGCCGCCCTTCAAAATTCCGGTTGGAGGTTGAGGCACATCGCTGCCCGGGGAGAAGCCGATCCGGGTTCATGCCCAGACACATGGAGCAGCCTGCCTCACGCCACTCAAACCCGGCATCCAGAAAAATGCGATCCAGCCCTTCCGCCTCGGCCTGCGCTTTGATAAGGCCGGAGCCCGGCACCACCATCGCCCTGACATGCGCCGCCACATGCCGCCCTTTGACCACGTCAGCCGCGGCACGCAAATCTTCAATCCGGCTATTGGTGCAGGAGCCGATGAAAGCGACATCAATCGGTGTGCCGGAGAGGGATTGCCCGGCTTTAAGCCCCATATAATCCAGCGCGCGCTGCCATTGCGCCGCCCTTGCCGGGTCCGCACAACTTTCGGGATCGGGCACGACCTCATCGATGAAAATCACGTTTTCCGGACTATTGCCCCAGGTCAGGGCGGGACGGATCGTTGTCGCGTCAATCGTCACTTCCCGATCAAAAACAGCCCCTTCATCCGTATGGAGGCGAGCCCAATGGCGACAGGCGGTCGTAAACGCCTCCCCTTTCGGGGCGAAAGGGCGGTTTTCAATGTAGGCAAAGGTCGTCTTATCCGGGGCAATCAGGCCGGAACGCGCCCCGGCCTCAATCGACATGTTGCACAAAGTCATGCGGCCCGCCATGTCCAGCGCCTCAATGGCCGGGCCGGCAAACTCAATGACGTGACCTGTGCCACCTGCTGTCCCGATCTTACCAATAATGGCGAGAGCGAGATCTTTCGCTGTCACGCCCGGAGGGAGCGTGTTTTCAACGGTGACACGCATATTTCTGGAAGGTTTTTGCAGCAATGTCTGGGTTGCCAGCACATGCTCAACCTCAGACGTACCGATACCGAAGGCCAGGGCCCCCAAAGCCCCATGTGTCGATGTGTGACTATCACCGCAGACAATCGTCATGCCGGGCAGGGAAATGCCCTGCTCCGGCCCGACAACGTGCACTATCCCCTGTTTCGGAGACCTTAAGGGGATATAGGGCACCCCGAAGGCTTTGACATTTGCCTCGAGCGTTTCAATCTGGAGTCGACTTTCCGGCTCCGCCACGGGCGCGGAACGGTCCGTCGTCGGAACGTTGTGATCCACAACCGCGACTGTCGCCTCGGCGCGGCGGACTTTCCGCCCCGCGAGGCGCAACCCTTCAAAAGCCTGCGGGCTCGTCACTTCATGGAGGAGATGCCGGTCAATATAGAGGACGCAGGTACCATCTGAAAGCTGCTCAACGACGTGATCCGCCCACAGCTTGTCATATAATGTCTGCGCCATCGCGCCCTCCCTGACACCGGATTTACTCCTGTTTAAGATTATTCAGCCGGTTTTGCCACATCCCGGGGGCGCTCGGCAATACGTGCTGACTTGCCGCTGCGATCACGAAGATAGTAGAGCTTCGCGCGACGGACCTTGCCGCGACGCACAACGGTGATCTCGGAGATATTCGGCGAGTAAAGCGGAAATACGCGCTCCACACCCTCACCATTTGAGATTTTGCGCACGGTGAAATTGCTG
Organism: Sorlinia euscelidii; assembly: GCF_036452135.1. Lineage (NCBI taxonomy): Bacteria > Pseudomonadati > Pseudomonadota > Alphaproteobacteria > Acetobacterales > Acetobacteraceae > Sorlinia > Sorlinia euscelidii. Next base: position 66,866 of record NZ_JAWJZZ010000003.1, on the reverse strand, counting down.
TTGAGGCCCTTATTGGAGCGCGCAATCACAACGCCTTCATAAGCCTGGACGCGCTCACGCGTGCCTTCGACAACGCGCACTCCGACGCGCACCGTGTCACCGGCCTGAAACTCGGGAACGGCGCGGGATGCGGTCAGGCGTTCAATCTCGCGCGCCTCATATTGCTGGATCGTATTCATCATGGTCTCCTTGGTAACAATTCAGATACCGGGTTTACGGGCCGCATATTGCGCCCATAAATCCGGACGTTTCGATTGGGTGATTCGCTGCGACTGGTCATGCCGCCATGCCGCGATGTCACGATGATTGCCGGACAGAAGCACGGAGGGGATGCTCAGCCCCTCCCATTCTGCCGGTTTTGTGTAATGCGGATATTCGAGCAGGCCATTCTCGAAACTCTCCTCCGTCGCGCTGTCAGATGAACCCATGACGCCGGGAAGCAGACGCACACAGGCCTCAAGCAACGCGCAGGCCGGGATCTCACCGCCGGAAAGGACGAAATCACCGATTGAGAACTGTTCGATTCCGCGGGCTTCAAGCACGCGCTCATCCACACCTTCATAACGACCGCAAAGGATCACCACCCCGCTTCCCGCCGCCAGACGCTTTGCATCGCGTTGGGAAAAGGGACGCCCGCGCGGCGTCGGGTAAATGACCGGCCGCCCGTCGCCCGGCAGCGCATCAAGCGCCGATGCCACCACGTCGGGGCGCATCACCATCCCCGCCCCGCCACCGTAAGGCGTGTCATCCACGGCGTGATGACGTCCTTTCCCGTGTGAGCGGAGGTCATGCGCCGTGCAGGCCCACAGCCCCTTCTCAAGCGCCCTGCCCGTCAGGGAAATTCCCAGAGGGCCCGGAAATAATTCCGGAAAAAGCGTGATGATATCTGCCTGCCACGTCATTGCCGCACAACCACTTCAGCATCGTCGGACAGGTCGCCCTCCACTTCGATTTCCGCAGGCAACATGATTTCAAGCCGTGACTGCGACATATCGATGTGCGGCACGCAGGCCCGCGTGAAGGGCACCACACATGATTGACGTCCCTGCACGATTTCGAGGCTGACGCCCGCGCCGTAATCATGGACCGTCACCACCGTCCCTAAAGCCTCACCTGATGGTGAGAAAGCTTCCATGCCGATAAGATCCGCATGGTAGAACTCATCCTCATCCGCCTGGGGAAACTGCGTCCGCAGCGCATAAAGCTTGAGATTGACGCAGCGCGCTGCATCTTCCCGGCTTTGCAGGGGCCCTTTATCCGGGTCGCCAAGTTCAGCAATCTGATGACCCACCCAGCGCACCTGCCACAATCGGCCTGACTCATCCCGCAAGGGTGAGAGTGCCTCCAGCGTGGCCGGGTCCTCCGTCAACGCTGAAAGATGGACACGCCCGTGCACGCCGTGAGGTCTCCCCACGGTGGCGACATGTATCTCTCTGTCAGCTTGCGGTGCGCGTGTCATCGTCAGTCGCTATCGGGCGTTAAGCTCAGGCCGCAGCCTCAGACTTGGCGGCCGCACGCTCCTGCGCGCGCTTTTTCGGGGCGGATTTTTTGGGCTGCTCATTCCAGCTCGGCATGTCGATAATCCCGGCACGGCCGAGGAAACGCGCCACGCGGTCCGTCGCCTGCGCCCCGTTTGAAAGCCAGTGACGGATGCGCTCATCATCAAGACGCACGCGCTCAGCATGGTCTGAAGGCAGCATCGGGTTATAGGCGCCCACTTTTTCAATGAAGCGGCCATCGCGCGGGCTGCGGCTGTCAGCCACAACAATATGGTAATAAGGGCGCTTTTTGGCGCCAGCGCGTGCAAGACGAATTTTAAGACTCATGCTTCAATCAACTCCTGAAGTGTAAAATTTTGACTTTACCGGCGTGGCAAACCGCCGAAACCACCGGGCATATTGGGATTTCCCTTGCCCGACATCATCCCTGACAGCATCTGCTTCATGCCCGCGAGGCCCATTTTATTAAGGCGCTTCATCATGGTGGACATGTCATCAAACTGTTTGAGCATTTTATTGATCTCCTGCACCGTGGTGCCGGAGCCGGCGGCGATCCTCTTTTTCCGTGACGCTTTGATGATGGCGGGCGTCTTACGCTCCGCCTTCGTCATGGAAGAGATGATGGCCTGGTGGCGCTTGAAGATCGCAGTGTCGAGATCCCGATCGCCCAGTTTTTCCTTGAGTTTACCGGCCCCCGGCAACATGCCGAGAATATTCGAGACGGAACCAAGCTTGCCGATCTGGCGGATCTGGGAAGCGTAATCATCAAGGTCGAACTTACCCGCGAGCATCTTTTTGGCGACGCGCTCGCTTTCCTCCTGATCCAGTGTTTCGGAGGCTTTCTCAACCAGCCCGGCAATATCGCCGAGGCCAAGAATGCGCCCCGCAACGCGTTCCGGGTAGAATTCCTCCAGCGCTTCGGGTTTCTCGCCCATCCCGACAAATTTGATGGGCGCGCCGGTCATGGCCTTCATGGAAAGCGCGGCACCGCCACGTGCGTCGCCATCCATACGCGACATCACGACACCCGTGACACCGACAGCCTCATTGAAATGCTGCGCCGTGTTGACCGCGTCCTGCCCGGTCATGGCATCCACAACCAGCAATGTCTCGGCCGGGCCCGCGATTTCACGAATTTCGCGGACTTCCTGCATCAGGGCTTCATCGATGGAAAGGCGGCCTGCCGTATCCAGCACGACGATATCATACCCTTCCTGACGCGCGGTTTTCATCGCGCGGCGGGTAATTTCCTGCGGGGACTGCCCGGGCAGGATCGGCAATGACGTGACGCCAACCCGCTCAGCCAGTTGCTGGAGCTGAAGCTGCGCGGCCGGGCGCTGAACATCCAGGGATGCGAGGAGGACGCGTTTCCGCTCCCGCGATGAGAGGCGCAAACCCAGCTTACCCGTGGTCGTCGTCTTGCCCGACCCTTGCAGGCCGACCATCAATATGGCGACAGGCGGGGCCGCAGAGAGGTTCAGCGTGGCGGCGCCAGCACCGCCCAAAGCCTCAATCAGGGCGTCATTGACAATTTTTGCGACAGCCTGACCCGGCGAAATACTTTCAAGGATTTCCTGCCCGACAGCGCGCTCACGGACTTTATCAACGAAGTCACGCACGACGGGGAGCGCGACATCCGCCTCCAGCATCGCCATGCGCACTTCACGCATCGCCTCAGCGACATCGCCTTCGGAGAGACGACCACGCCGGGAAAGGCCCGAAAATACGCCGGAGAGCTTGCTGGAGAGTGAGTCGAACACGTGTGCCCTTTGGCTGCAAATGGCTTTGCGCCACTGCGCGAACCCTCGCGGAGTGACGTTTCAGAATTTGATCGGTGCCTAAAGCCCCGGCTGTCACAAGTCAAGCTTAATGCGACAGCCGGGATGAAAAACCTTACAGCGCCGGCGGCGGGGGTGGCGGTGGGGGAGGCGCCATCATGTCGCGCAGCCGTGCGGATAATTTTCCGGCCTCATCATAAGCGTTTTTCACCGCTTCACGCTGGTCAGGGGTCAGCACGTCGTGGATGGCGATCAATTCCGCCACACGCTGCTGCTCCGCCTGCTCATGCAGCGCGATTTTCTGCTTCACAAGGTCGTCAACGGCCTTTTTATCGACATCACCCTTCACTAGTAAGGCAGCCGAGATCCTGTCATCCACGGCACGGTCATCATTGTGACGGGCCATGACCTTATCGCGATTGGCTTCCATGATCATACGGATTTTGTTATTCTGCGCCGGCGTCAGATGCGCCTCATTCTGGATCAGGGCGGGCAGAGGCGGTGCATGCATCATGAGCGGCGGAGGTAAAGGCGAAACTGCTATCGCCGGCATGGCAGTACATGCCATCGTCGCCACGGCAAGGCTGGAGAAAATTTTACGGAATGGCATCAGACATTTCCCTCTGAAAAAGCCGGTCGCCTGTATGGCCGACTGATTTTGAAAGATGGACGTCAAGTTGCAGGCAGACAACTCGGGCGATCTCATCGCCACGCATCATCAGGTTCATCATCCCGATGGCAGAAACGCTATTACGCCCTGCCCGCATCGTTACATGAATAGCGTTAAAATAAAACGTCTGCGGGACGCTGAGAGATCACGGGTTTTCCGTGACCTTTCACAGGGAAGCGATATAACGCTTGGCAGTGAGAATTTAAAAGACGATCAGCTAATTGACGCCCCCCAGCGGACGGCGTCATCAACAATTTGCGAAGACCGCTCCCGGAAGCGGCGCCGAAGCGAGACCCATGCGTGAACAATATCCCCTCCTGAACCGCCTTAAATTGCGACATCTCCGTCTGATCATCGAGCTGGAAGCCACGCATAATCTGCACCGCACGGCAGAGCGCATGAATTTGTCCCAACCCTCCGTAACAAAACTCCTTCAGGAAATTGAGTATGCCCTGAAAGCGCCCCTTTTCCGCCGGACATCTCAAGGCGCTTTGCCGACAGCTCTGGGTGAAATGGTCGCACGTCACGCGCAATTGATGATCAATGACGTCATCCGCCTTCAGCATGATGTGGACGCCATGCGGTCAGGGACGGCGGGAATGGTCAGGATCGGCGCGATCGTTGCCGCTCTGCCTGAGCATGTCTCCCCCATCATTGCGCGGGCGCTCGACACGCATGCACAATTGAGCGTTTCCCTTACCGTGGGATCGAGCGATACATTGCTGCAGGCGCTTGAAGCGGGGCGCGTTGATTTCATCGTGGCCCGTCCCTCCTCCACACGCATTTCTGCCCAGATTGAGGCCCACATCCTGTCGCAGGAGCCTTTAAGCATCGTCGCCGCGCCGCGTCACCCCCTTGCTGACGCGTCATTATTGGAGCTTGCCGAACTGGGGGACGCGCGATGGATCCTGCCAGAGGCGCATAGCCCTTTACGACGCGCTATCGACGCGACTTTCGCCCTGGCCCGGTTGCCTCCGCCCCGCCAGGCAATTGAGACATCGTCCATGATGGCGTCGCTTGACCTCCTTCAGCACAGCGCCATGCTCGCCTTCATGCCGACAAGTATCGCACAGATGTTTGAAGAGGCGCATATGCTCCGCCGCCTGCATGTCCGGCTTGATGACCATCTTGGGTGCTACTCCCTGATCACTTTGAAGGAACGCCCACTTTCAGCCGCAGCGACTTTCCTCTCTGACGCCATCAAAACCGGATTGATCAGGAATTGTGATCAAACCTTAACTTCTTGAATTGCCGCCACCGCTGTTTCTGCGGGGCGGGATGCGTTTAAACTGGAGACAGCCCCACGTCATTGCCGGCGTGGCATGCCGCGATCTCAGCCGGAATCACGCGGAGCGGGATTATGCGGCAATCTGAAGAAGAGGAAAAACGCGATGGGACGGAAGCCCCCTTATAACCGACATAACTGGCCGATCGCCGCGGGCATGAATCAATATCCCAACACCCTGCCGGATGGAAGCTCCGTGCAGGATCAACGGCCTGAAGAATGGGCCTTGGCCGTCCAGGATGTCGCGGATGCCGGTTTCACGGAAATCGACCCGACCGATTCATGGATTCGACTTGCGGACCTCGAACCCGTCCGGCGGCGGGAATTTCTGGATGTCGTCAAAGGAGAGGGCCTGACCATCCCGGCCATCACGACAGCGCGGCGTTCGATCATCGACCCAGAGCATGGTGATGAATATTTCGCTTATATGCGCCGCGTGATTGATGTTGCGGCTGAAATCGGCGCGGCGGAGGTGTCGATCGGTTTTTCACGCCCCTTTAACGATCAGCAGAAAAAGGCCTTGTGGTTCTGGACGACACAGGGGCCGAAAGACCCGGATGATCCGGCAATTTGGAAAAAAGCGGTCGACCGCATCAAGGAGCTTGGCAGACAGGCTGCGGCACTTAAAATTGGTATTTCTCTCGAAATCTATGAAGATACTTATCTCGGCTCTGCCGAGAGCGCCGTGCGCTTCACGCAGGATGTTGACTTGCCCAATGTCGGCATCAATGCTGATATCGGTAATCTTGTGCGCCTCCATCGACCTATGACGCATTGGCGTGACATGATGGTTAAACTCGCGCCTTATGCACGTTACTGGCACGTTAAAAACTATCTACGCACGGAAGATGAAGATAGCGGGCTTGTCGTCACCGCCCCTGCCCCGATGGAAACCGGCGTCATCAGCTATCGGGAAGCCATCCGGATGGCCATCGCGCATGGTTTTCAGAGCGCTTTTCTGTGTGAGCATTATGGCGGTGATGGGCTGAGCGTTTCGGCGCGTAATCGCGAATATTTGCGACGCATCCTGCCGAAATAACGTTCTACGCTCTACCCACGCGCTCATTTGGCACCGCGTCGAGCTTTAACTCGGCGCGGTTTTTATTTTGTGCCGCGCGATATAATCGGATATTTCACGAGGCGCCACAGGCTTGGCTGGACTTTAACAGAGATTCACCGTAGATTTAATTAATCATACAGGAATCTTTGTAGAAAAGGCCCCTTTCCTTGGCAAATTTCCGTCACGCAAAGATTTTCCTCATCGGGCTGTCAACGATATGCGCGGCGCCGCGCACCGCTTTCGCACAGCTGAATGACTTCGGCACCCGTCAGCGGGCAGACCTTGCGCAGCCCCCCGTCCCACATCGCCCGCCGCAGCGCACGGATGACCATCGCCACTTATTTGGAGACTGGGGCGGTGCACGGACATGGCTTCTGGATCGCGGGGTCGATATCATCCCCGCCTATATGATGGAAGCCGCGGGAAATACGTCCGGGGGCGTCTCTCAGGGTTCCGCCTTTACGGGACGGTTCGGTATCGATTTTGAAATTGACTGGGGCAAACTTGGCGGTATTCACGGGCTTAAATCCCATACGCTGATCATGTCGAAATCGGGCCGCGACCTTTCTGCCGACCGTCTGGGGCATGACCCTTATTCCGCCACGGAGCTTTATGGCCGTATCGGCACATTGGTGAAATTGCAATTCGCCTATCTGACGGAAGACCTGATGAAAGGCCATCTACAACTTGCAGCAGGACGGATGAATCAGGGGTTTTTCTTCGACACGTCACCCGTTTACTGCATGTTTCTGTCACTCTCCATCTGTCCTGTTCCGCGCGTTCTGCCGGGCGCCAACCCGGCGGGGTTTTACACGAAATCGCGCACGAATTGGGGCGGCTATGTGCGTTACCGACCGGTCAGCCCGGTCTATGTGCAGATCGGCGCATTCGAGGTCTCATCCAATCATGGCGGTATCTCGGGGTTTGACTGGTCAAGCCATGGGACGAATGGCGTAAATTTTCCGTTTGAAATTGGCTGGCAGCCCGGCGGTGGTCTGGGTCAGCGTTCCAGCCATATCGCATTAGGCGGCTATTACGACACGGCGCCAGTGGGGAATGTCTATTGGGACCGGAACAACCAGCCCCGCGCCCTGACTGGCGGACCTGGTTTGACCACGCGAGGGCACACGGCTTTCTGGGCACAGATTGACCACATGATCAAACGTAATACGCGCTCAAATATTGGCGGTCTTATCGTTTTTGGGAATTTCACACGATCAGACCCCGGCCTCTCCGCTTTCAAACAGCAGGCAACAATCGGGTTTGAAGATGTTGGCGAGATCCGCAGCCGACCGAGAGACGGGTTTGGGGTGCAGGTGACCTACGCATGGGTCAGCAATGCCATGCGCGCGCGGCAGGCATTATATTTTGCCCGAAATGGCCACTTCCCGCCCGGCCTTTACAGCGCCCAATCCTATGAAATGATTATTGAAGCGCAATATAGCTACCATCTTTACCGCGCTGTGGATCTGCAACCTGATTTTCAATATATCGTGCATCCGAATTCCCAGGCCGGGCTGAAAAATGCTGTCATTTTCGGCGGACGGGCGCGCGTCAATTTCTGACGTTTGCTGATGCGTGCTCGCAAGGTAAGGTCGCTTCTCTTATGGGGACAGATCATCACGATAAAATAGAGGTTATGCGCCTTTTCAGACCCATGACGGAACTCATCTGACGGTTTAACGACCCTCTCATGCAATGAGCGATTAAATATTCGATCTTACACAATCACTTATATGAACGCACGAAATCGTAATTCTATATAAGGCCGACACTTCTGGACAAAAAATAATTTTTACCGTTAGTCTCAAACATAATGGATAAATCATTTCGGGAACGGTAACCGAATTTGATAAAATTCCCGTGCGTTCTCATTTTCCTTCTCGGTCTTCTCCTGACAAGCACGACACCACAACGCGCTGTAGCCCAGATCAATGATATTGAGGCTCGGCAACGTTCCGTCCTGGCTCAACCGCCTGTTCGTCACCGCCCTCCCCTGACAACGGACGACCATGAGCATCTTCTGAGAAGCTGGTGGGGCGGGCGGGTATGGTTGATGCAACATGGCATCGACATCGTGCCTGTTTACATGTTGGAGGCTGCTGGCAATGTCTCTGGTGGCCTCTCCCATGGTTCCGCTTATACAGGACGGTTCTGGGTGGATCTGGAGATCGACTGGAACAAGCTTGCCGGTCTTAAAGGGCTGAAATCCCATACAGTTTTCGTGTCAAATTCCGGCCGGAACCTGTCCAAGGATCGACTCAATAATGATCCCTACGCCGTCCTGCATCTTTATGGACGTCTTGGCACATTCGTAAAGCTGCAATTCGCCTATGTCACGCAGGATCTGATGAAAGGCCACCTGCAGATCGGGGCAGGCCGCACCAATCAGGCGCTTTTTTTTGATTCGTCCCCGCTATACTGCATGTTTCTCTCCAAAGCCATTTGCAGGGTGCCGCGCGCTTTAACCGGGTCGAATCCCAATGGGTTTCATTCGACCGGCAGGTCAAATTGGGGGATCTATATTCGTTACCGGCCCATAACGCCGTTTTACATGCAGGTTGGCGCGTTTGAATCGACGCCGCTTCATGGGGGCGCATCCGGATTTAACTGGTCTTTTCGTCAGACGAACGGCGTCAACCTCCCTTTCGAAATCGGGTGGCAGCCTGGCGGAAGCGTGGGTGAACGCTCAAGCCATTTCGCGCTTGGAGGATATTACGACAACGCGCCCGTCAATGACGTTTACTGGGATGATCTCGGCACGGCGCGGGTGCTGACGGGCCTTCCCGGGCGGCAATCCCACAGCCATACCGCTATGTGGGCGCAATTTGATCATATGATCAAACGCAACACGCCCTCCAATGTTGGCGGGCTCATTATTTTTGGTAATTTTACGCGGACCGATCCGCATATTTCGGCCTTCAAACAACAAGCCACAATCGGGTTTGAAGATGTCGGCGAGATACGCGGCCGACCGAAAGACGGTTTCGGCGTGCAGATCACTTATGCATGGGTCAGTGATGAGATGCGCGCAGGGCAGAAGCTGCTTTACGCGCAATTCGGTCGTTATCCAGCGGGACTTTATAGCATCCAGTCCCATGAAATGATTTTTGAAGCACAATATAGTTACCACGCGCATCATGCCGTCGATCTTCAGCCCGATTGTCAATATATCGTGCGCCCCAATTCCCAGGCCGGGATCAGAAACGCTATCGTGATCGGCGGGCGGGCACGCGTCAATTTTTGACTGACGTTGGAAATATCTGTCGCGACGGGACTTTTTTTTCAAACAAACCCGTTTCAACGTTTGTGACGCCCGTTGGAAGCTACGCTCCAGGGCGCGCTGCGTTGCGTACCTCAATCCCTCATTTCGACCTGGAAACGTCTCCCGACAAAAATCTTGTTCTGGACAAGTAATGATTTTCTATTTATTTTAATGTTTTTCTGCCACCAGATCGTTGCGTTTCGCGCAAATGATCGGGGTGCGTCCATTGTGCGCGATCTGTATTATTTGAGTAAACACTCTATTTTTCTGTATTCGCTTCACTGAGAATGTATTCGTAGGAAATTCATCTGGACGAGATAAAATTCTATTGTCAGATTTGGCGTTAATAACAATTCATCTTGGGGAAGGAAAACCGGATTTGAGAAAATATCCGTGCATGAAGTTTTTCTCTATCGGCATTTTTGCGATGAGCACGGTCTCGCAATCCGCCAAAGCCCAGATCAATGATTTTGGCGCCCGGCAGAGATCCGACTTGGCACAGCCCCCGGTGCAGGATCGTCCACCCCAGGTCACGGATGACCATGAACATCTTTTAAAAAGTTGGTGGGGCGGGCGGAACTGGCTGATGAAACACGGTATCGACGTTATACCTGCCTATATGCTGGAAGCTGCCGGCAATGTTTCCGGCGGCCTTTCCCAGGGCGCCGCTTATACAGGCCGTTTCGGGATTGATCTTGAAATTGACTGGGCCAAACTCGCCGGTCTCCGGGGGTTGAAATCACACACACTCTTCGTGTCCAATTCGGGCCGGGACCTCTCGGCGGATCGCCTTAATAACGACCCCTATTCCATCATGGAGCTTAATGGCCGCATTGGCACATTTGTGCGGCTGCAATTCGCTTATGTCACGCAGGATTTGGCGAATGATCACCTCCAGATCGGGGCCGGGCGTGCCAATCAGTCGCTCTTTTTCGACTCATCGCCCCTTTACTGCATGTTTCTCTCGCTCGCTATCTGCAGGGTGCCGCGCGCGCTGACCGGCGCCAACCCGGACGGATTTTACTCCGGCAGCAAGACGAACTGGGGTGGATATGTGAGATATCGTCCCGTCACTCCCTTTTACATGCAGGTCGGCGCATTTGAAGTATCGCGATCCCATGGTGGCGCTTCCGGGTTCAGTTGGTCCATCCGTGAGACAAACGGGGTTAATCTACCTTTCGAAATCGGATGGCAGCCGGGCGGCGGCGCCGGGGAGAGGCCCAGCCACTTTGCGCTTGGCGGTTACTATGATCATGCCCCGGTCCATGATGTTTACTGGGATGATTTTGGCAATGCCCGTATCCTTTCCAGGCTTCCCGGGCGGCGGTCTCACAGCCATACCGCCTTTTGGGCGCAATTTGATCATATGATCAAACGCAATACGGCCTCCAATGTCGGGGGGCTGATTATCTTCGCCAATTTCACCCGGACCGACCCGAATATTTCAATTTTCAAGCAACAGGCCACGATCGGCTTTGAAGATGTCGGTGAAATCGGCACGCGGCCGAAGGATGGTTTCGGCGTGCAGGTGACTTATGCCTGGGCCAGCCATGCGATGCGGTCAGGTCAGAAGCTCCATTACAGACAATATGGCCGTTACCCGGGAGGGCTCTACAGTGCCCAATCCTACGAAATGATTATCGAGGCGCAATATAGTTTCCACCTTTATCGCGCCGTCGATCTTCAACCCGATTTTCAATATATCGTGCACCCCAATTCCCAAAAAGGAATTCGGAACGCCACCGTCTTTGGCGGCCGCGCGCGCGTGAATTTTTAGCTCATGGCTTTGGAGTTCCTGCAATGACGAAACTGATCCGCCTCTGCTGTCGCGCCCTTTTTGGCCAGATCGTCCTGGCCACCTTACTGGGCGTGCTGCTCGGTTGCGTCGCACCGGAGACAGCCATGGCCTTCAAACCCTTGAGTGACGGCTTCATCAAACTGATTTCGATGATCGTCGCGCCCCTCATTTTCTGCGTCGTCGTGCAGGGAATCGCGAGCGTCGATAATTTGCGATCCGTTGGGCGGATTGGCCTCAAAGCGCTGATTTATTTTGAGGTGATGACGACATTCGCGCTGATTTTCGGGTTGTTCGCCGCATGGCTGCTGGGACCGGGACGCGGCATGCATATCAGGTTGGACGCGCTCACAGGGGCGGATATGAGTCTCTATTCCGGCCGCGCGGCGACATTGGTTCAAGGTGGATTCACCCCCTTTTTGCTTGGCATTATTCCGCGCAGCCCGGTCGCTGCTTTTGCCGCAAATCACATGATTGAAGTTCTCTTTTTCGCCGTGATTTTCGGCGTGGCCCTCTCCCTTATCGGGGAGGAAGGCCGGCCTGTTTCACGCCTGATTGACGCGCTGACGAAAATCTTTTTCCAGATCATGCGTCTGATCGTGCGCGTCGCGCCACTCGGCGTATTCGGCGCCATTGCTTATACGGTCGGGCATTATGACCTGCATGTGCTGGGGCGCCTGGTCGCGCTTGTCATAACTTATTTTGTGACGGTGATCCTCTTCATCATTTTGTGCCTCGGCAGCGCGCTGCGTTTTTGCGGTTTACGCCTCTTCCCCCTCATAAAATATTTCAGGGAGGAACTGCTGATTGTCATGGCGACGGCCTCCTCCGATGCGGTTCTGCCACAGGTCATGCAGAAATTAGAGGCCCTCGGCATCCGGCGTGACGTGGTGGGACTGGTGATCCCGGCAGGATACTCATTCAATCTGGATGCGTTATCAATTTACATCGGCATGGCAGTGTTGTTTCTGGCGCAGGTGACGGGGATATCTTTGGGGTTAGGGCAATTGGCGCTGATACTCTTCACGGCTCTGATCACGTCAAAGGGCGCGCATGGTGTCCCCGGCACGGCCATCGTCATTCTCGCCGCGACATTGGCCGCTGTCCCGGTCATCCCTGCGATCGGGCTTGTGCTGATCCTGTCTGTCGACTGGTATCTCGGCATTTGTCGCGCCATGGGCAATGTCGTCGGCAATTGCGTCGCCACCATTTTTGTCGCGTCATGGGAAGATGAGCTGGACGTCTCCACCGCGCAACGCCGCCTGACCTCAGGAAAATAAGCCTTTCGAAAGGTTTAATCTTCTCTTATCCGCGTCTCTGCCTATAATAGGCATGAAGGAAGAACGGGCTCAAAAATGATGGATCATCAGGCGCCAGAAGGCATTGACCTGCTCCTCTCAACGGCGGGTGGCGCGCGCGCGATTGCCCGATGCGACTTTCTGGGGCGCTGGCCCTATAGCGACCATAAATCAGGGTTATTCCGTCCATTTCTTGGCCAGGGCTTTGAGGCCAGCGCTACACGCATCCTGGAATGGATGCGCGAAGCGGGGATGGAAGCGGCTTTTGACCCGGCCTGTAACATTATCGGCCGCTATGAAGGCCTCTCGCCCGATGCACCCGCTTTCATGATTGGCTCCCACATCGACAGCGTGCGGGATGCAGGCCATTATGACGGCATGCTCGGCGTTATGCTGGGGATCGAACTCGTCGATACATTTCACAAAGCGGGACGGCGCTTCCCCTTTGCGCTGGAGGTGATGGGTTTCGGGGATGAGGAAGGGTCACGCTTTCCCACTTATATGTTGGGCTCTCGCGCCCTTGCCGGATTGCTGCCACCCCACGCCCTTAATGCGCGTGACCCGGACGGTATGTCCATTGCCGAAGCCCTCGCTGAATGGGACGTTGACCCTAACCATTTCGCAACGGCGCGGCGTGCGCCGGAAACGCTGATCGGTTATCTTGAGCCACATATCGAGCAGGCACCTTATTTATATGAGCAGGATCTTCCCCTCGCTGTCGTCAGTTCGATTGCGGCGCAGTCCCGGTTTTACGTCACGCTGACAGGCCAGGCCGCCCATGCCGGGTCAGCCATGAAGACGCGGCGTGACGCCCTGTCAGCCGCGGCGGAAATGATGCTCGCTATTGAGAGGACTGCGCAAGCCGGCCCGGATGACCTTGTCGCGACATGTGGCGCTTTCACGACGGACACAGGCCCGGCCACCAACATCGTGGCGGGGGAAGTCACGTTCAGTATCGACCTGCGTGCGGCGCACCGTGAAACCCGTGACAGCGTCGCGGTGACGCTTCTGGACGCGCTGCAATCCATCGCTGACCGTCGCCATATCACTATGGAATTTGAAGAACGTCACAACCTGCCCGGTGCCACATGCGACCCGACATTATCCTACATCCTTGCTGAGTCCGGGCGGGACGTCACCGGGGCTCCCCTGCCCTTTCTTGTCAGTCAGGCCGGGCATGACGGTATGAATGTGGCCGCCATCGCCCCGATTTCCATGGTTTTCATCCGATGTGAAAAGGGAATCAGCCATAACCCGGCGGAAGCCGTTCGTGCAGGGGACGTCGCCCTCGCGCTCGAGACGATGCGACGCTTTATTGAGAGACTGGAGCTTTTTAATGATGGCAAATTCGAGTTTAAATAAGCCTTATTTCAGTGATATTGACCCCCCGACACGGCTTTTGATGGGGCCGGGCCCGGCAAATGTTCACCCACGTGTTCTGCGCGCCATGAGCGCCGACGTGCTGGGCCAGTTTGACCCGGAAATGACCCAATATATGAATGAGACGATGGCGCTCTACCGGGAGGTCTTCAGAACGAAAAATAAATGGACGTTTCTCGTCAATGGCTCCGCCCGCGCCGGGATTGAGGCGGCCCTCACCTCCCTTCTTGAACCGGGCGCGCGCGTTCTCATCCTGCGTGCCGGGCGCTTCGGGCTGCTGCTTTCAGAAATCTGTGAGCGGATAGATGCTGAAATCCATTTGATCGACCTGGCATGGGGTGAGGTCGCGACGCTCGCGCAGATTGAAGAGGCCATCAAGGCCGTTAAACCCGCCGTTTTTGCCTGTATTCATGGCGACACCTCCACGACAACCGCGCAACCTCTTGAGGGGGTGGGCGCGCTTTGCAAAAAATACGGCGTGATGTCCTATGTCGACGCGACCGCCACGCTGGGCGGCATGGCTGTTGAAACAGATGGATGGGAAATTGACGTCGTTTCATCCGGTCTGCAGAAATGTATGGGCGGCCCGCCCGGCAGCGCCCCGATTACGATTTCCGACCGCGCGGCGGATTTCATTTTTTCACGCAGGAAGGTGGAACTGGGTCTCAAAACGAAGGACTCAGCTGCAGGTGCCCGCCCCTTTATCCGGTCAAATTATTTCGACCTTGCCATGATCATGCAATATTGGTCAGACCGGCGGCTTAACCACCATACGGAAGCCACCTCGATGCTTTATGCATCACGGGAATGCGCGCGCGTGGCGCTCGAGGAAGGGCTGGAAGCGCGTTTCGCCCGCCATCGGGACTGTAAGGCCGAAATGGTGCGCGGCGTCGAGGCGCTCGGCCTCAAATTATACGGTGATGCGGCGTCACGCATGGCGAACGTGACGGGAATTTACGTGCCCGCTCACCTTGATGATGAGACGGTGCGAACACGTATGCGTGATGAGCATGGCATTGAAATTGGCACGGCGTTCGGACCGTTAGCCGGTAAAATCTGGCGCATCGGGGCCATGGGTCATAACGCCCATTTATCCAATGTGCGCCGGGTGCTGGCCGCCCTGGAGACCTGTCTCAAATAAAAATTGCGACGGATAAGGCAGTTCAGCGGCAGCGGCGTCACGTCGCTGCCTGACGTTTGACCGCGGGCATTTCGCGTTTTGGCGACACGCGCTTGCATCAATCCTTCTGACATGAACGCTGCGCAGAAGTCTGATGAGATTTGGCGACGACAAATCGAACGCAGATTTCAACAATATTCGTTCAGGCTGAGCCCCTTTGACGCGGGGCAAATCTGAGGTAAGAAAAATAGAAGTGAAGATACACTCAAGGCATAAAGACATCATGATTGTTGGTTTTTTTGGATGCTTAAAAAGGAATCTCCCCCGTTGGTTGCCCAACGAGGGATAATCCTTCACAGAGAAATTTAGGTAACTCTGTTACCGTGGATTCCCTGCCGATTTGCCAAGTGTATTAGGCCACAACGACGAATAAAGGTCAAGCAATATGTCAGAAAAAAACGCGGTTGATGAAGAATTGTCCTTTGGGATCGATCTCGGGATAGGGTCTTGCGGCTGGGCAGTACTTCGGCGTCCAAGGGGCAAGCTTGACGATGGCGTCATTGAGGGTTGGGGCAGCTGGTGCTTTGACGTGCCGGAAACGGATAAGGAACGCAGGCCGACCAACCAGATTCGTCGTGCCAATCGCCTTTTGAGGAGAGTGATCCGCCGTCGACGCAATCGCATGGCGGAAATACGCCGCTTATTCCATGCGGAGGGCCTCCTCCCCTCCTCTGACAGCGATGTGCTGAGACGCCCCAAATTTGACCCGTGGGCGGCCAGGGCAAATGGTTTGGATCAGCTTCTCAGCCCTTTCGAATTTGCCGCAGCGCTCTCCCACATCGCCAAACGACGTGGCTTCAAATCCGCCGCGAAAAACAAATCGGCAAACGCTGTTGGTGACGATCAGAAGATGCTCAAGGAGTTGGAGACAACCAGAGGAAAACTCGCGAGGTATCAGACGGTCGGCAAAATGTTCTTCGTCGACCCTGAATATAAGGAGCGCCGCCGAAATCGCGATGGCGTTTATGATCGCACCGTAGGACGCGATGATCTGGAGTTTGAAGTTGACGCTTTATTCAAAGCTCAACGACGCTTCGGACAGAAACACGCGACACCGGAATTGCAAAAAGCCTTTACGGATATAGCCTTCTTTCAACTTCCGCTGCAAGATAGTGAAAGACTTGTGGGGATGTGCCATTTCGAGCCATCCGAAAAGCGTACCTCTAAGCTCGCCCCCTCTTTCGAAAAATTTCGCCTGCTGACACGGCTGGTCAATCTCCGCATCGTGCGGTTGAAAAAAGAGCGCCCTCTCACGGTTGAGGAATTACAACGTGTGACGGCCGATCTCGGCAAAACCGCAAAATTGTCGGTCAAAAAGGTGCGGGGCCTGATCGGCCTCTCATCCGACGAGTCTTTTGCGAACATCAAAGCCGAAGATGAAGGGCGGGATATTGCTGTGCGCACGGGCGATGCACTGCCGGGCACAGCCACCCTACGCAAGGCCTTGGGCGCGGAATTATGGGACGTGATGCAGGCGCACCCCGAGCAGCTTGACGCCATCGCTCAGATTTTAAGCTTTTACGAGACAAGCGAGAAAATTCTCGCGGAGCTTGGAAAACTCAATCTTAGCGAGCCCGTCTCCGACAAGCTCCAAACGGCTTTAGATGAAGGTCTCTTCGCCAAATTCAGAGGGGTCGGCCACATATCCGCCAAAGCGTGCCGTCATATCCTACCGCATCTCGCGCAGGGTCTTCGCTATGACGCGGCTTGCAAAATGGCTGGATATGATCACGCGGCTTCACGGCTTTATTCTGACCGTGACGCGATCACGACGAAGGCGCAGTTCAACGAATTGGTTGCAGATGTGGGGAACAACATCGCCAATCCAATCGCGCGCAAAGCGCTGACGGAGGGGATGAAGCAATTATGGGCCATGCGCAATCGCTGGGGCCTTCCCGGTTCGATCAACATCGAACTGGCCCGGGATGTGGGAAATAGTCTCGAAAAAAGGCGAGAATTGGAAAAAGGGGTCAAAGACAACACGGCCCAGCGCGAGAGGGAACGCAATGAGGCGCGCGCCTCACTCGGTTTATCCGACGTCAATGGCGACACCCTTCTCAGATATCGGCTTTGGAAGGAGCAAGGTGGGAGATGCCTTTATTCGGGCCGGGAGATTCCCGTTATCCTCGTCAGGTCCGACAATAAAACCGTGCAGGTAGACCACATCCTTCCCTGGTCGCGCTTCGGTGATGACAGCTACAAAAATAAGACCCTATGCTACGCCAGCTTTAACCAGGCGAAAAAGAACAAAACGCCTTATGAGTGGTTGGGAGGAGACAAGGCGTCGGAGGCGTGGGAAACGTTTCAGCAGAGGATCGAGACGAATAAAGAGCTTCGAGGCTTCAAAAAGCGCAACTATCTGCTGAAAAACGCTGAGGAGGCCCAGAAAAAGTTTAGAGAGAGAAATCTCAATGATACGCGTTACGCAGCGCGCGCTTTGGCGGGCGCCGTTGAATATTTTTACCCCCAAGGTCAGCGGAAAGAAAAAGGTGGCATTCGGCGCGTCTATACACGCCCCGGCGCGCTGACATCCGCGCTTCGACATGCCTGGGGATTGGAGGCGCTGAAAAAGATCGATGGAAAACGGGTGAGCGACGACCGCCACCACGCGCTCGACGCGTTGGTCGTTGCGGCCGTCAATGAAGCACAAGTGCAAAGTCTGACGAAATCTTACCAGGAATGGGAACAACAAGGTTACGGTCGCCCTCTTCGCGAAGTTAAATTACCTTGGGACAATTTTCGCAGGCACGTTTTAGAGGCCTATGAAGAACTATTTGTCGCTCGCCCCGAGCGTCGCCGCGCGCGTGGTGAGGGTCATGCCGCGACGATCCGACAAGTCAAAACGCGTGACGAAAGAGAGATCGTCTATGAAAGGAAGGCCGTCACCGCCCTTAAGGAGTCCGATCTTGCTTTAATCAAGGACCCCGAGAAAAACGCGCGCCTTGTTGCGGTGCTACGAGCATGGATCGCCGCCGGCAAACCCACGGACCCTGATAATATGCCGCGTATGCCGAACGGGTACGTCGTCAATAAGGTGCGGCTCATCTCGCGGAACAAACCTGCCGTGCCGGTTCGGGGTGGCTCGGCGGATCGCGGCGAGATGGTGCGCGTGGATGTCTTCAGCAAACCCAATAAAAAAGGCAAGGTTGAGTGGTTCCTGGTGCCCATCTACCCCCACCAGGTGATGAATAAGAAAGAATGGCCCCAGCCGCCCATGCGGGCTGTTGTCGCCTACAAAGATGAGTCGGAGTGGACGATAATGGGTCCAGAGCATTGTTTTCGCTTCAGTCTTTACCATCGAAGTTACATCAAAGCGGTAAAATCATCTGGAGCAGTCATCCCAGGCTATTTTGCAGGTCTTCATCGAGGAACAGGTGCGATTAACCTACTTCTTCATAACGATCCGACGAATTCAATTGATGGAATCGGCGCGAAGACCCTCGCTAACTTAGCCAAATATAGTGTAGACCGTTACGGAACTTGCGCAGAAGTTAAAAAAGAGGTCCGTACATGGCATGGAGAGGCGTGCACATCTCACAGCCCGCCCGACTGAATTTTCGGGACAATCAGCTCATCGTCGCGCAGGATGATGGTGAGGTGTCTCTAGCTATCGAGGATATTGCTTGGCTTATCCTCGATACGCCGCAAGTCAGCGTAACAGGCACCCTGCTCTCCGCCCTCGCCGAGGCTGGTGTGGCGATGATTGTGCCGGATGGCCGGCACCACCCGGCTGGCATCCTCCTCTCTTTCCATCAGCATCATGCCCAGGCCCATATTGCCCAGACGCAGATCAACATCAGCCAGCCTCTCAAAAAGCGTCTCTGGCAAAATCTCGTCGTCGCGAAAATCCGCAATCAGGCGGGCCTCCTCTCACAAGTTGAAGGACGCTATGCGGAAGCACTATTTTCCATGGCGGAACGTGTCAATTCCGGTGATCCTGATAATCTGGAAGCGCAGGCGGCGCGCATTTATTGGTCCGACCTGTTTACGGATTTTACACGGGGGAACGAGACGGATCGACGCAATGCGCTTTTGAATTACGGTTATGCCGTTATGCGCGCGGCCATCGCGCGCGCCTGCGTCGCCTCCGGGCTTCTGCCCGCATTTGGCGTGCATCACGCGTCCCGAACGAATGCCTTCAACCTCATCGATGACCTGATTGAACCTTTCCGCCCCTTCGTGGACAAAATGGCGCGTGAGCGCTCGCCGGAAGGAGACCGTGACGAAATGACCGTCGAAGACCGACGCTTCATGAGTGGCATCCTTACCAAAACGGCCGCGATCGGCAAGGAGAAAATGACGATCCTCGCCGCGACGGAATATGTCGCCATGGCGATGGTCCGCGCCATGGAATTCAATAGCGCGGCCCTCCTGCAAGTGCCGCAATGGGCCATAACGGCCCGTTGACGCTCGATGAAGGCCGAGGATGTCCGCTTCATGTGGCTGATGGTATTTTTTGATTTACCCGTCAAATCCAAGGAGCAGAGACGCGGCGCAACGCGTTTCCGGAATTTCCTCAGAGATGACGGTTTTATCATGCTGCAATATTCCGTTTACGCGCGCATTTGTCGCGGGCAGGATGCTGTTGAGAAACACACGAAGCGAGTCCGCCTTCAATTGCCCAAGGAAGGGAGCGTGCGGACGCTTCAAATAACGGACAAGCAATATGGTCGCATGGAACTCATGCTTGGCCTTGCGCCAAAAACTGAACGAGTCGGCGCCTCTCAGATGGTTTTGCTGTGATTTCCGCGCGGTTAAAAGCGCGAAAATCACAGCAATTTCAGAGACTTACAGCCAAGGTAGCCTACCACGGGCAAATCGGCAGGGAAACCACGGCGGTCATCGCGGTTGACGGTGGCATCGCCGTAGCCTACCACGGGCAAATCGGCAGGGAAACCACGGCAAGCATCAGTGAGAACAGGAAACCGCACCAAGCCTACCACGGGCAAATCGGCAGGGAAACCACGGCATAACCGCCCTCTCCAACCGCCGGACAAAAAGCCTACCACGGGCAAGTCGGCAGGGAAACCACGGCGATAGTCAGATTAGTGGTATACAGGTGAGTAGCCTACCACGGGCAAATCGGCAGGGAAACCACGGCGCGATCTCAGACGGCTGGCTCGATGATTTAAGCCTACCACGGGCAAATCGGCAGGGAAACCACGGCCTTCCCAGTCCCACCCGACATCGTCCACATAGCCTACCACGGGCAAATCGGCAGGGAAACCACGGCCACTCGACTATTCGGGGAAACCCACGATCCAGCCTACCACGGGCAAATCGGCAGGGAAACCACGGCAAAACAACTGCAGGCAGCATCGGGTTATAGAGCCTACCACGGGCAAATCGGCAGGGAAACCACGGCGAAAAGCAGGCGGGGAGATCACTGGAAAGCAGCCTACCACGGGCAAATCGGCAGGGAAACCACGGCGCAATGTTCCGCTGGGGACAACCAACCCTCAGCCTACCACGGGCAAATCGGCAGGGAAACCACGGCTGGTTGCCACGTCATGCCTACGGATACACCAGCCTACCACGGGCAAATCGGCAGGGAAACCACGGCGGGTTCTCTGCGCGTGTTGTGCAAGTATTAAGCCTACCACGGGCAAATCGGCAGGGAAACCACGGCGCCACGCTCTCAATATTCGCACGAAGAATTAGCCTACCACGGGCAAATCGGCAGGGAAACCACGGCTTGAAATCTATTTATCTTGATTACGGGCCCAGCCTACCACGGGCAAATCGGCAGGGAAACCACGGCCTGACCCTCTGAAGGAGTTCACTGTTATCCAGCCTACCACGGGCAAATCGGCAGGGAAACCACGGCAAACAGGGGCAACACCTTTTGGCGCCAGAAAGCCTACCACGGGCAAATCGGCAGGGAAACCACGGCCGAAGGCGGCTGCTCAGATCAGCAAGACCGAGCCTACCACGGGCAAATCGGCAGGGAAACCACGGCGCTTCTGGGCGCGATGGGCAGCATTCCCTTAGCCTACCACGGGCAAATCGGCAGGGAAACCACGGCTGAAGCCACTAGAAGGCGATCGCCGCGAACAGCCTACCACGGGCAAATCGGCAGGGAAACCACGGCTGAACGCCTTCACCTTGTCGGAAGACATGCAGCCTACCACGGGCAAATCGGCAGGGAAACCACGGCTGGTCGCGTTGTTCAAGCACGAGATTTACGAGCCTACCACGGGCAAATCGGCAGGGAAACCACGGCTTGGCTACCGCCGCGATGTTTTGTGAAACCAGCCTACCACGGGCAAATCGGCAGGGAAACCACGGCGTTGAGGAAGCAGGACCTGTCTGACCCAGTAGCCTACCACGGGCAAATCGGCAGGGAAACCACGGCTGATTTGTATAGAAACATAACAAAGGAGAAAGCCTACCACGGGCAAATCGGCAGGGAAACCACGGCCTCAGGTGACCACCAGCCCGCTATCGGGTGAGCCTACCACGGGCAAATCGGCAGGGAAACCACGGCGCTTTATCCTTGTCTGTCAAGTCCATATTCAGCCTACCACGGGCAAATCGGCAGGGAAACCACGGCATATTCGATAACCTTGTTATAGAAGTTTTCAGCCTACCACGGGCAAATCGGCAGGGAAACCACGGCTGAACACAACCTATGCTGACAAGGTGTTGAAGCCTACCACGGGCAAATCGGCAGGGAAACCACGGCCTCGGATTCATCATGCGTGCGCAGATACTCAGCCTACCACGGGCAAATCGGCAGGGAAACCACGGCGTGCCACATGCTGGCGCGCTCACGGATATAAGCCTACCACGGGCAAATCGGCAGGGAAACCACGGCTCGTAGCGTTTAAGAGTGATGCTTCCGCCTAGCCTACCACGGGCAAATCGGCAGGGAAACCACGGCAGCTTCTGAAGTGTGTGAAGATCAAGCGAGAGCCTACCACGGGCAAATCGGCAGGGAAACCACGGCCCTAGTGAAGGTGCCTCTCACTGAAAATCAAGCCTACCACGGGCAAATCGGCAGGGAAACCACGGCCAGGCAAAGTCAATGACCTCTCTGACGCAAAGCCTACCACGGGCAAATCGGCAGGGAAACCACGGCAGGTTAAACGCCTCCTCGCGCACCTTCCTCAGCCTACCACGGGCAAATCGGCAGGGAAACCACGGCAGGAAGGACTAGCCCTACTTCCTCCGAAGAAGCCTACCACGGGCAAATCGGCAGGGAAACCACGGCAGTTGTCACGTGCGGAGTAGCCCCGTCCTTAGCCTACCACGGGCAAATCGGCAGGGAAACCACCGCCTGCGAATAATGGCCTCGGATTTGCAAAGCCTTGATCCATTGATCTGGCGCAGAGAGAAACGTGATTAAAGGCAATTTCAAGGACGGACTATGCTCTCGACCCGAATATGATATTGAACCGCCTCGTAACTAAAGGTATAATTGGGGTGTTCATGAGCACAAAAGATAGTTTGACGCAGGTTATTGTGAAATAATCTTATTTCGTGACCACCTTAAACGCGATGAGACAAAAATCTTCCTAAATTAATACGTCTTACCTGCTGGTTTATACAAAAATAAGACGCATCCCGAGACGCGTTGTGACGACAGTGCGTCAGATGGTGCAAGCCGGCCATTTCAGAGCGCGAAACGGTAAAAGACCTTCAACCACGCCCACTCAGCCGTTCATTTCAAACATAAAAATAAAAAAAAGGATTTCAAATGGTCGAAATTAATAAGGTCGTTGCGGCGACAGTCTTCTCCCTTCTCTCGGCAAGTCCGTCTTACGCGTATATCCACGAAGGGAAATGGGAGTTTCAAAAAGACGAAGTCCAGATCATTAATATGACGCGCCCCGGCATGGGCCTAGACGTGGGCTGCTCCGAATTCAGCCCAGCAAAAGTTTCTTTCAAAGTTACCGTCCTGGCGGGGCAAGAACAAGATTACGGATGGATGAACATTGATGATCGTCCATACTATGAAAAAGAATACGTCTTCAACAATGTGAGTGGGTTTGATGTCGGATTTTTCTCCACGAGGAAATATAGAATCGAGAATATTACGGGTCAAAAAGTAAAATGTGTCAAAGGCGACATCGGGTTACTTTATTAAGCGTCGATCCAGCGTAGTTTTACTTCCGTCGGGACACGAATATCCTCTTCACCGGCTTGACCGCCAGATCGTAAAATGTTTCCGGGGCGGGACTCAGTTGCATCCCGTCCCGAGAAACACGCGACGAAGCCCCCAGCCAGATGCCAAACACGACGTCGCACGTCGCCTCACTCGTCCGGAATCGCGGGATCAGGCAATTTCAAGCAGAATCTTACAGTTTGGCTCAGAAGGCGGCGTCAGCTTTCCGTGTTTGAGATCGCATCCGAGCACGGCAAAAGCGGACTTGAAATCGTTCAGCGGAAAAATATGACTGATCATTCTTTCTGCCGGGATACGGCGGTCGCGGATCGTGCAATAAGCGCGTTCGAAACTGTTATTGAGTGAGTCAATCGAGCCGATGATGGAGAGGCTTTTATCCGCGATTTCCATCGTCGAAATGTTGGCGTAAAATTTCTTGAGTGCAACGGTCAGGAGTTTACCCCCTGCGCTCAGGTAGGGCAGGACGATTTCCGTCAAAGCCCCTGACGTGTCGACGACGACATCTACTTTCTGGTCGTCTTTTCCGTAAAGAACTTTCATCGCCTCGCAGAAATCAAAAAATAAATGGGCGGAACCGGGGAGGATCTTTCTGGCATATTGTTGGCGATGGGCATTATTTTCGATCATCACCACGTTCACCCCGATATTATAGAGTGACCAGCTATAGAGAATGCCCATCGGCCCTGCCCCGATGACGACGGCCCGAATGGCATTATTGCGTATGTTAAGTTTATCCACGCCTGTTATGGTGCAGCTCAAAGGCTCCGTCAGTGCTGCTTCCTCAAATGAAACATGATCATCCAACTTTCGTAGGAACTGCCCTTTCGCGCGGTATTTTGTGGCGAAAGCGCCATCATAGGAAACGCCGGCCTCCGTGCCCTCCTTTTGGGAGCAATGATTTTCATTGCCCGTATAACAGGGTCGACATTGTCGGCACGCATATGTGGGGTTGATCACGACACGGTCACCCTCCGAAAAATTTCGCACTGACGGCCCGACGCTTTCGACAATGCCAGCGGCTTCATGCCCCAATGTAACGCCCTGCCGCGCAACATCGTATTCTCCGGTCAGTATGCCGATATCCGTACCGCATATGCCGCAGAATTTGATGCTGACGATGATATCATCCGCCTCCATGCATTGGAGGTCCGGGGTGGTATCGATCGAGGCCATCCATGGGCCATGATATTTGAGAGCCTGCATATTATTATTTTCCGTATTTTCTTTTATTATTGAACGAAACAAATTTCATGAAGAGATTTTTCAAGCTTCTCGATGATCTCTTTTAATTCTTCTTTTTTACAGATCAGAGGCGGTCTTATTTTAATGGCCGTGCTGCGGCCGTAACGTGCGCCGCGAATGATCAGTCCATTCCGGTCCGCAATTCTGATGAGGTCCGCAGCGAAGTCGATGGTTGGTGTGTCAAAACCGTACATGTAGCCCAGTCCGCGCACGTCGCAGACGCATCGATACCGGGATTGGAGGTCCAGGAGCGCATCGCGGATATAGGACTCATTTTCCCGGACATTCTCCAATATCTTTTGTTCTTCAATGATGGTGATCGTCTCATCCATCGCGATAAGGGAGAGGGGGTTGGCGCCGCACGTGCTGGAATGCTCATAGAAAGCCAATACATCCAGCTCGGGCCGCATAAAGACGCCACCGATCGGTATCCCGATCCCGGACGCCCCTTTTGCAAAAACAAGTATGTCCGGGTCCAGCGCGCGTGCGTAACCGGATGAGGCGAAGAACGACCCGGTCCGGCCAAAACAGGTCTGCACCTCATCTGCGATCAGGATGACATCATGCCGATAGCAGAATGCGCGGATATGTTCGTAAAAAGCCTGGGAAAGGACGATATTTCCGCCATTCCCGAGGATGGGCTCCACGATCATACAGGCGACATTGTTGCTGGTCCCCATTTCGAGCAATTGATCAAGGTCGGTGAAGTCACGCGCGGTGCTGGATTGCGTATCACCAGCAAGTACACTGGGCGGTATCGGGATTTTGACGGAGCCGGGGACGTCGATTTTAAAATCCCTGATGCGGAACGCGTTGCCGGAGATCTGCGCGGTTGCGAGAGACTGGCCATGATGCGCCAGATAAAGCGAGATCACCCCGGACCGACCCGTACGCTTCTGCGCCATCCGGATCGCACATTCCACTGCGCCTGACCCTGAAACGTCTCGCAGCCAGATCCGCGAAAGATCTTTCGGGAGATATTTGCGCAGACGGGCAAGAATGATCTTCGACATCTCAAGCGTGTGGGTCGAGCTGAGGTGACATCCCCGATCGATCTGCGCTTTCAAACGTGCCCCGATCGACTCATTTGTGTATCCGAGAGGGAGATTGAACGTCCCGGATGCAGCATCTATAAACTTTTTCCCATCTATATAAAGATAAGAACCATCCCCTCGAAATCTTCTTAAAATATAATCCAAGTCATGATCCATATAACCACTCCAGAAATTAAATCTATAGCTTGAAAATAGGCGATAACCTTTTCCGCTATAGCGAGGCTTCTAGAGTGAGCGCAATGGGGTCTGTCAAATATTTCTTTTTTTAATTTCGGTTTTTTCACAAGTTATTGTGAAACATAGTTTATTATATGGCATTTTATTGCTATATATTTCGTAATATTTACGAATCTTCGTCTGCGGAGATCACGCTCATTGGAAGAGCCTCCGACGCCGTATCGTCCTGTCATTTCATGACTTCGAATGGCGGAGATTTTCGGGAGACGTTCGCGGCGCTACCGCACCGTTCAGAGGCACCCGGACATCGCGGAAAGCAGCTATAAATCGCGACAGGAAATCTCAGGCTCACTCGCCATTTCTCTGTCGGAGAGGAGACCGGAGACTGATGTTAACGCCTTCACGGCATCACACTTTTTTAATCTGGGGTGATCCAGCTTTAGCAAAGCCCCATATTGATGGGCTCAGACGTTTTCGGACATCGTCGGAACGGGGTGCTGACCCACCCATCTTGTCCGCAATATCATCCCGAAATCAAAAACAGCGCGGGCCATCGAGATGACCACGCGCTGTCAATGGTAAAGGTCAAGCGACTTAGAAGACGAGCTGCACGCCGACGAGGCCCGTGGTGTTATTGCCATTTTCCCGGCCGAACGTCGTGCGACCTGAGAATTGCACGGCAAATCCGTGCATGAGTTCCGCCGATAATCCGCCTTCAACCGCACCGTAAACGCGGTGCGACTGCCCCGCCAGCGCAAAATTATTGACGATGCCCGGCGCCACGACCGGCGCGTAAGACAAGGTACGTCCGCCACTCATGAAATCTTTTCGCGCCGTCGCGCGAAGCCACGGGACGAAGTGGCTGAAAATCTGGCCACGCATCTCAAGTCCCGCTGAGCCAATCAACGTCTCTGACTTCTGGCTGCCCATATTCAAAGCGGCGGCTTCGTCACCTGTTTCACGATAACCACTCAGGCTTGAGAAAGCGTAATCGAGCCCGGCAACCGGGCCGAGTTTCACGAGAGCCAGGGACGGCAGATAGCCGACGCGCCCGCCAGTAATGACACTCTGCGCATTCGGGGTGGCGGTCAGCGGCGCGGCGACACCTGTGCGCCGCATATCAAGATGATGCCACCCATAACCCGCATAACCCTGCGCGAAAAAGGCATGGCGCTCATAGGTGCCATAAGCGCCAAACTGGTAAGTTCTCGCCAGTGTGCGATCAGCATTATCGCCATTCACGCGGCTGTCCGTGTAAGCAAAGGCCGCGCCCACCGTGCCGAATTTAGCGCCATATTCCGCGCCGCCGATCCCGCCATGCTGATTATCGGCATAGCCATTCGAGTCACCCGTTTCATGGAACGTTTGATGCCCCGCCGTAAAGTTGCCGAACACAGACACGCCACGCCTCCGATTGCCGTTACGCTGCAGATCCGCACGGTTATTCAGGGATTGGCCAAATTGTTCAGCGGCGAGGCGGGGCGCATCCCCGATGGCGCGCATGGCGTAGGGGGCCGCAAGCTGGTTTTCAGCGTAACGGGCAACCGCCGCAAAGCCAGCGGAGGTCATGTGCAGGCCATCGACGTAGAACAAATATTTCGCCTGCTGCGCGCTATTTCCGACGCAGCTGATCGGGCATGGCGCCGTTGTATTTGTGATGCCGAACAAACCCGGGCGGTTGCGAATGGTCATCGCAACAGAAGTGATATCGACATAAGCGACCTGCACCCCATTGCGCGCAACGCCGGCAAGGGCGCCCTGCATTTGCGCGTTATACGTGGTGCTGAAAGCCGTGCCGATAGAGGCACCCTGTTTATTACCCATGACTTCAGGCAGTTGCCCGACATCCCCGGACACCCAGACGAGGTGCTTCAGTCCGCGTGAAACAAGCGCATCAAGCCCGGCGCTTGCCGCCATCGCGGAATGATTGGCCGCGGCAATGGCGCCGACATTATTGGCGCCCGCCGAAATGCGGTAACCACGCGCGTCATTTCCTCCAACAGAGAGAAGCACGAGATCATCGGGTGAGAACTGCGCCCCACCGGAAGGAATCACCGTCGCCTGACCCGACGCATAAATCGCGCCGCCGCGCGTGAAACCCTGCCATTGCTGCCTGAAGCCTGAAAGCATACCATTCGCGGCAACATTGCCTGCATCCGCTTTCGCACCGCCGACGGCATAATTAACTTCCGTTGCGTCATAATCCTTGGCTATCGTGTCGACGAAATTCGTGCCGCCGGAGAAACGACCTGTCGGATAAATGGTGGAGCTGAATAACCTGCCAAGTCCCCGGTCAACGAAGAAGGCACGCGCATTGCCACTATCAGCGTAACTATCGCCAAATGCCACAACGCGGCCAAATTGCGGCGCAGCCGTTGCTGCACTGACGATCGTCGTTAAAAGCAGCCCCGCGCTTAAATTGACCCTGACCCGCATAAATTCCCAATGCTCCCATTCGTCGTAAAATAAAGGTGATCGGCCCGCTGACGCGGCACGAAATCACGACGAAAATGGGGTAACGAATTATTAATAGTAAACGAATAATTTATAAAAAGATTTTCAATTAAATCAATAGTGCGTATGATATAAAATTATACTTTATTTTTTATATGTAAATATCATCGTATTTTGTTTTTTCAATTACTTATATGCGTCCAACAAATTAAAGATTTGCGACCTCAACACCCCGTATTTATATCGGCTCAGGCGGCGTCTTTCTTACGAGGTTCTCCTTGAATAACGCCGAATATACTTGTTTGACTGGGCCTTTATGACCGCGTCCCACCTGATAAAGTCCGCCATCGCCCCTTCTTAAAAGAACGCGATGCCCCATGCGGCCGCTCTGATTTGAACAGTGCGCATGAGGCGCGCGTCGAAGCGCGTCTTTTCCCGCGTGGGCTCATATTATGGCGTAGCTTCAGGCAACGAGCTCCTCGACGCTTGCTGAGCCGAAAAATTCATACCGGATCTGGCTTTTCGGCAGTTCACATTCACGCAGGACGCAAACCATATCGTGCACGAATTTATCGGGGCCACAGACGTAACAGGTTGCCTGCGGATCGACATGGTTTTTCAACCAATCCGGAGTGGGGCGCCCGGCGTGTCGTTTGACAGCGTCATCAACATGATCTGGCGCCGATCGGCTATAAAATATATCGGCACGGATCTTCCCGCTTTGTACAAGTTTTGAAATATCCTCAGCGAAAACTTCAGTTTCAGGCGACCGCGTCACGTGGATGTAGTGGACGGCACACCTCGACTGCGCCTCAGAAAGTGCGCCCAGCATTGACATCATCGGGGTCAGCCCGATCCCGGCACTCAGCAGGATGACGGATTTCGGCACGGGTTCAACCAGAGTGAATTCTCCTGACGGCGCCGATACCTGTAACAGCATTCCCGGTCGCGCCCTCTCATGCAGCCACGATGACACAAGGCCCTTATCGGCGCGCCGCACACTGATGCGATAAGTCTCCTGATCAGGCGTTGAGGAAATACTGTAGTGACGCAGCGCGACACCGTGGCCAGGTATGTCGAGATGGATGCTCAGATACTGGCCGGGCTGATGTCGCATGATCAAACGCCCGTCGCTCGGCGCCAATATCAGAGACATGACGACATCACTCTCCCTGATACATGCTTGCACCGTGAAGGATCGCCATCCCGTCCAACTGCCTGGCGCCAC
The DNA here is from genome assembly GCF_036452135.1 of Sorlinia euscelidii. Classification (NCBI taxonomy): domain Bacteria; kingdom Pseudomonadati; phylum Pseudomonadota; class Alphaproteobacteria; order Acetobacterales; family Acetobacteraceae; genus Sorlinia; species Sorlinia euscelidii. The sequence continues at coordinate 37,372 of NZ_JAWJZZ010000003.1, read as the reverse complement.
TTCTTTCTCGTGATATATCTGAGCTTCACGGTTCATGAGAATATGCGCCAGAAACCAGTAAGCCTTGCCCCAGGCCTCCATGATCTCGGACGTCGCGAGGTCACCCAGTATGTCGGCTAACGCCCCGAGCAGAGCATCCGCGACGAAGGGGTAATGTCTTGGACGGATATTCAGCCCAACATGCTTCTCTGCAATCCGCTCCACCATATTTCCTAGTTCGGACAGATTGTCGATATGGCGCGTAAAAGCCTTCAGCGCGTAGGCCAGCGCCTCAATCTGCTTGCCATCCTCCTGATGCGACATATTGAAGAGGTCCCGTATCTCCTGATTGACCAGGAGGCGCGCATACATTTTTTGAATAATACGCATCCCGTCAGCCTCCAGCACGGGCAGGCATGATGTGAGGATGGCGCGGGTCTTATCGTCAAGGGAAACGTTCATGATCAAGCCTCATAAGATGTATTTAGCGCACATCATTTATCCCCTTTGAAAAAAAGGTGTAAATTATATATATGTTAAGAGATGCGTCTCACCCTCCACACTGATTATGCCCTTAGAACACTGATTTATCTCGGCACCCATACGGATCGACTGGTATCGATTCGGGAGGTCGTTGCAACTTATGGTGTGTCGGAAAACCATCTCGTTAAAATCATCCATCGCCTGGGCATTGGCGGATTTATCGAAACGCTTCGGGGTCGGAATGGCGGCCTCCGCCTGGCGCGACCCGCCTCTGAAATCCGCATTGGTGATGTCGTCCGTTTCACGGAAGAAAACATGGCCCTGGTCCCCTGCACGCAGGAAGCCCGATCACCGGATGATGGTCCGGTCTGCATTCTCGGCAAAAACTGCCGTCTGCGTGGTGTTCTGACGGAGGCTTTGGAAGACTTCATGTCCGTGCTTGACCGTTACAGCTTGCAGGATCTCATCAACTGAGCGGCCGGGTGAAGCCTGCCTCACCTCCCTGCCCCCGCCTTTCATAAGGTGCTTAAGATGTGGTCCGGCTCATATCCATGTCATGCGCTCACGCTATCCCGAAGATCCGGCATTTTCTAAAAGATATTTTTGTCCCCGGCGCTTACTGGAAGTGGGAAGCTCACGCACCACGTCATCAAGGCGCTCTCAAATACGCCCGATGCCCTGAAGCTTTGTCAAGAACAAAGCCAAATTCCGGGAGAATTCCGCCAATATCTCCCATGATCGACGGATGATGAAAGCCCGCCCGGCACGAGGATGCCCGGCGCGCCGTTTCTGATCATGCCCCCGACCTGAGGGCGATAAGTGGGTCGGTTGAGATGCGGCTTCGGAATGCAACGGGCCTGACGCGCTTGACATCCATCCGATCTTTCCGACAAATCTTCATGAGAATGATTCTCACTGTCATCTACCCTTGATACCCACACGACAATAACATTTCGCTTATGGGGAACTTACCAATGCGGGAAGATGAACGAAAAAGACGAACTCTATCCCTCGCCCGGTCCGGCAGGTTCGTCAGAAGCACCCCATTTTCGCCGCCTGCGGACGATATTCCCGCTCACGACCTTGCCATTGCGTCGCGGTCCCTGCGGTTTTTCGTCAGGCGCGTCGGGCCGCTTGGCCTGATTTTTCTGTCACCAGGCGTCAGAGCCGCCCCTTTGATAAGGGATGCGCAGCCATCGCCTCACACGGTCACGCAACCTCCGGGGGAGAAGATCCTGGTCGTCGGCGTGCGCCAGCCGCGCCGCCTGGATGAAATGGGAACGAGCGGGTCCTTTGTATCCGCCACGCAGCTCCGGCATTCGCAGGTGCGTGACACGAATGATCTGGGGCGGGTTCTGCCCGGGTTACAGATTTCGAATAGTGGCAATTTCCTCTATCCATCCATCACCGTGCGCGGCATCACCTCCGCGCAGGATTTCTATCATCCTGCGACAACATTTTATGTCGATGATGTCCCCATCCTACCCATCAATGCGATGCAGGCGCTCATGGATGTTGAGAGCGTCAATTTCCTTCGCGGGCCACAAGTCGCCCTTTACGGCCAAAGTGCTGAGGGCGGCGTCATAGATATTGCCACGCGCCAACCGGGGCCAAGGACAAAAGCGGCGTTCGATGCCGGGGCTGAAAGTCGCTACGGCTATCATGTCAATGCCAATGCCAGCGGTGCGATTATGCAGCACTGGCTTTACGGTGCGATGTTTCTGACAAGCCAGGACTATCCCGGCAATATCACCAATCCAAACACCGGCACCACCCATCTTGGCGGATATGAAACGCGGGGTGGCCGGGCGGTTCTGCGGCTGGCGCCGGATGACAAACCGTGGGAAGTCGGTTTTTCCGTCGATGGGTCATGCAGCTATGGCAGTCAGGATGTCTATATCGATTTTGATCATATCGCCACCCGTCGCGTCACCAGCACGGGGCCAGGTACGCCGGACCCACGTTTGAAACGTTGCGGCCATGATGAATCCCTGCGCGGTATTTACCATCTCCCCGGATGGAAGATCAGCGCCATTACCTCCCTTCAGGATCGGTCCTTCTCCCGCGTATTTCCGTTCGGGCGCTACACGTCACTCCAACCTGAACAATGGGACGCTAATACGCAGGAATTACGGCTTGGGACGGAAGGGCAGCATAAACGCTATGATCTCGTCACCGGATTTTTCCACCAGACGACTTATCAGCATCGGCAGACGACGACCCTCTCCCCGACAAATGCCTATCCCTTCAAACGCTCCTCCAACCGTGCCGAAACCGTCGCGCTTTACGGCAATATTTACTGGCATTTGCTAAAGAAACTCAGCCTCGGACTGGGCGGACGCCTGTCGCGCGACATGTCGGATATCGCGTTCTCTTCCACGACCCGTGGGATAACGCAGTTTTCAGGACGGAACCACAAAAATCAGAATATGAGTCTGGGCAGTGTCTCTCTTGATTATGAGACTCTGCCGGGCTGGCACCTGCATGGTCGCGTCAGTCAGGGATATAAGCCCGCCGGCTTCAATTACGCCCCGCACACGCTTCGGGATGCAATGCCCTACAATCCGGAGCGTGAGCTGAGTTACGAATTGGGCACCGTCTATCATATGCAGGGCTTTCTCGCGCGGATCGGCTATTTTTATAATCGTTTGCAGGATGCGCAGATTTATGTCGGGCCCATCGGACGTCAGGTCATCTCCAGTGCAGGCCATGCCCATGCGAGCGGCGTAGAAGGTGAAATGAGCTGGAACTTCTGGCGACAATGGACAATCGGCTTCGATGGCAATCGCACCGTCTCGAAATTCGACGATTTTCAGAATAGTGACGGGACGAATAATAACAGCAATCTCATGCCCTTTGTCCCGGCTTTCGCGGCCGCGGCTCATTTGACGACAAGCCTGGAGACGGGCCATGGCATCATCAAACCGGCCATCGATCTGCGCGTCACCGGGCCACAATATTTCGACATTGAAAATCAGCTTCAGCAGCCGACTTTCGCACAGCTCGATTTACGGGCCACATGGTTATTCGGTACCCGCTATGAGTTCACCGTTTACGCCAATAATGTCACTGACAAGCTCTATCGCACTTACGGGTTCATAAGTGGCGGCAGAGGCAGCGCGCAGATCAGTTTTGGTCGCACGGTCGGATTCAACCTTCGCATCGCGTCGTCGGAAAGATGATCACCCTCACGGCAGGATTTGGCCGTTTCGCCAGCCCGCGGAGAAGTGAACGCAGCGCCCTCATCGCGATTTGGGGTGTCTATATCGTTCAGGGGCAGTTGGGCGGGCTGACCTTCGTCGCCCTTCCCGCCATCCTGCGGACGAAACATGTTCCGATGGAGCAGATCGCCGTTTTTTCCGCCATCATCCTCATTTGGGCCCTTAAATTCATTTGGGCCGCCAGGGTTGAACAACTGCGCCAGCAGATGATGGGCCGGTTCGGCTTCGGACGTGCGATTTTTCTCGCTGAACTCGTGATTGCCGGGTTGATCATCGGGGCCGCCCTTTTTCCCTTCTGCAGCATCCTGCCGTTTCTCACGATTTTCACCGGCGCGGCGTTTCTGGCCAGTGTCATTGATATCGCGACTGACGGCTATCTGATCGCGCATTTCCCCCCTCCCTTCGGCGTCTTGGCGCGACAGCGCAGGTGGGGGGCGGTTATCTCGGCTTTGCACTGGGCGGCAGTTTTCTGCCCGCACTCTATGACAATGCCGGTTGGCCCGTCAGTTGCCTTGTCGCGGGTGGCGTGACCATCCTGCTCAGTGCCCCTCTCCTGACACTTGCGCATACTGACCCTTCCGGTTTGATACATGCCGTCACTCCGGTTACGCAGAGATGGCGGCCAAACCTCTTATGGGCGTTGAAACGACGGGAAATTCAGGCTGGCATCGCCATGATCATCATCTTTGATGCGGCAAGGCGCATGACGCAGGGACTAGGCGCCCTCTATCTGTTGGATGACGGTGTCCCCCTCACCATCATCGGTGCGCTCAATGGCATTGTCGGCATCGGCGCCGGTTTGATGGGGACAGTTCTTGGCAATTTCTGCGTGCGGAAATCCGGGTCGTCCACCTCATTGACCTTCATCGCTATCGTTACTTCCGTCATATCAGGCCTCGCAAGTTTCGCAATTTTGCTCGGCCATCGCGGCCTGCCCCTGTTTATTATGCTTCTTTTCCTTGAGTCGCTGGTGATGGCGGCGGGGTTTGTGGTGCTTTTCTCTCGTGTGATGGGGCTGACATCGCCGCGCCAGCCAGGTCTCGATTACGCGGTGTTTCAAAGCGTCAGCGCTGTTGTCGCGGCGATGGCAGGTTTTGCGGGGACAAGTCTTGCCGGTAAGGCCGGTTACGAAGCGGCTTTTGCCTGCGCCACGTGCATCGCCCTCGCTTCCATACCCATATTGAAATTGCTTCAAAAACCATTTGAGGGGGGCTGACCCCTTCGCCAGTTTAACCCGACCGCGCGGCAAAACCGCCCTGTGCTGAACGCCGCTTTTAAATTGCGAATAATTATCATTATTATAAGAACAAGGGATTTGCAGAATATGTCAATTATTGCGTCACTGCCGGAAGGCGATGTGCCTTGCCTGCCCGCCCTGAATGACATTGTCAGCTGGCTTGCGACGGAACTGCGTATCCCCCCTAAAGACATCATCGCCGCAGATAATCTGTTGATGCTCGGGCTTGATTCTCTCCGCGCGATGGCGTGCGTCAACCAGCTTCGCGTGGCGGGGCATGGTGTGACGCTGAAACAGCTTCTCGCAAAACCCTCTTTCAAAGATTGGTCCCGCCTGATCAGGGATCTCGCCGTCGTTCAACCGCGCTTGCCGGATGACGCGCCGTCTTCATGGCCGACAATGCTGGACGGCGCGGCTTTCCCCTTGACAGATATCCAGCATGCTTACCTCGTCGGGCGGGGACCAACTCAGCCGCTTGGCGGCGTCGGGTGTCATCTTTACCAGGAATTTGACGGTGTCGGCCTCACCCCTGACACGCTTGATCACGCCATATTAACGCTCATCCATCGTCACCCGATGTTGAATGTCGCGATCAGCTCAGACGGTGCGCAAAGATGGATCGGACCGCCTTTTTGGACCGGGGCAAGGACTTACGACCTTCGCAAAGCTTCACCGCAACAGTGCGCCGCCCATGCCGCGACGATGCGCACCACTTACGGCCACCGTTTATTGGATGTCGAAAACGGCGCCTGCTTTGACTTTCAATTAACGCTTCTGCCGGAAAACCGTCATCGTCTGCACGTCGATCTTGACCTTCTCATTCTTGACGCGGCGAGTTTCAGTATCTTGTTCCGCGAGTTGGCCGCCCTGCTCGCGGGCCACACCCTCCCACCCCTTGACCGGAAATATGATTTCCGCGCCTATCTGGCACAGGCCGCCTCCCATGACGCAACGTCAAAGGCGCGCGCCCGCACTTATTGGCAGGGCCAGCTTGATAACCTGCCACCCGCCCCGGCTCTGCCGATGATGGAAACAGCGATTACTGCCGGAACGGTGACGCGCCACCGGCGAAAACATGTGCTGAATGCGCAGCTCTGGGCACGATTCTCCGACGAAGCTTCACGCCGCGGTTTTACGCCGACCATGGCGCTCGCGACCGCGTTTGCCCTGGTTATGGCGCGTTGGAGCAACCAGCCACGCCTGCTTCTGAATGTCCCGATTTTTGATCGGCAGCCGTTCCATCCTGATGTCACGTCCATGATCGGTGATTTCACGAAAATCATTCTGGTCGATATGGCGGCTGAGGGTGAAAGTTTCTCGGATCTGGTCCGGCAGAATATCGATGGTTTTACGACATCCTGGGAATTTCGGGATTATTCCGGCGTCGAGATCCTGCGGGATTTGCGCAAGCGCGGGCAACATCCACAGGGTGCCCCGATTGTGTTTACAGGTGCGTTAGGCGACCCCCTTTTTGGGGAAGACCCGGCCAGCACTGTCGGAAGCCCCGGCTGGGGTGTGTCACAAACCCCTCAGGTTTCAATCGACCACCTGGCTTATCGACTCTCCGATACTGTCTGTCTGCAATGGGACAGTGCGGACACGATATTCCCCGCCGGGATGGTGGAGGCCATGTTCGGGGCCTATGTGGCACTTATCGAAGCCCTGGCGGCTGACGCCGCCTCATGGGATCGCCCCCTGCCCGATCTGCTCCCGGAGAAGCAGCGCCGCATCAGGGCTGAAATGAATGACGTTCGCGGTCCTCTGCCGCAAAACACGCTCCATGACGGTTTTTACCGCCGGGCGGTGTCGCAGCCGGAAGCCATCGCCGTAATTCATCGTGGACAGGAGACGCGATATGGCGACCTTGACCTCATGGCCCGCCGCTGCGCGCGCTATTTACTGGAAGCGGGCGTCAAACCGGGAGACAGGGTCGCCATCTGTATGGCGCGCGGCGTGGGCCACGTCGTGTCGGTTCTGGCCATCCTGTCGGTCGGGGCGGCTTACGTCCCCCTCGCTTATGATCAACCGGAAGATCGTCTGAAGACCATCTTGCAGCAGGCCGGGATCAGCATGATGCTGACATCTACCGCGTATGATGGGTGGGACAATCCGGGATGCCAGTATGTCCCCTGGGAAAAGACGCAGGATTGCGCACCGCTTGATGAGATTGTCCACATCCCCAATGACGCGCTGGCTTACGTTATTTACACTTCGGGCTCAACAGGTGTGCCGAAAGGCGTGATGATCTCCCACCGCGCGGCGCTTAATAGTTGCGCGGATATTAATCAACGGATCGGCCTGACCCCTTCTGACAGAATTCTCGCCCTGGCCGCGCTGTATTTCGATCTTTCCGTCTACGATATTTTCGGCGCGCTCTCCGCAGGCGCTGCCATCGTCATGCTTGATGAGGCGGAGCGCCGAGACCCCGGCACCTGGTGCACATTGATCGCCCACCACAACATCACCGTATGGAATTCAGTCCCGTCACTTTTCGATATGCTGATTACATATGCCGAGGGATTTGAATCGCGCGCCCCGGCGATGCTGCGCGTCGCCCTGCTGTCCGGCGACTGGATCGGGCTTGGTCTCACGGGCCGTTATCACGCCTTCAATGCGCAGGGACGTCTCCTCGCGCTGGGCGGGGCGACGGAAGCAGCGATCTGGTCCAACCATTTTGAAATTGGCGAAATTGATCCATCGTGGCGCTCCATCCCTTACGGCCAGCCGCTGACAAATCAGAAATTCCGTGTCGTCGATTATAACGGGCGCGATTGCCCTGACTGGGTATCGGGAGAACTCTGGATTGGCGGGGCGGGTGTGGCGATGGGCTATCTCAACGACCCCACCCGGACAGCGGCGCAATTTGTCCAGTATGACCGTGAAAGCTGGTATAAAACCGGCGATATGAGCCGCTATTGGCCCGACGGCACGCTGGAGTTCCTCGGAAGGCGTGACAGGCAGGTCAAGATTGGCGGCTATCGGATTGAACTAGCCGAAATAGACGTCGCTTTCTCAGCCTTGCCCGGCATAAGGCAGAGCTTGACTTTGGCGACAGAGGGGCGTGACAGGTCACTGATCAGCTTCCTCATCCCCGCCCCGGATGAAATAACTTCCTCCTCTGAAAACGCCGCGTCTGCGCACGCTATTTATAAGAGCTGCTTCAGAACAATCGCGTCGCCCATACCCGCCTCAAACAGGGCGCGATCATGCGCAGAGGTCCGGGACTTCATCGCAGGGCATTTCGGTCTGAAAGGGTTATCCCTGGATGATCTGTCGGACCCGGCAGAAGCGTGCGCAAAATACGGTGCCATCCCGCATTTTTTACCGATGTTTCAGCAATGGGCCGCCATTTGTGCCGAGGTGTCAGCGCCTGTTGCCGCGCCCTTACGGGATTTTGAAACGCTGCATCACCTTTTGCACGCCATATTGACCGGCGCGGCCTCGCCGAACACCCTCCTTGATGATGAAAACTGGGCCCCGGAAATGCAGCTGCTGGCGCTGCCGGGCACAAAAGAAGCCTTGCGCTGGCTCTCGGACGCCATGCCGGGAATTACCCGTCGCATCCATCGCCTTCCGCTCATCGTCGAAATCGGGGCGCGCAGCGGCCTGACCGCGCAATACCTCATAAGCGTCCTGCCTGCGGGGAGCGCGCATTACATTGCTACCGATGATTCGGCGGAAATGATCTACCGGGCGGAGGCGCGACCCGCGCGCGATCCGCAGCTGAAATTCATGCGCTGGCACGACGAGACCCGCGCGGAACTCGCGGGACAGGCCGATATTGTCCTCGTTAATAACGCCCTTCATCGTCTGGACGCGGCTGGTCTGGACGCGGTGATACATGTGGCGCGGCCCGGCGCGCTGATATTTGTCGTTGAACTTGCCGTTCTGCCGCCTGTCGCCTGCGTGAGTGCGGATTTACTCAATGGCGGTCACAGCCTGGCTGAACGGATTATCAATGGCGAGGAATGGCGGCAGCGTCTGGCAGCGCGCGGGTTGATCTGCGAGGATACGGTGCGGATGGGTGATCAGAATTGCCTGATCCTCCGCCGCGCCGACGCCGGTCAATGGCCGGATATCGGCACGCTGCGTGCCCGCGTCGCCCGGAAATTGCCGGAATATATGATCCCGCGCCAGATCCGTTTCCTCGACGCATGGCCGCTGACCCCGAATGGGAAAATTGACCACGCCGCTTTGCTGAAGATCGCCCGGCGGAGAGACGCGCCCGCCAGTCCGCTAACGCCTGCCCCGCAGACGTGCAACGCGGCGGAAGCCTGCGTCGCCGCGCTTTGGAAGACCCTCCTTAAATTGCCGGACGTCACGCGCGACAGTCACTTCTTCGCCATCGGGGGCGATAGTTTGCTCGCGACGCGCCTTATCGGCGCCCTGGCTGAAGAGGGCTATGAGGCGCAGCTCAACATGCTGTTTGAGCGCCCTATCCTGTCCGAATTTGCCGCAACTTTGACGCGAGCTGCCGCAGAAACGGCGACGCTGACGCCCGATGACGCCAATCGCTACGTGCCCTTCCCTCTTTCCGATGTTCAGCAGGCTTACCTCGTCGGGCGACAACCCGATTTTGCGTTGGGCGGAGTAGGGTCTCAGTTTTTCATGGCGTTCGACGTCACCCATCTGGATGTTGAGAAATTTGAGCACGCGCTGAACCACCTTATCAGGCGGCATGACATGTTACGCTGCGTGGTGCGGGGCACGCAGCAATGTGTTCTTGAGCATGTCCCGGTTTACAGGCTCAATCGTCGGATTTTCCCCAGCCTCGACTCCCGGGAACTGAGAGACTGGCGGGACGCGCTTTCCCATCAGCTTCTGAACCCTGAAAACTGGCCGGTTTTTGACATTCAGGCCGCCTCAGACGGGGGCGACATCACCCGGATCTTCATGACACTCGATAATCTTATGCTGGATGGCATGAGTATGCAGATTTTCCTGGCGGAGCTGGATGATCTTTATTCGGGTCGCGCAACCCACACCGAAGCGCCCACCATCACCTTCCGGGATTACAGAGTTTATCAGGCGTTGCAGAAACCCGCCCCCCGGTCACGCCAATATTGGCGTGCGCGCCTGCCTCTCCTTCCCCCAGCGCCACCTTTGCCGCTCAGAAGCGACCCGGCGCACTTATACCGCCCGGTTTTCAGACGCCTGTCATCCAGCCTCACCCCCCAGGACTGGTCGCGACTGAAAGGCCGCGCCGCCGAAAATTGCGTTACGCCCTCAACTGTGCTGCTCGCCGCCTTCTGCACGAGCCTCTCGCGATGGAGTCAGACGCAAAAGCACACGCTGAACCTGACATTATTTGACCGAACGCCCATCCACCCGCAGATTGACCGCATTTTGGGGGATTTCACGTCCCTCCTGCTTCTTGAATGGTCGCCCGGCGCGGATTGGCGCACAACACTGATCGCATTACAGCGACGCCTGGGGCAGGATCTCGCCCATCGTGATGTGTCGGCGATCTGGGTAATGCGCCAGCTTGCCGCGTCTCTGGACCAGGCATCGGCTTCCATGCCCGTTGTCTTCACAAGCGCCATCGGCGTTTCGGACGGACACTTCCTGTCCGAAAGCGCTTTTCTAAAGCCGCGCGGCGGCATTTCCCAAACGCCGCAGATCTGGCTTGATCATCAGGTTTATGAGGCGGACGACAGGCTGCACTTTAACTGGGACGTCGTGGAAGCGCTTTTCGACCCGGCCATGCTGGAAGCCCAATTCGGCGCTTATTGCCATCTTCTGTCACAGCTTGTGCATGAGGACGCGATTTGGGAAGCGCCCATGTCCCTGTTGATCGGCGTCCCGCCGCAGGACGCGGCACGCCACAAAAACGCAGTTCTGCAAATAACCACGCCCCCGCAGCGAAATGAAAACCAGCTTGATCGCCTGAACCCCGCCTTCCTCAATTGGCTTTGCCAGGCCTTTGAGGGGATCAGCGGGCACGTCATATCGCCGCGTCAGAATTTCTTTGATAGTGGCGGCACGTCGCTTCATCTCGTGCAATTCCACAGATTATTACGGGATGCTGGTTACCCGGATCTGACAGTCACAGATCTCTTCAGCCACGCCTCACCTCAGGAACTCGCCCTTCACCTCAGGGAGATGGAGGTCGCCCCGGCCCCTCCCGCCGACGCCGATCGCCATACGCGTAACCGTCGAAATATAAGCATGCAGCGCCGCGCTGGCAGCATGATGTCAGCGGATCGGGATAATCACCATGGATAAACCCTTCATCAATCAATCCGCCCCCCAAACCCTTGAAGACGCGATTCAGGAACATTACGGCGATTGTGATCCGATCGCGGTGATCGGCTATGCCTGCCGCCTGGCCGATGCGCCTGACAGCGAGGCCTTCTGGGATTTGATAATTTCGGACGAAAAGCCGTCCCTGCCGCCATTACAGCCTGACGCAGCTATTTCGGCTCCGAATTACGTAAAGCTGCGTGGCTCTATTGCGGATGTCGAGGCGTTCGATGCGGCGTTCTTCGGCTATTCGCCGCAGGAGGCTGAACTTATCGACCCGCAGCAGCGCCTGTTTCTCGAATCCGTCTGGCACGCTATTGAGCATGGCGGTTACGCACCGCGCGAGATCTCCTTCCGAACCGGCATTTACGGGGCGACACGCGTCAGCACTTATCCCGGTCAGCGTCGGATTGACCCGTTAGAGGCTGGGCAGGTGAAGAGCCTGCAATCACTCATGGGCAATGATAAGGATTATCTGGCCACGCGCGTCGCCTATAAACTTAATCTCTCCGGCCCTGCCCTGACGGTGCAGACGGCTTGTTCCAGCTCCCTCGTCGCGGTGCATCTGGCTTGTGAAAGTCTACGGGCTGGCGAATGTGACATGGCGGTGGCGGGGGGCGTCGCGATCTCCTTCCCCCAGCCCGGGGGCTATCTGCACCAGCCTGGAATGATCTTTTCACCGGATGGGAAGTGCCGCCCCTTTGACCGGAATGCGAATGGCACTTTTCCGGGGCACGGCGTGGCCAGCGTCACATTACGCCGCCTCAGCGATGCCCTGCGGGACGGGGACCCGGTGATCGCTGTCATTCGCGGCAATGCCGTCAATAATGATGGCGCCGCTAAAGCCGGCTTCACCGCACCCTCCGTCTCCGGTCAGAAACGTGTCATCAGGGAGGCCATGGCGGTTGCCGGGCTCTCACCGGATCATATCGGTTTGATCGAAGCCCACGGCACCGCCACCCCCCTGGGTGATCCGATTGAGGTCCAGGCGCTTCGGGAGGTGTTTGGTGTCCGTCAGGATGGGTCAAGATGCGCGTTGGGCTCCGTGAAGGGTGATCTCGGTCATCTCGACACGGCTGCCGGGATTGTCAGTTTCCTGAAAGCTGTCATGTGCGTTGCGCGCGGCATAATCCCGCGTTCCGCCCATTTTGAGACGCCCAACCCGGCTTTGCGTCTCGATGAATCGCCTTTCCATGTCCCGATGACGACTCTGCCCTGGTCATCCACGCCGCGACATGCCGGAATTTCATCTTTCGGCATCGGGGGGACAAATTGCCACGTCATCATCGGCTCCCTACCCGATAAATTAAGAAATATCACGCCGCAGCACCAGGAGAGGGGACCGTCAGCGGCCTTTGAAAAACAACCCCCCGTCTTATTAATGAGCGCAGCGTCTGAATCCGCTTTGCGGCGGCTTTGCAACCAATACGCTGAGGCGCTCGACGGTGAGAGCCCTCAAAATATCGCTTATACGGCGCTGATGGCGCGGCAGCTTAATTTGCGGCACCGCATGGCCTTGCGCCTTTATGGGGACAGCCGCAACGCCCTGAAAGCCTTCTCGGAAGGGGCCCATCCCGATGGGCTGCATTATGGTGACAAAGCGCACGGGAAAATCGCGTTTCTCTGCACCGGTCAGGGCGCGCACTGGCCGGCAATGGCGCGCGACTATGTCGAGGCGTCACCGGCGTTCGCCGCCATGCTGGCGCGCTGCATCGCTTCCTGCGATGCAGTCCTGCCCATTTCATTGCGTGAGGTGCTGTTAGGGGATGCAGGCGCACGCCTCTCGGAAATGCGGTACGCGCAGCCAGCCATTGTCGCCTTTGAGATCGCCATGGCCGCCCATTGGCGCGCGCGCGGATTACGCCCGGACATCGTCATCGGCCATTCGGTCGGGGAATATGCGGCTGCCGTCATCGCGGACATGCTGGATCTGGAAGCCGTCATGCCGCTTCTCTGCCATCGCGGCGCCCTGATGGACGCGGCTGAAAAAGGCGGGATGATCAGCCTGCATATCAGGGAAGACGCGGCCCGAGACTGGGCAGAGCGGTTCGGGCTCGACATCGCCGCCATCAATGGTGCGGCACAGTTTGTGCTTTCAGGGTCAGTCGACGCGATCGAGAGACTGGCCGCCGCCCTCGCGCAGGACGGCACCCCCTCCAGCCACCTGCCCATTGCCGGGGCCGCGCATTCCCGACTCATGGACCCGATTTTGGACCGGTTCAACGCGGAAGCCCTCAAATTAAAAGCGCGGAATGGCGAGGTCAAGCTGATATCAACCTGTCATGGTGATGTCATATCGGGTGAGGACCTTAACAGGCACGGCTTCTGGGGGCGGCACCTGCGGGAACCTGTCCGCTTCAGGGAAGCCATTGATAAAGCCATGCAGGCCGGCGCAGATGTATTTCTGGAAATCGGCCCGGATGCGATCCTGACCCGGATCGCGCAGGGTGATCATCCGACCTCCCATCGTTGGATCGCCTCCGCCCAGCGCCACGTCTCCGCCGCGGAGAAGCTGGAAGAGGCGCAATGCGCCCTCTTCACCGCGGCGATTGACCTGGATTGGCGGCAGATCTTCGCCATTTCAGGCCGCCGCATCCATGCCCCACTTTACGCGTTCGACCGTACACGTCACTGGCGGGATGCTGGAGAGGACGCGCAGAACAAGCCAGCCGATACTCCGCGTCTACGTGTCGGGCTTGATCAGGGGCGTCACACGGCGCTGTCACGCGCCACCTCGCTTGAGCTCCCCCGCCTTGAAAAGCTTTATGACTGCGCGCGCATCCTCCACGCCATTTACCTCGATCGGCTCATCCTTCGCTGCATCGGCGCGTGGCGGGAGGACGGCGTCACTTTCTCCGAAATCCTGCGCGGCGGGCGGCTTTTGCCACGATACCGGCAATTGCTGGGCCGAATGATCGAGGCGTGCGTTGAGGACGGTTACTTCAAGCGATCAGGTGAGCGTTACCGACCCGCCCGGCCCGACATCATCCCGCACGCTTCCTGCGCTGAACTGCTCGGTGAACTCGCCGCATGCTGTGAGGGCCTGCATGCCATCCCGGCCACTGTTGAACGCGCGGGCGCGCAATTATTCGATATGTTGCGCGGGCAGGTGGCACCGGTCGAGATCATCTTCCCCGAAGGGGAGTCGCGCGGCGTGGAAGTTCTTTATCAGGATTTCAGTTTCGGGCGTTACTTCAATGAAATTGCCGCCGCAATCCTTTCGGGCATGTTGCGGCAGGAAAGCGGACGTCCCCAAACCTTCCACATATTGGAGGTTGGTGGCGGGACGGGCGGCACAACCAGCGCCATGGTTGCGGCGATCAGCGCGATAGATCAGGTCCATTACCATTTTACGGATGTGTCGCCGGTTTTCACCCGGCGCGCGGAGGAGAAATTCGCCGCCTATCCTTTCATGCATTATGGCGTGCTGGATTTACAGAAAGACCCCGATAAGCAGGGCTTCGAGGCTGGCACTTACGACCTTATCATCGCCGCCAACGTCGTACATGCGACGGATCATGTCGGGCATACGCTGACGCGACTTCGGTCCCTCCTCAAACCGGGCGGTCACCTCCTCCTGCGGGAAATCACACAGCCCATGCGGTTGTTTGATTTCGTGTTCGGACCGCTGGTCTCACCCCTTCTTGACCTTGAAGCGCGTGATGGCCAGGTTTTCCTGACGAAAGAGCTTTGGCGAAAGCAATGCCGCGCAGCCGGTTTTGCCCGGATCGACTGGCTGCCCGATGATGGCACGGAAACGGCGGAAATGGGCGAGCATATCATCCTCGCCACCTGCCCGATTGAGTCATCGCCAAGCCTGCCAGCGCCAATGACGACGCAGCATCCTGTTCTCGGTACGCCCTTAACGTCAGACGGTTTTTATCTGGCGGACTGGTCAGGATGTAACGCCGATCCATCGCTCTGGAATCAACGCCTCATCGAAGCAGCGCGCGCCTTAAATCGACTGCATGGCGGTGAGGCGGATGAACCGGAAATCATCCGCTACCCGGCGCCCACCCACCCCATTGGGCGCGTCAGGCTGGCCTGGTGCGCGATGCCCTTCGGACGGGGACGGCTTTCAATAGAGGCGGAAGATCCATCCGGTGCCTGGCAGATAATCCTTCCCGGCCATGTAACAGCCGATCTGCCATTGCCGACACCATCTTTACCAACGCAATATGAAGTGGGTTGGGAGGACGTGACGCCTCCGACTGGTAAATCCTCCATTACCGATGCCAACATCTCACCATTGGAAGCTTTATGGGCGCAGGGCGAAGGCACGGTGGATTTTCAGTCGCGCATGATAATCCACCTTTTGCGCGTCGGAAAAACGGATCCGCTCACGGTATTACAGACGGTGAAGCACCATCTCGCCGAGAGGGCCGCCACCCCGCTCGTGATCGTCACCCGAAATGCCTGGTCACATGGTCTCGACGCCCCCGTCCAACCGACGCAACGCGCCGTGTGGGGGCTGATCAAAGTCGCAATGCAGGAATGTCCCCAGCTGAAAATCGCGATCATCGATCTCGATCATTTGTCAGAAGCGGCGGATCTCCTCACCGGTTTACGCGGCGTTGAGGGGGGTGTGCGCTTCGTCATGGTGAGGGATGGCTTAGCGAGGCGACATTGTATTGTGCCGCTTGCCGCGAACGCCCAACCACTACCCCCATCCGCATTTGATATTCCGGGGTGGCACGTTGTCACAGGTGGTTTTGGCGGGCTTGGCCGCGTGACGATTGCCTGGCTGGCCGCGCATCATGCTGCGCAGATCGCGATCCTGGCGCCGCGGGCTCCCGCAGATTGGCGGGCGTTCCTAGAAAAGATGCGGATATCCTATGGCGCGACATTGCGCTGGCTGCCCTGCGATGTGGCGGATCACCAACAACTCACCGATGCGCTTGAAGAACTCGCGGCGGAAGGCGGTGTTGCCGGCGTCATCCATGCGGCCGGGCTGATCGCGGACGAGCTTATCCCGGACGTGGATGAGACAGCGTTCAAGCGTGTCTGGGCTGTCAAAGCGGAAGCTTCTGCCGCGTTGCGAAGCTGGCTGGCCGCGCATGGCGGTCGTTACCTCCTCCTCTATTCCTCCGCGGCGGCAGCGATGGGCACGGCTGGACAGGCGGCCCATGCTTCTGCCTGCGGATTCCTCGATGGGTTGGCGGAAGCGCATCGAAGCGACACGGCGCTAAAAGTCATATCCATCGCCTGGGGTGCCTGGCGCGGTTATGGCAGGGCCGATGATGACGGGCTCCAGAGCCGTTTGGCCGCGCAGGGTATGGGGTTGATTGCACCGGGCGAAGGGCTTTGGCACCTTGAGCAGGCGGTGATGCGGTCCCGGCGGAATCGCCTGGCGATGCGCCTGATCCCTGACGCGCTGAATGACATTCACCGTGACCTTGTCAACGCCGCCCCGCCGCGACGCCCTCCATCCCAGCCCACCAAACAGGATGATCCACCCGTCCATTTTGCGACCGAGGCGGAGGCGGAGAACTGGCTGGCCCGCATGATCGGGACGCTTTTGCGCCTGCCCGATTTCACAGAGATTGATCGCACCAGAACCCTGGTTGAACTAGGCGTGGACTCTCTCCTTCTGCTCGAATTACGGAGCCTTATTGAGAAGCGCATTAATCAACGCCTCGACGCGCGCATGATCGATACGGGAAAGACGATCAACGCCATCGCGCAATCTCTCCACGCGTCGCGCCATGTGGAGATTTCCCCGCCCGCCACCATCCATCTGCAACATGATGATGATCACCGCTTTGCCCCCTTTCCGCTGACGCCGATCCAACATGCTTACTGGGTGGGCCGAACGGAGCTTATTGCCTATGGCGGGATTGCCTGTCACATTCTTTTCGAGTGGGATCTTGACCGCCGTCAGATTGACCCGGATCGCTTCACGGCGGCATGGAACGCTTTGATCCGGCGTCATGACATGCTGCGCATCGTGATTGAAGCTGACGGCCAGCAACGCGTCCTTGAATCAGTCCCTTATTATACCCCGACCCAACGCGACCTGACCGGCCTGACCCCAGCGCAATGTGAGGAAGATCTTCTGACATTTCGGGAGGCGCTTTCATCTCGCGTGCTGCCAACGGATCGCTGGCCTCTCTTCGACATCGCCATGTCGACATGTGATGCGCACCGATACCGACTGCACCTGCATCTCGATCTCCTTTTATTCGATGTGCGCAGCCTGAAAATCATGATGGATGACCTCGCCGCCGCCTATCGGGGTGAAACCCTGCCGACGCTCTCGATCACTTTCCGAGATTATGTCATGGCAGAGGCCGCGCGGCGGGAAAGTGACGCATGGCAGGCAGATTGGGTTTACTGGTGCGACCGCCTTTACGACCTGCCTCCGTCCCCCGCTTTGCCGCTCAATACCGGAAATCAGCCCACCCGGCCCCGACTTGTGACGCTGACGGGACGCATCGAGGCGGAAGACTGGCAGGCCCTCAAGGCGCGCTGGAGAGATTGGGGGGTGACGCCCTCCGCTGGCCTCCTGACATTATTTGCGCGCACCTTGGAAATCTGGGCGCGGCAGCCGGAATTCACCCTTAACCTCACCATGTTTGACCGTCAGGCCGTGCATGAGGAAATTGATCAGGTGATCGGGGATTTCACGTCGGTCCTGCTCATGGCCTTTGATCTCAGGGAGAAGCGTGACCTTCGCAGCGATATGTTGCGCGCGCAGAAAGCACTTCAGGCCGCTTTACAACATAAAGAGGTCAATGGCGTCGAGCTTCTGCGCGAATTGACCAAAATTCAAGGTTATTCCCAGGCGCCGCAAATGCCCGTTGTCTTTACCAGCATGTTGGGGATGACGCTGGACGGCCTGAATATTGACCAGGCCATGCAGAGTTTTCTCGGCGACCCCACCCATGTTTTTACTCAGACGCCGCAAGTCTGGCTCGACCATCAGGTGATGGAGATTGAAGGGGCGCTGGTTTTCAACTGGTATGGCATGGATGATGTCCTTGCTGAAAATTTTTGTGCCGACGCTTTCGCGACCTACACCCACTTGCTGCGTGGCCTGGCTGAAAAGCCGGAACTGATGGAAGAGACAGTCCTTAGCGCCCTTCACCCTGACGGGCATTGGTATGACCCCGTATCGCGTTGGCGAGGCGGTGAAGACGTGGCGACCCGCCTTTGTCGGACGATCGAAAACGACATGCGCAGCCTACCAGGCATTGCGCGGGCGCAGGTGGACCTCTCTGTCCCGGATCAATGCTTGATTGACGTCGTAACGGATGATTTCGTCGCCGCGCCCGAAACACCGCGTCACCCTGCTCCGACGCCGCCTCCGTCGCTTCTTCCGACCCTCCCGACAGAACTGTGCGAAGAGGTCAGCCGGGCTTGGGCGCTCATTGAAACCCGTGCGCTTGCGGCTTTAATGCGCACCTTGCGTCAGGCCGGTCTTTTCTCCCATGCCAATCAAAAGCACGCTCTTACCGACATCAGGCGCGCGCTCAATATCACACCGAAGCATCATCGTTTATTGGCGCAGTGGTTACGGAAACTCGTCGCGTCACACATACTGACACAGGATGGAGGGATCTACACCGCGATTCAGGAACAAGCGGCGCCTGAAACAGAAGTGCCCATGGCGGGCATCCCCGCCTGGGTGGCGAAACTCCTCGATTATCTTGCGCGCTGCACGGCGCACCATGGTCGGCTCTTCACCGGTGAGGCGCATGCGCTGGATCTGCTTTATGATGAGCAACATCGGATTATGGATGTTTTCTACGCGACCAATCCTGTCTCGCAACATCTCCATAATGTTGCCAGAACCATCGCAGCCTATCTCGCTGAGTCGTCTGACGCCCCCGTCTCCATTCTTGAAATCGGCGGCGGCACGGGGGCCTCAACGCGCACCCTCCTCCCCGCCATCGCACACCATATTGCCCGTTATGTCTTTACCGACATATCGGCGCTCTTTTTGAATGAAGCGCGACGGGCTTTTGGCGGCCATGATTTCATGGCTTTTGAGCACCTCGACATTAATGCCCCGCCTGATGCCGGGCTTATAATTGAAGAGGGTTATGATGTGATCATCGCAGGTAATGTCCTTCATGACGCCACCCATATCGGCCGGACGCTGCGCCGGATGGGCAGGCTGCTCAAACCCGGTGGGGCCTTCGTCATCATCGAAGCGACGGAACCTCATTCCGCCCTCCAACTGGCGACGATCGGCTTTCTGGAGGGTCTCAATGGTTATCATGATTTCCGTCATCAAACCCATGAGGCCTTTCTCCCCATGCCGCGCTGGCGGGAGCTTCTGGAGCAGAATGGTTTCGACGTCCCCCTCACTTACCCGGGGGAGGCCGCGTCACCTTTGCGCCAGCATCTGATCCTCGCGACAGCCACGCGCATCCATCGACCGGACTTTGCCACGCTGAAGCAGCGTTTACGCGCGCGCCATGGCACGGACTTGCCCGCTTTGACCCTGCGCCAGCGCGAGACGCTGCATTCCCCATGCCGTAAAACTTCTGAAACGGGTCATTACGACCTGACGATACCGCCCTGCGATACACGCCCAAACGAGATTGAGGAGGCCGTACTCAAAATCTGGCGGGAATTTCTGGGACGGCCCATTTCCCCTGAAAGTGACTTTTTCGATGCGGGCGGGGACAGTTTGATCGCGACCCGCGTGGTGGCCCATCTTGCCCGTGCCGGGTTTGAGGGTGCCAGCCTGCAACAGCTTTTCGCCAACCCGCAACTGCGCGCATTCTGCGCGTCCCTCACCCCGCCCGCAGCCCATCGCGGCCACGCGCCGATTGCCCTCACGCGGAAGGAGGCGAGAATGCATATCTTCGTTTTCCATGCTTCTGATGGCGGTGTTGCGGCCTATCTGCCGCTCGCCCAGCATCTCGAAGCGACGACTTACGGGTTGGAGCTTGCCTCCCTGACGGGGATTGAAACCCTGGACGGGCTCGCCATGCGCTATGCCGAATCCATATTGGCCACCGGCATTGACGGCACACTTACCTTGCTTGGCTGGTCATATGGCGCTTTCCTCGCGCAATCATGTGCGCGGATCCTCTCACGACGCGGGAAGAGCGTTGACCTTATCCTGATTGAGCCGGTTCTGGCAGCGGATTTCTGCGCGACCCAGCGTGAGGATCTCGACGCCATGATGGCGGCGCGACCCGACACACTGGCCGGAAAATTCCCGATCAGCGACGCGATGCTGCAAAAGACGTTGAGTCTGTTGAAATTACTGCGGGGGCATGTCATCGATTTTGAGCCCCCACGACGCTGCCTGTGCATCCGCGCCGCCTCGCGGCCTCAACATTGGGGGGATGCGGCGGAAGACTGGTCCCCTTATTTTCAGCAGGCGGAATATCAGACAGTGCCGACAGATCACTGGTCTCTCCTGCTTCATGAAAAATGGGCGCTTGAGGTGGCGAAATGCGTCAATGACTGGCTGGGAGTCACCGTATCATGACGGAAAGACGCCCGCGCCGCATTCTGATCGTCGGTGCGAAATTTGGTGAAATCTACGCCAATGCCTTCCTTGATGATATGCCCGGTGTCACCCTGGCCGGGATCATGGCCAATGGCAGTGAAAGATCGCGGAAACTCGCGCATGCTTTCGGGGTGCCGCTTTATACGCGCCTCGAGGACGTGCCGCAGGATATCGACATTGCCTGCGTCGTTGTGCGCTCCACCATCGTCGGGGGTGAAGGCTCCCGCCTGGCGGAGAGCCTGATGCGCCGAGGCCTCCATGTTGTGCAGGAACATCCCATTCACCCGGAGGAAGTCGCCCGCCTGCAGAAACTGGCTCGCGAACTGTGCCGGGTTTACTGGGTTAGCAGCTTTTACAGCAGTGCGACAGCTGGGAAAATATGGATCGACACGGCCCGTCAGATCCAGAGCCGCGTCGGCCCCCCTCAGATCGCCACCCTCACCACAAGCCGACAATTACTCTATTCCGGCCTGGACCTCCTGCTTCAGGGCGTGGCGCATCCGATCACCCTGCCGGAAACGTCCGCGTCGGTTCTGAACGGGCTTCATGCGGACTCATTACGCCTGACCTGTGGCCAGACTGACATTTCACTCTCCTTGCAAAACTATATCGATCCGGACGACCCGGACATGCATAGTCTGGTCATGCACCAGTTATTGCTGGGTTGGCAGGAGGGTTACCTCAGCCTCACCTCAAGTTACGGCCCGGTCATCTGGGTGGGAAACTGGTTTGACCCCGCTCATCTGGAGGCTAGCACGACTCTGTATGACGGCCCGCCTGAGACACGTCTGCGCCTCAGACTGCCCGCACGGCAGATCCTGCATGAGGGGCCGGAAACATGGCAGCAGATTTTTGAGCATGATGCCCCGACCTGCGTGCGACGCCTGCTGGAGGCGATCTGCACGATCCTGGATGGCGGGGACGCATCGTTACATGCGCACGCGTCACATCAATTTCAGGTCGCCGCGGCGTGGCAATCCATTCTGCTCCGCACCGGCCCGGCGCGTGAGCGCAATATCGCACCGCCTGAAACCCTGCACATCAATCCGTGCGCCACGTCTTCTGCATGGGAGAGAATATGATGAATAATATTACGCACCCCAGATGTTTGACACCGCTCAACGAAACACATTCAGATCTCACCATGATCATGTGCCCCCATGCCGGCGTCGGGATTGGCGCTTTCCGGCAATGGCGACACGTCATGTCCCCATCGCTTCATATCGCCATGGTCACCTACCCTGGTCGTGATCACCGGATGGATGATCTACTGACCAATGACGTCACCGCGCTGGCAGATGAAGTCGCGGGCGCGCTCCTTCATGCCGGTTTCAAAAATCGGCGCATTATCCTCGCCGGACATAGTATGGGCGCGCAGATCGCCTTTGAGACATGTCTCCGACTGGAAGATGCGGGGACGTCACCGGATTTGCTGGTTCTGTCCGGATGTCATGCCCCGCATCTTCAACCGCGCACAAGGCTGAGTGGTCGGGATGACGCGGAATTTCTCGACATGTTGGTCGCGATTGGCGGTTGTAACGAGATGGTCAAAAATAATCCTCTGATTCTGGAAATTTTCCTGCCGATGTTGCGCGCGGATTTCTCAGCGACTGAATCCTACAGGCGTGATGACGTGAAACGCCTCATTCAGACGCCGGCCATGCTGATTTCAGGCGAGGATGATCATGAAGCGCTGACGGAGGAAGTCCTGGCCTGGACACCGTGGCTCCACCGCCTCGTGCGATCCGCTACATTTCCCGGCGATCACTTTTATCCCACACGTGACCCACAGGGATTTCTGGGTCACATCGTCGCGGCCCATACGGATCATGTCGTCAAGATGGCGGGTGCTGATCATGCTTGAGCACGATCTCGCCCCTGCCACAAGGCCGCTCATCATAGACGGCATCGTCCTCACAACGCCGATCGGCGGGATGCTGACAGAGTGGGCGCGTAAATGGGGCACACGCATCGCGTTGGTGCATGGCGATCAACGCATGACCTATGCCGCTCTGGACCATCATGTTGATCGCCTCGCCGGGGCCTTACAAAAATCGGGGCTGGTGAGAGGCGATCGCATCCTCGTCCAGATGCCGAACAGCATCGGCCTCGTGACAATTTTACTGGCCGCGCTCCGCCTAGGCGTCCATCCGATTATGGCTATGCCAGCACAGAGAGCGCACGATCTTAACGCGTTGGTCGCCAATGCGCAGCCCGTCGCTTATTTTGCCGCGCGGGAACTTCATGGGTTCCAATATGAGGTTCTCGCCCGGTCGCTTCAGCAGGCACATCCTTGTCTGAGACTGATTGTGCTGGATGGCGCTGAGGTGCCTGAAGATTATTTGCAGCTTTCCGCGCTGGATGCGCCCTTCCATCCACCGCAACCGCCTGCCCTCACCGATCTCGCCCTTCTCCTCCTTTCAGGCGGGACGACAGGCACGCCCAAGCTCATCCCGCGCACCCATGCGGATTACGCTTTCACTTTTCTACGTTCCGCTGAGATGGCGGGCGTGGATGAAACCACCGTCTATCTTGCCATCCTGCCCGGTGCGCATAATTTCATCCTCTCCAGCCCCGGCATTCTCGGCGTGCTTTCCCGCGGGGGCCGGGTGGTGCTGGCTAACGCCGCTTCATGCGATGAAATCATGCCGTTGATCGAAAAAGAATCCGTCACCCACATCGCGCTCGTGCCGCCTTTGCTGCGCCTTTGGATTGAGGCACGGAAATGGGAAAGAAGTGATCTCTCCAGCCTGAGGCTTCTTCAGATTGGTGGGGCGCGGGTTGATGCGGCGCTTGTGAAGCAGGCGCAACAGCTCTTCGGCACCATGATCCAGCAGGTTTACGGCATGGCTGAAGGGCTGATTTGTTACACGCGGCTTGATGACGCCCAGCATGTCATCCTCAACACGCAGGGACGCCCCATGTCGCGGGAAGATGACATTTTGATTGTCGATTCGGACGACCATGAGGTGACACTAGGGGAAACGGGTGAACTCCTCACGCGCGGCCCTTACACAATCAGTGGGTATTTTAACGCAGCCGAGCATAATGTCTCATCCTTCACGGCAGAAGGCTATTACCGCACGGGAGACGTCGTATGTCAGGATGCAGACGGGAATATAACTGTCATGGGACGGCTGAAGGAGCAGATCAACCGCGCGGGAGAGAAGATTGCGGTGGCGGAGGTGGAGGCCGCCTTAACGCGCCACCCTGATATTGAAGAGGCCGTGGTGGTGGCGGCGCCTGACCCGCATCTTGGGGAACGCATCTGCGCCTTCCTGAAAGGCGCGTCCCGCGACTTGACCGACATCGCCATTCGGGAATTTCTGCGGGAAAACGGTATGGCGGCCTATAAAATTCCAGACCAATATGGATGGATCTCCCACTGGCCGCAAACCGCGGTCGGCAAGCTTGACCGCAAGAAACTTGCCGTGCTGGCGCAGGCGCGGCATGGGTGATCTGCAACGGCGAATATTGTCGTCTCAACCCACGGGTTGCACGGCCGCGCTCGCCCAGGCGCGCGGCGGGACGGAGAAAACGTCCCCGATACCGAATGATGCGGCATGGCGAGATATTGTGCCGCGCGCTGAACAATGCCGGGACATGGCGCCGCTCATTCTGGAAAATGGCGTCACCGCGCGCATGATCGCCTTGAACCAAGTCCAGGAGACCTCGTGCGAAACCAATCTGCTGCCGCCGTCCTTCAAGGATGCGCATCTGACGCGTCGGCGCGCCTTTCTAGCGGGGCGTTATTGTGCCTTAAGGGCTTTGCGGGATGGCGGGTTCGATGGCCCAGCGCCGCTGCACCGTCTCGAAAACGGCCTGGTCGATTGGCCCGCTTCCCGGGTCGGGAGCATCAGTCACAGCCGGACATGGGCGATCAGCCTCGTTGCGCCGCAAAATGACGGCGACGCGATCGGGGTGGATATTGAGCAGATCATCGGGATGGAAACGGCAAATAATATTGCAAGTCTGGTGGCGTCGCCCCGCGAGTGGCGATTGATGCAGGAGAGAGGAGATTTCCCGTCAGGCGTCACATTGGTGTTTTCCGCAAAAGAGGCGCTTTTCAAAGCCCTCTTCCCCGCCACGCTTCAATTTGAGAATTTTGACGCGGCCGCCCTCACCTCCGTCACGCCCGTGGCGCTGGTTTTTGCCCTCACGAAAGACTGGAGTTCTCGCTGGAGGTGCGGAGGCCGCATCACGGTGCGATATCAATTTTTTGAGGACCATGTCGTGACCTGGTGCCGTTCCTGACCCGCGCCTGACACAAGGCTAGGCGGTCAGACGCCAGCCTGATGCCTGACGCCGCTCTCGGCAGAAACGGTCAAAATAACCGCGAGATGTCAGGCAATCTGCGGGCGCGCCACGCTCGACAATGCGACCCGCCTCAATTGTCAGAAGGTGATCCGCGTGCATAACGGTCTCAAGTTGGTGGGTGATCATGATGATCGTCGTTTTCCCCCGCAATTGCTTCACCACATCCTGAAACGCGGCCACGTTCAGGGCGTCAAGGGCTGAACTCGCCTCATCCAGCAGGAGGATCGGCGCGTTTTTAAGAAGCGCGCGGGCAAGGGCAATTCTTTGACGCTCACCGCCCGAGAGCTGGCATCCCCCTTCCCCGACCTGCGTGGCCCATCCATGTCGCCGCCGCGCAACGAGCGCATCGACCCGCGCGAGACGCGCGGCATGGCGCCATGTTTCTTCTGATGCATCCGGGTTTCCGATGCGGATATTATCCTCTATCGAGCCTGCAAACAGGACGACATCCTGAGAGACGAGGGCTATCTGGTCCATGAGCTGATCCGTCGGAAGGTCCCGCAGGTCAACACCGCCCATCAGGATCTGCCCCTTCACCGGGTCATAAAACCGCATCATTAATTTCAGGAGGGTGCTTTTACCTGCGCCGGAGGGGCCGATCAGCCCGATCACGCTCCCAGGCGTCACCTCAAACGTCACATCATGCAGAACGACATCACCATGATGAAAGCCGAAATCGACGGATCGAAATGAGATCGCACCCGGCGCAATGAGATTTTTGCGGCGCGGGGCTTCAGGCAGGGTCGGTTCATTCATGATGGCGGCAATACGCTCAATTTCCCGCCGGATCATGCCTAACACACCCATACGCGCACCCAGCATCGCCAGCCCGCTGGAAAACCGGGCCGCAAGGACGAGGAAAGCCATGAGCCGCGGCACGCCGAGGCCCCCTGACAGGGTGAGAAGAAGCCCGACCCCCACGAGTATCGCGAAGACAAACTGCACGCTCAGCCCGCTGATCAGGACCTTCGGGAATGTGGTTTTCAGGAGAGATTGGCCCGCCGCATTTTTAGCTTCAAGCGCCTGGGTCAGCGGCGCATAAGTGGCACTTTCGAGACAGAAGGCGCGCAAGCTAGCCTGACACCGCGCAAATTCTATGACGCGATTATTGAGCGTGACAGTCGCTTCATGCGATGGCGCTTCCCCCTTGACGATCGCTCTGCTGATCCGGGAATTCGCAATGAGAACGCCGACCGCGCCGCCAAGGGCCACCATGCCGAGACGCCAGTCCAGCAACATCATCGCGCCACTCGTCAGAAGCGGCACCGCAATGTCGGAGAGGAGGGCCGGCAGTAAATGTGACAGGGCATTGGCCAGCCCCATCGCGCCATATGTCGCACAACGTGAGACCTGACCGCTGACTTCCCCTGAAAACCAGCCCAATGGCAAGCGCACGATATGCTGTCCCAAGCGGGACTGCACCGTGCGCAGAACCACGACGGAAAGACGCATCCCCCGCACTGTCTGCCAGTAACGCAACAGGCAGGTGATTATGACGGCGATGGTCAGGACACTCACCCAGCTTCCGAGGCGATCATAAGCGTGTGTCATCAGGGATTGCGTGACCGGGATGAGAAGCAGGGTCGTGCCCGCTTCACAAAACCCGCTGACAGCGAGGAGGATGAGGTAGCTTCGGATAAGCCGGATCTGGTCCGGCATCAGCAGGCTGCGCAGGGAATTCAGCATGGCAGGGCACCTTCCGTTTCGGCCGGATGCGAGAGAGGCTGCGCCCGATTTTCGACCTCCCACAGATCTTTGTAACAACCTTCCTGCGAGACCAGCATCTCATGGCGGCCTTTCTGAACAATCCGACCGTCTTCAAGGACCAGTATCTGGTCAGCATGGGCAATGGAGGCGAGCCGATGTGCGATGACGATCACCGTCCGACCACGTGCAAGATGGGAGAGCGCCGCCTGAATCTGCACTTCATGTTCCGGGTCGGCGCTGGATGTTGCTTCATCCAGGATCAGGATGGGCCGGTTGGCAAGGATCATCCGCGCTAAAGCGATGCGCTGCGCCTCACCGCCCGAGAAACAATATCCGTCACCGATCATCGTGTCATAGCCTTGCGGCAAGGCCTGAATGACGGAGTCAATCTGTGCCGCCTGCGCCGCCGCGATGATATCACTTTCTCGCGCATTGATATGGCCCAGACAGATATTGTCGCGCACGGTGCCATGCAGCAATTCCACCTCCTGCAAGACGAAGCCAACCTGTCTATAGAGGGTTGCGCGGTCAAGCTGCCGCACGTCGACGCCGCCCAGGCGTATGGCCCCCTTCGAGACGTCATAAAATCGCGGGACAAGCCGCGCCAAAGTGGATTTGCCCGCACCGGAAGGCCCGATCAACGCTGTCACCGTCCCGGGAGCGCAGGTGAAGGAGAGATGATTCAGCACGGGGCGTCCATCGTCATAGGCGAAGCTAACATGATCAAAAGTGACTTCGGCGCTGGTCGGGCTGATCGGGTGTGTCGGCGTCGGGGCTGGCAGGGATGGGCGTGAGAGAAGATAGTCAATACGTTCGGCCGCTGCCTGAGCCCTCTTAAAGGCTGCATTGCCGGTATGCAGGGTTTGGAAACACTGGGGCAATGTCATGGCCACCATGATTTCAGCGAAAAGCATGACCGGGGTCACCTGCCCGCCTGTTACAAGTGGATACCCTCCGGCGAGACTGGTCAGCATGATGACGGGCACGGAAAGGAGGAGCGCGGAAATCGCCTCTATCCGCGCGGTGCGTCCCGCCCAACCCCCGTAAAATAAAGCGAAACGCGAGGTGGCCTGACCGTAATCATGATGGTTCTGGCGCGCCTGTCGATAGGATTTAATGACGACAATATTGCGGATCAGTTCGACGATGGCGGCGCTGATGGCCGCAAGATCACGATCCATAAGTTGCAGATTTTCTCGATATCCGCGCATCATCCAAAAATATGCTACGCCGTAAAGCGGCCAGGTGGCCATAGCGAGCAGCGCGAGACGCCAATCGAGCAATGACAGACAGAATAAACCGATGATGGGTTGGGACAAGGCGCGTATGCGCTCAACCTCATGATGCGCCGTCAGATAATGGAGCTCAGTCAGGTCATCCTCGACCGCCTTGCGCACCATGCCTGAATGCGTCCCGGTGAACCAACCGAGCGGGAGGACGCCGAGATGCGCGATCATCTGGCACCGCAGGCGCGCCTGAAGGCGCTCATCCGCGAGATGTGTCAGCCCCATCGCCAAAGTCGTGGCCAACCAACCCAAGACGGTACAAACGACGATAAGGGCCGCCAGCATCGCAATGCGATGGAGGTCAGGCGGAGCAGTCTGCAGCGCCTCGGCCAGCGCCGCCAGCCCGAATAAAGGTATGAGTGCCGAAACCCCGCCAAACGCGCCAAGCCAGATGCCGCCCCATATTAATGTTCGGATCGGTTTGCGCAGCGACTTCAAAGTATCATTGCGCATGCTCAAGCCCCCAAGTTTTAAGCGCCCAGACTTGCCCCGCCATCCACGACAATATCCTGCATGGTAATGTGTCCGGCACGATCGGAGAGGAGGAACATCGTGATGTCAGCTATATCCTCCACGGTGGCGATCTTCCCCAGTGGAACACCAAGCCGGAATGCGTTCGGCGCGCCGCGCACCACGTCCGCCGCGCCGAACCCTGGCTTCCAGAGACGCCTCTGCATCTCCGTATCTGTCGAACCGGGCGAGACAATGTTACATCGGACATGATGGGGCGCCATCTCCAGCGCCAGCCCGCGCCCTAATGCCGCAAGGGCCGCTTTTGACGCAGCGTATCCCAGCATGCCCAGCCGGGGTATATGTGCTGCATTTGACCCGATCAGCACAATCGCGCCGCGCTGCGCAATATGCAGGGCGGGCAACGCGGCTTTGATGAGGTTGAAGGGCCCCGTCACATTGACAGCGAAAAGTCGGTCCCATGATTCCAGCGATAAGGTCTCGCCACTTCCCTCGATAAAGATGCCGGCAGCATGGACAATATAATGTGGCGCGGCATAGCGCGAGAGCAGGGCGTCTGCCGCTTTGAGCGTGGCTTCCGGGTCAGAAATATCGAAGATGATGCTGTCCGACACATGATCGACCGCGATCGGGTTTTGATCCATGCCGATCACGAAGACACCTTCAGAGAGAAGGCGGGCGCAGATGGCCTTGCCAATACCCTGCGCCGCGCCGGTCACCCAGGCGATTTTTGCTTTCGGGGCGGGTATTTCGGGCGTCGCTGTCATTGTCCAAGATACCGACACGCTTCGGCCGTATTCAGCACGCGACCACAACGTGTCTCAACGTAGCGGAGCGCCATTTCATGGTCTGCCAGGTTGAAATCGGCCGTCGCATCCGCGATCAGAAAAGATTTCACGTCCAGCATAAACGCGTCCAGACTTGTGGCCAGACAGCCGATTGAAGCATAGACGCCACAGAGAATAAGCTGATCGCGCCCCGCCGCCGCCAGACGCTTTTTCAGATCGGTTTTTGCGAAGGCACTATATCGCCATTTCGTCAGCACATTTTCTTCGGGAGACGGCGTGAGTTCCGGCACAATCCGCGCCGCCTCCGGGGCTATATTCGTCAGGCCCGGCCCCCATATATCGGTCAGGAGTGCGCGCGCCTTCAGGCTCTGACGCGTTGGCTGGGCGGTGTAGAATACCGGCACCTCAAGCGCGCGGCATTTTGCGCGGAGCCCTGTGATATGGGCGATCATACTGCGCACGAGCGGCGCATCGACGTCGTAAAATGACAGGAAATAATCCTGCATGTCATGGATCAGCAACGCCGCGCGTGACGGATCAATCACCCAGTCAACCTTCGGTTTGGCGCCTTCTCCGAGGCGGGTGCGCCCCCATTGCGGCAGGGGATAGGATGTTATTTTCGGGATCGCCATAAAATGTCCTGATCTCTCGCTATCTCATTTTTAAGAGGGCGCTTTCGCTTTCAACGTCGTCACGCGCTGACAGACTCCAGTCCCAGAGCGCGCCGCATCGTGCCCAATTTGGCTTCAATCTCGTGCCATTCGGCTTCAGGGTCGGAACCCGGCACGATGCCCGCGCCGGAGAAAAGCTGCGCCTCCGCACCCTTTATGATGCCGGAACGGATGGTCACTGCCCATTCCCCATCCCCGCGCGCATCACTCCACCCGACGAGGCCGGCAAAGAGACCGCGCCCCGAAGGCTCAAGCGCCGCGATCGTGCGGAAGGCGAGATCTCTCGGCGCGCCGCATAAAGCGGCGGTGGGGTGGATGAGACGTGCCAGATCAAGCGCACTCATTTTCCGGTCCCCGATGCGCCCGCTGAGCCGGGTTGAGAGATGCCACATTGTGGCCGTCCGGGTCAGGCTGGGTGTGTCGGGGATTTCGAGGTCACGACATAATGCGCTGAGTTGTGACCTCAGTTGCGCGACAACAATCGCGTGCTCATCCCTGTCTTTGGCGGATGAAAGCAGGGCCTGGCCGCGGCGCGCGTCCTCCTCTCGATCCGATGATCGTGGGATGGACCCGGCCAAAGGGTGACAACAGAATTCATTACCCGTTTTTCTGATGAGAAGTTCCGGGCTGGCGCCGACGAGGATACTGCCGTCCCGTAATGGGATTTGGAACACCATGTCCCTCGGATTTTGCGCGATAAGCCGCTTTGCAACGGAAGCTACATGGACAGGCCCCGAAAAACGCAGACGCGCACACCGTCCCAGCACCAGTTTTCGGAGATCTGAATGCGCCATTCTTTTTTTTATGTCGCTGACAAGACTGCAATATTGGGCTTCGGACAGATCGGAATGGTAAGATTGAAGGGTGGGTTCTTCAACCGTTTCGGCCCCGCAATCCGCCTCAAGCACTTCTCGTGAGGTGAGCGCGATGTCCGTCGGGATGAATAATTCCGCCTGTGCCGTCAGGTCGAAGGGGAGCGCCCCCAAGATGGTCGGTGCAACGTGACCTGGCGGGAGCTCAGTATTCTCCCGCCATTCCGCGAGCTGTTGACACGCCTGGTTCAGACTGAGGCGTTTCTGTAAGCGGGAGGCCTTTATCGCGCGAAAGGATGACAGGAAAAATGATGGCGTTGCATGCTGTGCGTGGACAGGTTGCCTAACGCGTGGAGAATGCTCAAGCGATGAGCGTGCCTCACGCACCTCATGGCTGGGTGATAATTGATCGTGGTTCATCATCGTGAGCCGCCGGTTTTAACGAAATGATTCGGATTGAATGAAAACGAGGTGGGTCCCGGACCTGCCTCTCATTCTGGAAAACACGGATTAACCGGTGATGCAAGTGATAATCGTTATCATTAAACGCGGTTTTCAGAAGGCGTCGATTTTACGTCTGACAGGTCAACTTACTCATGAGGGTCAGGCGCAGTGTAACTCTCCATCAAGTCAGGGTTGGAATTCCATTTTGGAGTGACTTACCGGTTGTTGTCTTTGTGTATTTGAAAATTTGAGACCAGACGTTCCAACTCCCATACGCGAGATGCTCTTATCCTGTTCGTTTCAGTAAAGCTGGTGACATCTTTCTGCCTGTCATGCCGCATTTGTCCGCATCCTGAGACGCATGGAATGAACGGTCGTTTCTCACGCGACACGGCTCGAAAACCCGGCTTAAGGGTGGCTTCACGTGCCGGATCTGGTGAGAAGGCGGTGATTATCTTTTCGAAGAAGTCGGCTTGTCACGCCCTTCCGCTACGGTTAATCTCCTTGCAGCGACGACCTCATTTACGGGGACGTGGCAAGTCGTCCCTGCCAAAATTCGGGGTGAAATTCTGTCACAATGCCGAAAATGACTGAAGATATGCATGACCCAAATTGCTCGGAAGATATCTATCTTGCGCGCCTGAGAGCCATGACCGACATCGTGGCGGCCCATCTGGCGACGACACGGGTGGAGACCGCCCAGTTATCGCAGCTTGTCAGGGAAATTTACGGCACAATTTCCCGGATGGACCCGATTTGGCTGCCGGAAACTTCTGCATTGCGCCCGTCATTTGAAGGCTCTCACGAGGATATTTATCCGACTGACCCGCCACGCGCGCAGATGATGGAGGCGTATGAGGCGCGTTCAGACATGGGCAGCCCGACGCTGATACCTGCCGTGCCCATTCATCAATCTGTCCATCCTGATTACATCATCTGTCTGGAAGACGGGAGGCGTCTGAAAACACTCAAAAAACATTTGAGCGCGACTTTCGGCATGTCCATTGAGGATTATCGTCGCAGATGGGGGCTACCGCCCGAATATCCGACGGTCGCGCCGAATCTCGCCGCCAGTCGTCGGGGGCGGGTGCGGAAGATTGATGAGAAGCGCGCTTACCGCACCGCTGAATGCGACGCGACGGATGTCTCAACTTTCGACGATTCAGGCCGTGCGCCGACGAAATTGAGGGGAAATACGCGTCGACACACTGCAAACCTGCTCGATAAAATGGCTGCCCGTTAAAGTCAGGCTGTATCAGGCGCCGCACGAGCGACGTGACTGTGCGGCCTTCAGCGGCTACGCGTCGAAACGGCGCGATCCAATTCACTCCTGAGGGCGAGTTCGACCATTTGCCACGCATTTTCAGCCGCGTCTTTTTCCCCCAATGAATGGGCGGCGATGATTGCACCATCAAGCAGGCAAAGAATGGACCGCGCCAAGTTTTCGCTGCGGTTTTTACGCACGCCTAACTCTTCGACAAAAGCCTGTATCGCGGCACGAAGGCTGAGCTTCTGCGCTTTACTGAGCTTGGCGATCTCCCGCCTTCTACCCGCATATTCCCCCGTCGCGCGGTAAAACAGACATCCGGCAAAACTGGGCTTGTGAAACCATTTTGTGTGGTAGTCAAAAATGGCTTTCAAGCGTGCACGCGGCGCTTTATGCGCCGTGATGGCGGCGATTAAACCTTCCTCCACCTTATCGATGCGGTCACCCAGCACCTCCACAACCAACCCGTCTTTACTGCCAAAATGGCGGTAAAGCGTCGTTTTAGTCACGTTAGCCGCCCGCACGACGTCCTCAACACCGACCTGGTGAAAGCCTGATTGCTCAAACAGCGTAACGGCTGCCGTCAGGATCTCAAGCCGGTTTTCTTGACTGCGTCGTTTTCGCACCTGGATCTGCGACAATTTCCGGACCTCTCACTTACCGGAAATGTGACCGATCGCCCCTCAGTCACCGGTCACACCCCTCATTGTCGAGAGATTTAAGCAGATAGTTACGATTGCCTCAAGACGATACGATGGCGATGTGCGCCCGCTTCCGGCGTTTTCCGGCTGCCTTTGAGGTGAGTGGGGGTTGTGGTGACGGGGGTATGGGGCGGTTTTATCCGTGCGGCCAGGTTGGTGGTCGCGGCGGTTTATCCTGATGAGAAGGTTGAGGTTCGTGTTGCGGGTGCGTTTGAGAAGATTGAGTAGAGCGTCGGTCTGGACCGAGACGCCCCTGCCTGCCGCTTTGGGGTCTCGAGGCGGTGGGCGGGGTTTTTTAATGTGATGCGATGGGGGGAGCTGAGGACGCGAGAGAGCGGCCTGTTTGAGGCGCGTGAGGCGTATGAAGTGGGGGTGTTATTAAGATGGTTGCGGGGGCAGGATTTGAACCTGCGGCCTTCAGGTTATGAGCCTGACGAGCTACCGGGCTGCTCCACCCCGCGATGGTGGGGGATGATTGGAATGATCCCCTGAGGATATCGGTTTGATGTGGGTGGGTCAGGAGACCTGGCGGCGACCGACTTTTCCGCAGCTTAAGCTGCAGTATCATAGGCGCTGGGGCGTTTCACGGCCGAGTTCGGGAAGGGATCGGGTGGAAGTCTCCCGCCATGGCCACCAGGTCATCTGGCCCACCCTTTGCAGGGTGGAGAGGCTGGTGCATGCCCTGTCCTGCTTAATGAGCGGGACGGGATGAGGAGAAGGGGTGGAATGAGATGAGAGAGACGCTTTGGATGCGTGGATGACTGCTATGTATGTGCATGCTGCTTTCCTGTGAGGGAGAGCGGCGTTGATGTGAGTAATAAGGGCGATTAGGACTGGTCAGCTGCACGTGTTACCACGCTTTCACACCCAGCCTATCGACGTGATGGTCTTTCACGGCCCTGTGAGACCTTGTTTTGAGGTAGGTTTCCCGCTTAGATGCTTTCAGCGGTTATCCTGTCCATACTTAGCTACCCGGCGGTGCCGCTGGCGCGACAACCGGTGCACCAGAGGTATGTTCATCCCGGTCCTCTCGTACTAGGGACAAATCCTCTCAAGTCTCTTACACCCACGGCAGATAGGGACCGAACTGTCTCACGACGTTCTAAACCCAGCTCACGTACCACTTTAATCGGCGAACAGCCGAACCCTTGGGACCTGCTCCAGCCCCAGGATGTGATGAGCCGACATCGAGGTGCCAAACCTCCCCGTCGATGTGGACTCTTGGGGGAGATCAGCCTGTTATCCCTAGAGTACCTTTTATCCGTTGAGCGATGGCCCGTCCACGTGGGACCACCGGATCACTATGGCCGACTTTCGTCTCTGTTCGAGCTGTCACTCTCACAGTCAGGCGGGCTTATGCCATTGCACTCGACAGTCGGTTTCCGACCGACCTGAGCCCACCATCGCGCGCCTCCGTTACACTTTGGGAGGCGACCGCCCCAGTCAAACTGCCCACCATGCAGGGTCCCGGACCCGGCTTACGGGTCGCGGTTAGACATCAAAGACAGTCAGGGTGGTATTTCAAGGATGGCTCCACACAGACTGGCGCCCATGCTTCATAGCCTCCCACCTATCCTACACAGAATGTCTCTGATGCCACTGCAAAGCTGCAGTAAAGGTTCATAGGGTCTTTCCGTCTGACCGCGGGTACCCCGCATCTTCACGGGGAATTCAATTTCGCTGAGCCGATGCTGGAGACAGTGGGGAAGTCGTTACGCCATTCGTGCAGGTCGGAACTTACCCGACAAGGAATTTCGCTACCTTAGGACCGTTATAGTTACGGCCGCCGTTTACCGGGGCTTCAATTCAATGCTCTCACATCTCCTCTTAACCTTCCGGCACCGGGCAGGCGTCAGGCCGTATACGTCGTCTCTCGACTTCGCACAGCCCTGTGTTTTTACTAAACAGTCGCTACCCCCTGGTCTGTGCCACCCGCACATGGTTGCCCACATACGGGTCTCGCTTATCCCGAAGTTACACGAGCAATTTGCCTAGTTCCTTCAGCATCGTTCTCTCAAGCGCCTTGGTATACTCTACCAGTCCACCTGTGTCGGTTTCGGGTACGGTCTATATGCCAGAGCTCTTTCCCGGAATGCTCCAAAAGCCTGTCCAATCCATTAAGAACAGACAACATATCGCATTCGTCACTTCTGGCAGGCCCAGTAATATTCAACTGGTTCCCATCGACTACGGCTTTCGCCCTCGCCTTAGGGGCCGGCTTACCCTGCGTGGATTAACCTTGCGCAGGAACCCTTGGACTTTCGGCGACAGTGTTTCTCGCACTGTTTGTCGCTACTCATGTCAGCATTCGCACTTCCGATATCTCCAGAGAGGGTCACCCCGTCTCCTTCGCAGACTTACGGAACGCTCCGCTACCGCGCATACAATGTATGCACCCACAGCTTCGGCACGTGGCTTGAGCCCCGTTACATTTTCGGCGCAGGGTTTCTATTAGACCAGTGAGCTATTACGCTTTCTTTAAAGGATGGCTGCTTCTAAGCCAACCTCCTGGTTGTTTTGGAATCCCCACATCCTTTCCCACTTAGCCACGATTTAGGGGCCTTAGCTGGTGGTCTGGGCTGTTTCCCTCTCGACAATGGACCTTAGCACCCATCGTCTGTCTGCCGTGCTCATACTCCTCGGTATTCGGAGTTTGGTTAGGTTTGGTAAGGCTTTGGGCCCCCCTAGCCCATCCAGTGCTCTACCCCCGAGGGTAATACACGACGATCTACCTCAATAGATTTCGCGGAGAACCAGCTATCTCCGAGTTTGATTGGCCTTTCACCCCTAGCCACAGCTCATCCCCGACTTTTTCAACAGGCGTGGGTTCGGCCCTCCAGTGCGTGTTACCGCACCTTCAGCCTGGCCATGGCTAGATCACTCGGTTTCGGGTCTTCTGCCAGCAACTCATGCGCCCTATTCAGACTCGCTTTCGCTTCGCTTACACCTATCGGCTTAGGCTCGCTGCAAACAGAAACTCGCTGACCCATTATACAAAAGGTACGCCGTCACCCCATAAGAGGCTCCGACTGCTTGTAGGCATTTGGTTTCAGGTCTCTTTCACTCCCCTCATCGGGGTGCTTTTCACCTTTCCCTCACGGTACTTGTTCACTATCGGTCATCAGGGAGTATTTAGGCTTGGAGGGTGGTCCCCCCATGTTCAGACAGGGTTTCACGTGCCCCGCCCTACTCAAGAAATTATCCAGGAACTACGCATACGGGGCTATCACCCTCTCTCGCCAGACTTTCCAGACTGTTCTGCTTCTCCTAAATAACCTACTGGCCTCCTCCGCGTTCGCTCGCCACTACTAGCGGAATCTCTGTTGATGTCTTTTCCTCCGGGTAATGAGATGTTTCAGTTCCCCGGGTTCGCCTCATAAACCTATGAATTCAGTCTATGATACCTATCGCTAGGTGGGTCTCCCCATTCAGATATCCACGGATCAATGCCTGCTCGCGGCTCCCCATGGCTTTTCGCAGCGTGCCACGTCTTTCATCGCCTCCTGATGCCAAGGCATCCACCAAATGCCCTTCTCATACTCACATGCTACACATACACAGCAACCATCCACACGTCTCACGTGCAGCGTTACTCCGTAGAGAAAATGCAGCATCCGCGTATCTCTCTATCATTCTAATCTTTCTTCTCACTCTCTGTATGCCAAATGTCAGCTCCCTTATCGCTTTAAAACCCCTCACAATACCAATGTTAAACATCAGCATCACGCAAAGGCTTCTCCACGGTCAGACCAACCGGAAACCAACAGCACACAGAAAGTGCACCAACCTATTCACTCTGACAAAGATCAAACATCGCTCACGCAGAAAAATGTCCCGCGCAGCAAACTTGAAAACCCTCTTCATTACAATGTTATCACCACAAATGTGGTGGAGGCGGACGGGATCGAACCGACAACCCCTGCTTGCAAAGCAGGTGCTCTACCAACTGAGCTACGCCCCCAAAATCATCCCCAGATCTCTCAACCCGGAAATAATGGTGGCCAGGGAGGACTTGAACCTCCGACCCCACGCTTATCAAGCGTGTGCTCTAACCAACTGAGCTACTAGCCCATAACATCGTAAAAAAGGATATGTTGACGGCGCCTTATCAGCCATCGCCTGCTTTATCAAAAACAGGGCTTTGTCTTAAAACAATGCAAATATATCCATCAGCTCTCACCAACACATATACTCATCATCGTTCCTTGAAAGGAGGTGATCCAGCCGCAGGTTCCCCTACGGCTACCTTGTTACGACTTCACCCCAGTCGCTG